>CAJWVY010000150.1 GCA_913048135.1 uncultured Verrucomicrobiales bacterium
ATGATGAACGTGGGGGACTGGCTTGGAGCCGGGAGGATAGTCTGGCTTTGGAGCGTGAGCAGCGTCTCCTGGGAGGCTCCAGCCTGGTGGCGGCGGTGGGATCCTCGATGGGCCCGGCTTGGCAGATGATCCGGAGCTGCTCTCCCTTCGGTTCCGGACGGCCGTGAACTGCTTCGGGGACTCCGTGGGGGCCGCCATCGTGGACGGGTACATGGAGGACGATTCCGTGACTTCCGGAGATCTAGAGCCTGAAGGCGCTGGCGCGTAAGGTCTTAGGCCACCAATTGCGGGATCACTTTGGCGCCTTCCACGCCGGTGAGGCGTTGATCCAGTCCGAGGAATCGGTAGGTGAGGCGCTCGTGATCAATGCCCATCTGCTGTAGAAGTGTAGCGTTCAGGTCGTTGATGTGCACAGGATCCTTAACGATGTTGTAGCTATGATCATCGGTTTGCCCGTGTTCATAACCGGCCTTGAATCCGCCGCCGGCAACCCAGGTGGTGAAGCACCGGCTATGGTGGTCGCGCCCGTGATTGGTCTCGGTGAGTTTCCCTTGTGAGTAGATCGTGCGGCCAAATTCTCCGCCACAAATGACCAGCGTCTCATCTAGCATTCCACGCTGTTTGAGATCTTTGATCAGGGCAGCGGCTGGTTGATCGATATCCTTGCACTGTTTCGGGAATTTACCGGGTAATCCACCATGATGATCCCAGCCGCGGTGGAAGAGATGGATAAACGGTACGCCGCGCTCGGCCATGCGGCGGGCGAGGATGCAGTTGCGGGCAAACGAGCCGGGCCGTTGGGCGTCGGGGCCGTACAGGTCCGTCACGCTCTTGGGTTCCTTAGTAACATCCATCAACTCCGGCACGCTAGACTGCATGCGGAAGGCCATCTCGTACTGAGAAATGCGGGTTTGAGTTTCGGGATCGCCGAATTCCTCAAACTGTTCCTGATTGATCTTGGAGATTCCGTCAAGCATGCGGCGGCGCAGATCGCGGTCGATTCCCTCCGGGTCCTTGAGGTACAACACGGGTTCTTTGCCGCTACGGAGATTTACTCCCTGATGTTTGCTGGGTAGGAAGCCGCTGCTCCACAAGCGAGAGTAAAGGGCCTGATTCGATGCTCCGGAGCCACGTGAGATCATCACAATGTATGACGGCAGATTCTTGTTCGGGCTGCCCAAACCATAACTAATCCATGAGCCGAAGCTGGGTTTGCCGAGCTGCTGCGTACCGGTGAGAATATAGGTGATGGCCGGGTCATGATTGATGGCCTCGGAGTGCATCGACTTAATGATGGTGATGTCGTCGGCCACGCTGCCAATGTGCGGCAGAGTCTCGTTCACCCATGTGCCGTGTTGGCCCATGCGCTTGAATTCAAACATCGGAGCGACACAGGGGAACGATTTTTGGCCGCTGGTCATGGTGGTCAGCCGTTGGCCGTTGCGGACGGAGTCGGGCAGTTCCTCGCCGTGAAAATCGCGCATAGCTGGCTTGTAATCGAACATGTCGATATGGCTGGGGCCGCCGGAATTAAACAACATGATGATGCGCTTGGCCTTGGGGGCAAAGTGGGGCACGCCGGGTAGGCCGCCGCGTGAGTTGGCCTTGGGGGCGGCGATCAGATCTGGTGCCATCAGTGAGCCAAGGGCGGCGCCGCCAAGGCATTTGGCGGTGTTGAAGATTAGTTCGCGCCGCGTTTGCAGTAGGCCGTTTTGGTATGCGGGATCGGTGAGGTTCATGGCGGTTACAGTCGGGTGATTACTTCGTCGAGGTTCAGGAGCATGCTGGCCACAATGGTCCAAGCCGCGTGCTCAGCATTGTTGATGGTCTCGTCACGCTTAGATTCGCCCACATCAAGGAGTTTGTCGGCGGCTTCCGTGTTCTTCTTGAAATTCTCCAATTCCTCATTATAGGCAGCTACCAGTATGTTGGCCACGATGGGCTTCGGTTTGCGGGCGGCCACGAGCCGGTAGCCGTAAGTAACGCGGTCCTGCGCGGTTTGGCCGCCTTCTTTTATCATGCGCTGGGCGAGATTGCGGGCGGCCTCGGTGAACTGGGGATCGTTCAGGGTTACCAACGCCTGCAAAGGCGTGTTGGTGCGTGGCCGTTCTACCATGCATTTCTCGCGTGTGGGCGCATCGAAAATGGTCATCGAAGGCGCAGGCGCAGAGCGTTTCCAGTAGGTGTACATACTCTTTCGGTAGAGGTTCTCGCCGGTATCTTGTCGGAACCGGACATTGCCGCCTAGGCTAACCTCGTTCCAGAGGCCGGGCGGTTGGTAGGGCTTCACACCAGGGCCGCCGGCTTGATCCACCAGCAACCCGCTGACGGCGAGGGCATTGTCGCGCACAAACTCGCCCTGCAAACGAAAGCGCGGGCCGCGGGCGATCAGGTTATTTTCCGGATCCCGATTGTAGAGCTCACGATTCAGTTTGGAGGATTGCCGGTAGGTGGCGCTCATGACGATTTGTTTGAAGGTGTGTTTTATATTCCAGTCGTTCTTTACGAAGTCCGTGGCCAACCAATCGAGCAGGGCAGGGTGTGTGGGCCAGGCGCCTTGCGTGCCGAAATCGGAAACAGATTTCACAATGCCCTGGCCGAAGAGTAGAGACCAGTAACGGTTCACGGCTACGCGCGCGGTAAGCGGGTGATCGGGGCGTGTTAGCCATTGGGCCAGGCCAAGACGATTGGCCGGGGCGTCTTCGGGCATGGGGGGCAGAAAGGCCGGCACGCCGGGCTTAATCTCTTCCTCCTTCAGCGGGTGCTCATAATGGCCGCGATCGAGCACGTAGGTTTTCCGCATGTCGCCGCGGTCGCCCATGATCATAGTGTTGACCTTGTTCTTGTTGACGGCGGCAATCTCTGCCTCGGCGGTGCGTTTCTCGGCAGCCAGTTTTTGGTGGGCTTGGTCGATGTTATTGAGATAATGGTTGAGCAGTGCCTCGGTTTGTTTAGGAGTGCGCTTATCTGGTGTAATGGCGAGCAGGGGTGCGATGGGGTCGCTGCCACTGACGGCATTGATGTCGGCCGCGATCAATTCCCGGCCGTAAAGGCGGACTTCGTCTATCTCAATGTTGTTGGCCTGCGAGGTATTGAAGCGGCGGCCAATGCGAAATGTTTTCGGCGTTTGGATGGTGTCGTTCAGGCCATCGGCTTCAATGTTGTGCTCCTGCACTTTGCCGTTGATGTAGATCTTGGTGCCGGCGGCCTTGCCCTTGCCGTCGTAGGTGACAAACACATGCGTCCACTTCTTGGGGGGTACCTTGGCCTTGCTGACGACCTTGATGGCGTTGTCCTGCCATTTGGAAACGAGGTGTGTGCCCACGGAACCTTGCTGCAACCACAGGTCAAATCCGCGGTATGCGTTCCCTTCATCCATTTTGCTAAAGAGCGCGCCGTTGGCATTGCCGGCATCGGGCTTTACCCAGCAACCGAAGCTGAAGGGCTGATTCCATTCCGGCGGTTGCACGCCTTTTACGTTGATGAAGCCGTTGCCCTCGACCCGGAAGGCCTGACCGGTCTGGCCGGCGACCGTGCGTCCGCCGCCTTCCCATTTGACCTCATTCTTCTCATTCACAAAGTCGACGCCCTTGCGGTCCTTGAATTCATCGAGCGGAAAATGAGCCAGCAATCCGGCTGGTTCATTTGGTTGGGCGTCCACATTTTTACCGGCTTCGACTGTCCATTTCTCGAACTCGGCCTGCACGCCTTTGCGGTGGGCGACGATCTTTTCATTGGCAGCTTTCAGCTTGGCCTCGGCGGCTTGGCGCTTGGCTTGGCTTTCCTTGCTGATGACATCGACCATTGGCGGGGCGTTGCCGCCACGAGTTTGTTTGCCGCTGTCGGCGTTGTTGTTGAAGAACGCGAAAAATTCGTAGTATTCCTTGTGCGATATGGGATCATACTTGTGGCTGTGGCATTGGGCGCACTCGATGCTGAGACCGAGGAAGACATTGCCGGTGGTTTTCACACGATCGACCACGTATTCCACGCGGTATTCCTCTACGATCAAGCCGCCTTCATCGGTGGTGCCGTGGTTGCGGTTGAAGCCGGTGGCGATTTTCTGATCCACCGTAGCGTTGGGCATGAGATCGCCGGCGAGTTGTTCAGTGGCAAAATCCTTGAAGGATTTGTTCGTGTGATACGCGTTGATCACCCAATCGCGCCAGGGCCACATGGTGCGTGGGCCGTCGGCGTGGTGCACGCTGCTGTCGCCATAACGCGCTACATCCATCCAGTGAAGGGTCATCCGCTCGGCGTACGACTTGGAGGCGAGCAGGCGGTCGACGACTTTTTCGTAGGCGTTCGGGCTCTTGTCATTCACGAACGCATCCACTTCTGCCAAGGTCGGCGGCAGTCCGGTGAGGTCAAAGGTCACCCGGCGAATGAGTAGCTCCCGTGTCGCTTCCGTTGTGGGCTTGAGGCCGTTGGCCTCGAGTTGTTTCAGGACAAAATGATCAATTGGATTGTGACCCCATTTCAAGTTGCCCTTGGGCGGCGTTGGAGTCTTGGGGCTGATGAACGCCCAGTGCCCTTCGTATTTGGCGCCTTGTTCAATCCAGCGCTTAAAAAGAGCAACCTCTTTGGGCGTTAGCGGTTTTTTGGCTTTGGCCGGCGGCATGAGTTCATCGGCATCGGTGGAGGTGATGCGTGCCCAGAATTCACTATCAGCCAACTTGCCGGCCACAATGACGTCTGCTTTGGCTTCCGCTTCCACATCCAGACGCAGTTTGCCTTTGCGACGTTTTTCGTCCGGCCCATGGCAGGTGAAACATTTGTTGGAAAGGATGGGGCGGATATCGCGATTGAACTGCACGGTCTCGGGCAGTTTTTCTTCGCTGAATAGCGGGAATTGGGCGGTTAGAATCCCCGCCAACAGCATGAAGCGCCAAGTCATCATCAGGACAAAGACGATAGCAAATTTGCTGTATTCGAGCAAATCTGAGGTTATTCGGAATCTTCGGTTTCCACCGTGGCCGAATCCTCAAGGTTTAGCCCAATAATTTTGTCCATCGGCCGTTCCAGTGCCTTGGTGCGGGTGCTGTTGAGATCATCGAAATGTTTCTGGGTGGTGGTCAACGATTTGCCTACTGACTCGACTTTTTCGTTGTATTTAACCCATTGCTCGCTGAATTTCTGAACCAACTGCTGTAGGTCGCCGGCGCGTTGTTCCACGGCAAAGCTGGCCACGGACTGGCGGATGAGCGACAGGATGGCGTAAAGCGTAAGTGGAGAGCAAAGCACGATGCGCTTTTCCAGCGCGAAATCCATCAGCTCGTGGTCTTCCTGATTGATGAAACTGTAAATGCTTTCGTTCGGGATGAAGAGCAGCACGTAATCCACCGTACCGCCAGCGGGATCAATATAGGACCGGCCGCTTACTGCCTTAACATGGCCGCGGATGTCGGTGAGGAACTGCTTCTTCTCGGCAGCACGCGTGGGCTCGTCTTCGGTCGAGAGAAATTGTTCGTAATGGGTGATCGGAAATTTCACGTCCATGTTCAGGCGTTTGCCTTTGGGGAGGTGGAACGTGAAGTCCGGTCGGTCGGTGCCTTCAGTGGTTTGTTTGTCGTAATTTTTCCCCTCCAACATGCCGAGCAAATTGAGGATGTCCTCAACCATACGCTCGCCCCATTGGCCGCGAGCTTGGCTGCTGGAAAGAATTTGGCGCAGTTGATTAGTGGTCTCCGTCAGATTTTCAATGCGCTTGGTGGAACTCTCCACCTGGCCATGCAACCGGGCGGTGCCTTGGTTGAGCTGCAGGATCGAGGTGGTGATGTTTTGCAGGCTAGTGTCGATCAGTTCCTTTTTCTGGTTTAACTGCTCGCCCGAATGCTTCTCCAATTTCTGGAATTCACCGCGAGCCAGCTCCAGGAACTGCGTTTGGTTTTCGGTCAGTGCCTGCCGGGAAAGATTGCCGAAAGCGGCCTCGAGTTCCTCCTCCGAACGCCGCCGATCCTCCAACTCGCGCTGTTTCATTTGCCAAACGACAAAACCGCCCACGACAAAGCCGGCTACAAACAAAATGATGGGCAAGGCCACCTCCATGCCCAAGAATCCAGCGGAGCCTATAAAAAGGCAAGGGAAATGGCTTATCTACTTGCAGGGTCCGATGAGGGAGGGGTTTGAGGCCTAGTTACGTTGGTTCGAGAGTGATCCTCGTATTTTATGTCGGCCACATATGCAACTGAAACAATTTCTCCGAGAATGCTGTCTTCGCATGAATGTAGTTTCCATTGAAAAGTTGGCGTTACCGTAAGCTCCATCGGACAAGCTGACTAACTTGAGACATCCAGTCGCGACGCCTCGCTGGTCGTGACCCAGGACTGGATGTTGCAGCATTGGCTTTGACTCGCGGCAGCGAAATGATTATGTTCACCGCCGACCCGGCCGGAGAGGTGGCAGAGTGGTCGAATGCACTGGTTTGCTAAACCGGCGTAGGGGGTATTCCTTCTACCGGGGGTTCGAATCCCCCCCTCTCCGCCATTCTTCCCATGTCTGATTCTCCGCTCAAGGTGCTGCTGGCCCGTTCCGATGGGCTGGTGTTTGCCGATTACCTGTTGGGGGAGGGTATTTATGTGATCGGCTCGGGTGCTGGGGCGCAATTAAAAGTGGACACAGCCGCGGAGTTGCATGCCCGGCTGGAGGTGCGCGAGGGGGAGTTTTTCATTGAAGACACTTCCGGGTCAGGCGGCGGAACATTTCTTGATGGGGCCGCCGTGCTCGGGCGAGTGCGAGCTTATCCGGGGCAAACTATTCAGGCCGGAGATTGCTGGATCCAGCTTCAGACGAATCAACCGGAATCGGGTTCATCACAGATTCTCGCCGGCCGTTACAAACTGGTAAAGCAACTCGGTCGTGGCGGTCGTGGCGAAGTGTGGTTGGCAGTCGATGAACAGACCGGTGACGAGCTAGCTATAAAGAGACTGCCTGCGGAACTCGCAGGTGATGCGACTGCCTTGGATGATCTGATGCGTGAAGTGCA
>CAJWVY010000151.1 GCA_913048135.1 uncultured Verrucomicrobiales bacterium
CAAAGAAATCATGGCCTATCCATGGTTCGCCGATCGCCGACCTTGGAAAAAAGAGATCGAGCGGATGCTTCGGAACGGCTTCAAAATGGAAGTGGAATCGCTGATCACCAAGGAAATTTCGTACGTCACCGAGACCTATGTCCCTGAGCGATTGGCCTCAGGCGATTTCTTGGATTGAGTCGGCGCGACCGTTCAGAAAGTTGATCTTTCGGTCTCTTCGTCACTGGGGGGGGTGTTTGGCAGCACGATGTCAAAGCGTGTGCCTTCACCATGCGTGCTCTGGACGCTGATCTCGCCGTGGTGGGCTTCCACAATCCGCCGCGTGACCGGCAGACCAAGTCCGGTCCCTCCCGCGCGGCTTGACCAGTAGGGGCGAAAGATGGTTTCAAGCCGGTCGGGCTCGATGCCGGGACCGTTGTCCTCAACCCGAACATTGACGGATGCGTCCTCGGTGCTCAATCTCAGACGGAGGGTTGCCCCCTCTTGTCCGTCAAGCACTTGTACGGCGTTCAGCATTAGGTTCAGCAGGGCTTGTTTGAGCAAGGCGGCATCCGCGTGGATGGTGACTGGTTCGGAAGGGACTTCGAGTTCAAATCGAACGTTGGCTTGATCGCACTGGGGGTGAAAAAAGTCATCGAGTTCCCGCAGCAACTTCGCCAAGTCAATGGGGGTGGCGGAGAGGTTCATGCGCCCGGCGTACTGCAGGAAATCTTCCAGGATGTCTCGGAGCCGGTCGGTTTCACGCCCGAGGGCGTCAAGCCGTCGCGCTTCGACCCGGTCACGATCGAGCGCAATTGGCCGTACCGCGGGCAGAAGCACGAGCTGTACGAGGGCGGCGTGCGCGAGCCCACGATCATCCGCGCCCCCGGCGTTACTCAACCCGGCAGTGTGTCGCACAAACCGTTGGTCAGTATGGATTTCTTTCCCACCATGCTCGATCTCGCCGGGTTACCCGCGCAACCTAAGCTGCATGCCGACGGCCAAAGCCTGCTGAGCCAGCTCCGAGGCAATGACGCCGGCAGCCGCACGCTCTACTGGCATTACCCGCATTACCACGGTTCCTCTTGGAAACCCGGCGCCTCCATTCGCGATGGCGACTGGAAGCTCATCGAGTTTTACCACCACGACAAGGTCGAGCTTTACAACATCGCCAACGACATCGGCGAACAGAAGGACCTCGCCACGCGCCAACCGAAAAAGACCGCCGAACTCCGCGCCAAGCTGCGGGCTTGGCAGAAATCGATGAAGGCCAAAATGCCCGTGCCCAATCCGGCCTACAAGGCGCCGGTTCCAAATTCAAAATGAACATCCACCATCTCGAGCTGTTTTATTACGTCGCCAAGCACGAAGGCATTTCCGGTGCCGTGCGCAACATGCCCTACGGCATCCAGCAACCGGCGGTCAGCGCGCAGGTGATACAGTTGGAGAATGATCTGGGTATTACTCTTTTTCAGCGTCGGCCCTTTGAGTTAACTGCGGCAGGTGAAGAATTGTATGGGTTTATTGCGCCGTTCTTTGAAGGGCTCGAGGAAGTAAGTCAAAAGATTCGCGGAGGTGTGGCCCAAACCATTCGTATCGCCGCTTCGACTACAATCTTCAGGGATCATCTACCTGATATTCTCGGGAAGGCTCGCGCGGAATTCCCCGGGTTACACCCAAGTTTACGCGTCGGGATTCAGCCGGACATTGAGCAGTGGTTATTGGCATCGGAAGTGGACCTTGGCATTACCGTCTTGGATTCCAAACCGCCCACTGAAATCAAAACGGAAAAACTGCTCGATTTGAAGATGGTCTTGCAAGTGCCGACTAAAATGAAAATCAAGACTGTGGATGATATCCTTGGTCAGGACCGTATTGCGCAGACGCTCATCAGCTTGCCTCAGAATGAGGGAATCTGCCGTGCATTTCAAAAGGAACTAAGCCGACGTAAAATTACCTGGCCGATTGGGATCGAGCTTAATTCGATTGATTTGATTGAAACCTACGTGGCCAATGGCTTTGGGATAGGTCTTAGCCTTGAATTACCAGGTCAAAAATCCCTCAAAGGTGTGCGCATACTCCCTCTAGATGATTTCTCTCCTGTTACGATCGGAGCTCTTTGGAGAGGTCAGCCTAGCTCACTTTCCCAGACTATTGTCAGGCTACTTAAGACTCGGGCTGGAAAAATAAGCTAACCCATTGTGAGAACCATCCTGATGAGTTGCCTCAATACGCAATTTCTATTCTTGGCATAATTAGATTAACCACTATTAAAAATTACTGAGGCTATGAAACCAAAAATCGCTTTTCTCGGGACTGGTCTGATGGGTGCGCCTATGTGCCGTTGCCTACTCAAAGCGGGATTCGAATTATCTGTTTGGAACCGATCGATTGTTAAGGCGGAAGCATTACAAGCTGATGGGGCGACCTTAGCGGATACTCCCATTGCTGCAGTGAAGAGTGCAGACGTAGTCATCACCATGCTGTCTGATGGCCCGGCGGTATCTGATTTGATGTTTGATCAGGGCGTGGCCGAGGCCATTGCCGAAGGAGCGACTCGGATTGACATGAGCTCGATCGGCGCGGACGAGGCAATGGAACATGCCGAGCGGCACTTGGCCCGCGGCGTGGCGTATCTGGATGCGCCGGTGAGCGGCGGCACCAAGGGCGCCACGGCCGGTGAACTGGCCATCATGGCCGGCGGCGCGGCGGAGACATTTGCTGCGATGGAACCAGTCTTTGCCGCGATGGGCCGCGCAACACACGTGGGCCCGAACGGGTGTGGGCAGCTCTCTAAGTTGGCAAATCAGGTAATTGTGGCCATTACGATTGGAGCAGTTAGTGAGGCGCTTATTTTGGCCGGTGGCGGAGGGGCCGATCGGGCTCAGGTGCGCGAGGCTTTGCAGGGTGGGTTTGCTTCCAGCCGTATTCTTAGTGAGCACGGGCAACGCATGGTGCAGCGCCAGTTTGAGCCGGGCGGTCCGGCGAAGTTTCAGGTGAAGGATCTTAAAAACGCTCTGGCAGCGGCTGAACGGCTGGGGTTGGATCTACCGATCACGCGGCTTACCAACGAGCTGTTTACCGCGATGGTAGCGAGCGGTAAGGGCGACATGGATCACAGCGGCCTGCTCACGCATCTCGAGGCGATCAACGGACTGGAAGAAGAGAAGGACGCATGAAAGTTATCATCACCGGCGGCGGCGGATTTCTGGGATCGGAACTGGCCGAGGCGCTGTTGGCGCGTGGGGAATTGACCGGAGCATCCGGCAACACGGAACCGATCGAGGAACTGGTGCTGTTGGACGCACGCTTTGGCGTAGGCCCAACTGTTGCCCCCGCGCGGCGGATGGAAGGTGATATAACTGAGCAAGCGGTGATTGAAGAGGCTATCGGAGGCGCTGCAAGTTTTTCCATTTTCCATCTCGCCTCCATGGTCAGCGGTGAATGCGAGGAGCGGTACGATGATGCGCTGCGGGTGAATCTTGATGGCGGCCGGCATATTTTTGAGGCGGCCCGCGCCGCAACCGGACAACCGCGTGTGGTGTTTGCCAGCAGCGTAGCGAGCTTCGGCGGCGAGGACATGCCCACGCCGGTGGGCGATTTCACCAAACACACCCCGCGCACTACCTACGGTATGACCAAGGCGATCTGTGAGCTGCTGCTCAATGATCATGTGCGTAAGGGGCATTTCGACGGACGCGCCGTGCGCCTGCCGACGGTGATCATCCGTCCCGGCCGGCCTAACGCAGCGGCATCCGGCTGGGCGAGTGGTATGTTTCGCGAACCGCTCAAGGGCGAATCCTGCGCGCTGCCGGTGCATCGTCATCAACCGCATCCGATGACCGGATTTCGCACCGTGGTGGAAAGCTTCATTGCGCTGCACGAAATCCCGCCCAAAAAACTGGGCGAAGACCGTGGCTACTGTCTGCCTGCGCATCAGGTAACGCCGGAGCTGGCTGAGACTGTGTTGGCCGAGGTAGCGGCTGAACGCGGCCTAACGCTCGGGCCGATTGAGGATGCCTTCGACCCACGTATCCAAGCCATTGTCGACACGTGGCCGACCGCAGTTGATGGCACCCGCGCCGTCAATCTTGGCTTGCCCAAACCGCCGCCTTTACAAGAAATCGTCGGGCAATATTTGGAGACGTTTGGCAAAGATTAAAACCGTTGCCGCTGGGCTGGCTTTGCCGCACTCTGTCGCCACGATTCCCATGCGACATAAGCCGATCAAATCGAAACTTTTTTCCGAAAACCGCAAACGCCTGACAGCGCAGATGGCGCCGAAGGCGTTGGCGGTGGTGAATGCCAATGATGTGCTGCCGACCAATGCCGATGGCACGTTGCCGATGCAGCCGAATGCCGATCTGTTTTTCCTGAGCGGCATTGAGCAGGAGGAAAGTATTCTGGTGCTCTTTCCGGATGCGGCGGATGAGAAGCAGCGCGAGATCTTGTTTGTGCGCGAGCCGAATGAGCATCTGCAGATTTGGGAGGGCTACAAACACAGCAAGCCGGATGCGCGCAAGATCTCGGGCATCAAGAATGTGCAATGGCTCTCGGAGTTCCCGGTGATTTTCCGTTCGCTAATGTGCGAGGCGGAGAGCGCGTACCTGAACAGCAACGAGTACAAGCGCGCGCACGTGGAGGTGGAGACGCGCGATGTACGGTTCATCAAGCAGTGTCAGGCGGATTTTCCGTTGCACACCTATCGGCGACTGGCGCCGTTGCTGCATGAGCTGCGTGTGGTGAAAACGGATTTGGAGATCGAGCTGCTGAAGGAGGCAGTGGACATCACGGCCAAAGGCTTTCGCCGCACGCTACGGTTTGTGAAGCCGGGCGTGGCGGAGTACGAGGTGGAGGCCGAGTTAGCACGGGAATTCATCAAACGCCGCGGCAAGTTTGCCTACACACCGATTGTGGCGGCAGGCAAAAACAACTGCGTGCTTCATTATCTTCAAAATGATCAGGTCTGCAAAAAAGGTCAGTTGCTGCTCATGGATGTGGCCTCGAGCTATGCCAATTACAATGCAGATCTCACTCGTACGATTCCTGTAAGTGGCAAATTCACTCGCCGTCAAAAGAAAGTGTATAACGCTGTACTCAATGTACTACGCGCGAGCATCGCCGGTGCCGTTGTTGGTAAACTCCACAAGGATTGGCAAAAGGAAGCGCAGGCGCACACCAATGAGGAACTGCTCAAGCTGGGCCTGCTCAAGCCGGCGCAGGTGAAGAAACAGGACCCGGACAACCCGGCCTGCCGCAAATATTTCATGCACGGCCTCGGCCATCCGTTGGGCTTGGATGTGCACGATGTGGGTGACCTGAACGTACCGTTCCAACCGGGCACTGTGCTCACCGTGGAGCCGGGTATTTATCTGCCGGACGAAGGCTTTGGCGTGCGTTTGGAAGACGATATCGTTGTCACCGAGGACGGCCCTGTAAATCTCATGGCCAAGGTTCCGATCGAGGCTGACGAGATCGAATCCATTATGAACCGATGAAAAAACTACTCTTCATTTTACTGACTGGTCTGTGTGCCGGAACCAATGCGGCCGATAACTTTGCCAAGGACAAACTCGTGGCTTGGTGCGTTGTGCCGTTTGACGCCAAGCAACGCGGGCCGGCCGAGCGGGCGGCCATGCTCAAACAATTAGGCCTCAAACGTGTGGCCTACGACTGGCGCACGCAGCACGTTAAAGAGTTTGAAGAGGAAATTCTACAGTACAAAAAACATGGTCTGGAATTTTTTGCCTTTTGGAAAGGGCATGAGGAGGCATTCCGATTGTTCGAAAAACATAAAATCCATCCGCAGATTTGGCGTACCCTACGTAGCCCTCAAGCCGATAGTCAGGAGGCCCGGGTGGCGGCTGCGGCGCAAACAATGTTGCCCTTGGTTCAGCGGACCAAGGAACTGGGCTGCGAACTCGGGCTCTACAACCATGGAGGGTGGGGTGGGGAACCGGCCAATCTGGTGGCGGTGTGCCAATATTTGCACAAGCATCACAACGCCAAACACGTTGGCATTGTCTACAATCTACACCACGGCCACGGACAAATTACCGACTGGGAAAAGTCACTACGCCAAATGAAACCGTACCTCCTCTGCCTCAACCTTAACGGTATGAACGATGGCGCGGAGCCGAAGATTCTGCAGCTTGGCCGCGGCCAACATGAGGCGACGATGATTACTGCCATTCGCAAGAGCGGTTATGCAGGCCCCATTGGTATTCTGGATCACCGTAATGACACTGACACAGAGATTGCATTAAAGGAAAACCTTGAGGGCCTTCAGAAGATTTTAAAGTGATCATTAATGCAGATATTTATCTCGAGAGACGGACAACAGGCCGGTCCATATAGTGTTGAGGACATAAATGCCTGTTTGAAAGACGGTACTCTTCTGCCGTCTGATTTAGCTTGTCAGGAAGGTATGGAAGAATGGGTGCCGCTGAGCGAGATGGAGTTTTCCGAATTAAACGTGCCAACAGGGGAGTCAGAATCCAATTTAGAGCCGTCCGAGGATCACACCGAGCTGTCCGATAGTAGTGATGTTAATGAGGTATCAAATACTTTTACAAGTGAAGTTGCTGATCAAACTGAAGTTCACAAAACAGCTGAAACAAATACTGATTTTGAGCATAAAAATCAAGAACACACATCTGAAACAACGATGCAACAAAACGTTGACTAGCTTTGAGTTTGACGATGCAAGTGGATGAACACCCAAAAAAGAATATATAGAAGCAGTCTCGGCTCGTAGCTGAAATCAAACAAAAATCCGGTCCATCTGTGTATGTATGTCGCAACCGAGCTCGATACAAAACCACTGCCACGAGCAGCTATACCAACTACTATGCTGCACCTATCATTTGGTAGCTTGTCGCTGTGTTCTCA
>CAJWVY010000152.1 GCA_913048135.1 uncultured Verrucomicrobiales bacterium
ATCTTGTCAAGGTGTTGCGGGCACTTTTTTGAAAAAAGTTTATAGCCCTGTTTTTGTGGGTTATTTTCCTGCGGTGGTGGTGGGAGGAGCCTCTTGACCTGCGGGCTCAGTCGGTTCGGTGGGCGATATCGGTTCTGCTGGGGGCGTGGGAACCGGTGTACTGGGCGGCGGTGTTTGGCTCGCTTCCCAGGCTTCGACTCGTTGAGCAGATTGAGCGAGTTGATCGTCCGTGAGTTTGGGTACGAGTTGAGCCAGCGCAGCGGCGGCATCTTCGTTGCCGTTCTTGGATGAAAGTGTAACCCACTTGTGCGCCTCCACGAGATCCGCCTCCACGCCTTGGCCAAGAGCCAGCATCATCCCCAGAGCCACTTGTCCATCGGCGTGGCCCTGCTCCGCGGCAGCGGTCAACCATTTGAAAGCTTCGGTTGGATCAGCTACACCGCCTTCCCCTTCGAGCAACATCACGGCGAGGTTCAGCTGGGCCGGAGCATACCCACCGAGGGCAGCTTTGCGGTACCACCTCGCGGCGCGTTTGGCATCTTTCGGCAAGTGGCGTCCTTCGTGATAGAGGGTGGCCAATTCAAATTGCAGTTCGGTAAACTGCCCAGCCCCACCCTGCTCAATGGCCAAGGCGATCTGTTCCAGAGCCTCGGCTTTTTGTTCGCCAGCCGGCAGGCGGTTGATGAGCCGCAACGATTGCTGCATGACCGACTGGGCTTGTTGCTGAATGGCGTTGGCGGTTTTGAGCGACTGGGCCAACACTGTTTCCAGATGTTCGGCGTTGTCCATGGACTCCACCGCGGACACCAAGGCACCGAGGGCGGCGGCTTGTTCATCAACTGACTGGATGCCATCCACGGTTTCCATGGCCCTGGCCAAGGTTGCCTTGGCGGCCTCGCCCTTTCCAATCAACGACTGGGCGGCGGCTAGATGAGTCAATGCCGGCGCCAATTGGCCGGGTGTCTCCAGGTCCTTAGTGATCTCCTGCGCCTTGGCGAGCATGGCGGCGGATTGCTCGGGGTCGCCGGTCAACGCCAGAGTGCCGGCCAGATTACAGAGTACACGCACGCGCCCGCTGGGATCCTCCACGCCACTGACCAGCCGTAATACGGGATCGGCCTGATAGTGTAGCTTGAGCACAGAAGCCTGAATACGCTCCAACTGCGCGGCCACGGTTTCCTGCGTGGCCCAAGGGGCGAGTTCGCGAGTGAGTTTTTCGTAGGCGGTCAGTTGGGCTTCGCTGGTTTCCAGCGCGGAGATCTGGGTGACCAGCGTCTCGATTTGCTCGGCGGCCTCGGGCTGGCCCATGTTCATTTGGGCGAGGGCCAGTGCGGTTTTGGCGGCAAGCATTTCGTCAGATTCTTCCAATGCTTCGGTTTCCGTGCCGGCCTGCTCAAGCAAAGCTTGGGATAAATCCGCCTGCCCCGCCGCGTGCAAGGCGGTGGCGATTTGGGCGAGGGCTTTGATGCGTTGCGTGGGGGCTTCGATGCCGGCGAGGAGTTCTCCGGCCTGGGCTGGGCCGGGGTTTAGGGCCTGCTCCAGCTCCACCAAGGCCGCCTGGAAATCGGTGAGGGCTTCATGGTCCGCCAGCTCGGCAAACTCTTCGTTCACATCGGCCAGTGCCTCTCGGCGGGCGGCATCATCCGTCAACGCCTCGAGCTGTTGCAACAACGCCTCAAGTAACGGAGCCGCGTCCTTGTCGGCTTTCACATGGCTGAGGGCTATGCCGGTGAGCACACGGATTTTTCCGGCCGGTTCATCCACGGCATCCACCAACGCCATGACGGAAGCCTCGGCTGGCTCGGGAGCGGCAGGTTTGTTAGGCGTCTCAGGCTCAGGTCTGGGTTCGGGTTTGGCGGCGGCTTGCGAGGGCTTGGATGCCGACGGAGCCGTTGCCTCCTTGGATTGCTTGGGCTTGCTCAACGCAATCCCAGCAATGATCAGGACGCCTAGGCCAAGGCCAATGATAAATGGTTTTTGATCTTTCATGTTATTCCTTTATTCCGGCCGATCAGGGACGCGGCACGGGGGTTACCAGTTGTTTTAAATGATCCTTCTCCTCGATGACTTTCCGGAACGCAGTGATGTCTTTTTCCATCTCTACTTGCAGAGCCTGATAATACATCTCCGAGTAGAAAAACGCGCGGGCCACATCGCCATCGACCAGTTCGATATCCTTAGGCGTGACACGGGGCATGAGAAGCAGGCGCCCACGGGTAAAGTTGCTCAGGCTCAGGACAAGTTTTTCCGTGTTCATTTCCACGGTCTTCTTCATCAGGATGGCGTATTTGAGGCGTTCGACATCTTTCTTGCGCCGCAACAGCACGGTAAACTGCTCCTGCCCTTGGGCCGTGGGTTGATTTAATTCCCAAAGCTTCCGGCTCCATTCCTTTTCATCTGCGCAATTCAGTAACTGCACGGATGGGGTCGGTTCATTAAAGATGGAAGACGGGTCATCCGAAAAACGCTGCAGGGTATAGGTCAAGGCCACGGCCTGTTGCCCGCCCTGATCGGTCAAAACCGCCGGCGCTTTGGCGCGCAGGAAGGCATCCAGAAACTGCACGCGATGACCGGACTGAATGTTCTCGTCGGTCTCGAAAAAGATGATCTTGGTTTCATCGAGATTTTTCTGCAGATCACGCCGCTTGAGCACCTCATAAATCTGGCGGTAGCACAGGATACTCTCGCCCGGTACGGCCTTGCCGTAGAAATGCCGGTAAGGATATTCAGATGCCAAAGGCCGATTGCCAGCCACGATCCGATCGGCCAGTTGTTTCATGCGCTGAAGCTGTTTGTTTTCGTAGAGGTAGTTCAGGTCAAAGGTGTCTTCAGCACGGATCCGGTAGGCATCACGGAACAATTGATGACCGACGCTGTCGAAGTTATCCTCATCCATCGGCATGTTTTTGCCGATCACATGTTCCTCCGGCAGGACAAACGGTGTGAGCACAATAATAACTTCGCGTTTCACCATCTCCTGTTTTTTACTGCGGAACATGCCTCCAAGAATCGGTAAGTCACCAAGTAGAGGAACTTTTTCAACCTTTGCCTGCTTATCTTTTGCAATCAGCCCACCAATGATAAATGGGGTGTTATTCGAGACACGCGCATAGGTTTTCACCTCCCGCTTGGAGATTGTAGGCGCACTGGCCAAAACAGTTACACCTCCAGCACCGCCCATTACTTTGACATCGGCATCGGGTACCTTCGCGGTCACTTCTGCATTCACCTGCAAACTAACCTCCTCACCATTACTACTCACCCGAGGCCTCAAGGTAAGCGAAATACCTGCTTTCTTAACTTCGAACGTAGTACGCTGATAATTGTTCCCCGGGGCATATGAGGTATTGGCAACCGGAATATCTTCCGAAACATTAATGTAAGCCATTCGATTATCCAGAGCCAACACACTCGGACGGGACAAAACCTCGGCTTCGCCTTCGGCTACCAAAGCTTTGACCTGGGCATTAATGCTATGAAAAATACTTTTGGTAGTGAGATTCAATGCTTCAGTGGAAGTGGAGGCAGGATACTTCAACGTTCCGATGGTCAAACCACTGGTATGGTCGGTAATAGTGTTTCCTCCTCCGTTCCCCGATCGCGTCCATTGAACACCCATTTCTTCGAGTGCCGTTGAGGAGATTTCCAATACCATTGCCTCAATAATAATCTGACGAGCGGGTAGATCCACGTGTCTCTCCAGTGTCGAGAGCACGCCACTCAGTTGGGCTGGATCATTTTCGTTGTGGAACACCACCAATTCGTTAACCGGATCGGTCTCGGTTTGGGGAAACTTATCCTCGGCCTTGGGGACGGTCTCGAGATTAATGGTTCCAGGCAGTGCCACCACGACCGGCAACCGGGCGGGGTCCACGGCGGCTTCGGGTTTGCCGATGGTCACGCCGTGCAGAGCGAGCATTTGAACGGCGCGAGTTGGATCGATGTAGCTCAAGGAAATGCGTTTCGAGGCGACCACCACATTGGTGTTGGTCGTGCCGGCTCCAGGCAGGTTGGAGAGTTCGCTCAGGGCATTCTTCAGCCATGGCTTCACGCGGCTGCCTGTGGTTGGCGAAGCCGGTTGGGCCTTGGCCAGGGCAGCGGCGGCGAGAATGACGGCCATTACAATGGCCTTGAGATGGCTGCGGTTAATCCTATTTTTCATCGGTTGATTTCTCCTGCGATTCCTTGGCGCCCTCGAACATGCCGGGGAAGAAGGCCTGCACGACTTTCTTCACCGGTGATTTGCGCACGGTTTCCTTGGGTTGATCCTCGGCTTTCTTGCGCCGCGCTTCCTTCCAGCTGTCCTTGATGCGGTCGGTCTGCTGCTTGAGTCCCTTTTGCAACTGCTCACGCAGATCAAGCCGCACATCGAGCAGCGGCTCAATGACGTGCCGTTCGATCTCGTACACGAGCGAATCGGCCTCGGCAGTGACGGTGGTGGAGCGGCTGGTGGCCTTGAAGATGGAGCCTTCGCCGAAATGCTGGCCGGCCCGCAGCGTTTCCACCTTCACCTCGCCCTGCCCGCGCACGGTGATGGCGCTGGCGAGAAGGCCTTCCACGCAGATGAACATGGAATCTCCGGCATCGCCCTGCGCATAGAGTGTCTCGCCCTCGGCGAGGTCGCGTTTGCGCATCTCGCGGAACACAGCGGCGAATTCGGCGGCGTTGAGCTTACGGAACAACTCGGTGCGGGTAAGGAGTTGGTACAAGTCCTCGTCGAGGGAGGCATCGAGCGCGCGGCGTTCGCGGCGTTGCAGGAAGATCTCCTCCTTGGCATGGGCGGGAGTGATGCCGGAATGGATAAGGTGCTCGAGCACACTGCGGTTCACCACGTGACGCGCTTCGTTCGGGGAAATCTTGGCGGGCAGGATGAAGAAGCGAACTTCGTACTCGGCGCCTTCGAGAGTGGAATCCTTGATGCGCACCTCGGCGGCGGGATCTTCGAGGATGCCTTCGCCATCGGCCACGGCCTTGAGGCCGGCGGTCATCACGCGCAACACCCGCTCGCTCGGCACCTCGAAGTCGATGATGAAATCGAGATCGATCCGGAAGTGAGGCTTGGGCTCCATGTAGTTGGTGACGATGGTGTCGCCCATTTTGCTGTTGGGCACCACGACCATGTTGTTGCGCGTAGTGCGCAGCCGCGTGGTGCGCCAGTTGATCTCGATGACCTCGGCGATGATGTGGGTCTCCACGCGGTTTTGGTGGATCATCAGCCAGTCGCCGATCTTGAACGGTCGCTCGATGTGAATGGCCAGGCCCATGAAAAGATCGAGAATCACTGTGCGCAGGGCGAGGCCAATGATCACACCGAACACGCCGGAGGCAGCCAGCATGCTGGTGATGTCGCGTTGAAAAACGGTGGAGATGATCGCCAGCACGGCAACGCTGAAGAGCACCATCGCCGTGAGGTCACGCGGCAGGCGCGGCACAGGCCGGTCCGAGAGCCGGCCGATAAAGCCGTCCCAAAACAGCACGCCAACCAACCGGTTTATCAAAAACGCCGCGCTCAACCACACGCCAATTTGCACGCCGTACTCGACGAAATTGCGCGTGAGGAAGTTGGCGTTTTCCAGAAACCGGTCGACTAACTCTTGGCGATTGAACAACGCCAAAAGAAACACCGCAAACACCGTTGCGGGCAGCCAAATCCGTGTAAGTACGCTCATTCCCTGTCAAGCCAACGCAAAAGGGGGCGTTACGCTGACAGAGTGATGTGGGTTTTCCTCCTCAAAAACCGCCCATTTGTGCGCAAAAATCGGCGAAAAAGCAATCGTTTTCAGCTCGAAAAGCGGGTGATTCTGCCGTTTTTTACGGCAAATGAACCGACGAACGGGTTATGAGCCCTATTCACCGGGAAAATGAACCGATTTCGGGGTGCCCTAAACCAACTCTTCGATCGGCGAACCGCCGGTGATGATGTCGGCCACCGGCTTGGGCACGCTATCGGCCACGCGCAGTTCGCCAATATCGAACAATGTGTGCATTATGGTGCTCATCAGGTGCTTGGGTGTGTAAGGACGCGTGGCCGGCTAGCGCTCTATTGGCCAGCAAATCCGGCAAGGCCAGCCCCCCCATACCCAGACCACCGATCTTCAGGAAATTGCGACGACTCAGTCCGTCACAAAATCGACCGGAAGAATTTCCGAAAATGCTCAGCATGACTCCTTGGTGTCCCACCTAAAAAAGAAACCGGTCGGACAGACGGATTCTGACGAGCAGACTCACGTTTGCAATCCTGTTTTTTGGAGAATTCGGCGTGCAACGCTTGACCAAGTGGCATAGCGTCCCCGCCGCCAAGGCGGCACTCACCGAATGCTTCGAATCAAATTTACGACAACCACACTGGCCATGCTGTTGGCCACGCTGCTTTTCTCCCCGCTTGGCCAAGCGCACGTCGGCCCGCACGCCTCCGTGCATGACACCGTCGCCGGCATCCTCAATCGCTTCAAAGCCACCCTCTCTACCGAGGAGATTGTGAAACTAAACTTGGCCAAGGCGCGGTCGCTGCTAACCGAAGAAGAGCGACACATCCTCGGCCACGAGCACGTTTCGTTTAACGTCAACGTCCCGGTGAAGGTGTTCGTCATTCGCGACGCCGGCATGGGCGACAAACCATTTTGGCTGAAGGAACGCGACTTCAAGCCGCTTGGGCTGAAGTTCAAAGTGCAAAATAGGGACGTCGATTTTTGGGTGAAAGACTTTCAACCCGGCCGCATCGGGCTTGGTATCAATTCCCTCTCCGGAAATGACCATCACTATGGCATCGCACTCATGCCGCTTCAACCGGAGCCAAAACTCGAGGTCACCAAAATGTACCCCGGCCAGCTTCGCAC
>CAJWVY010000153.1 GCA_913048135.1 uncultured Verrucomicrobiales bacterium
GCTCGCCGTGCTGCGTAGTGCTGCGCGGCGCTGGTCGGAGGTTGTGGACGTTCTCGGCGTTCGGGCGGCACTCTTTTGTTTCGGGTAAGAAAGCGAACGGTCCAGGCTCCAGCCAGCCGAGCTTGGCCTTGGCCCAGTCCACCGGTTTGCCGGTGGGCCGGACGGAGCCGGGCCGGCGGTTGGGAGCGGTGGGATACAGCGTGACCGGATTGGCCACGGAACCGGCCGGGCGTTTGTTGGCGGCGAGATCGGCGGTCATGGTTTCAGCCAGCTGCGTCAGGCGCGCGACAATGTCCGGATGTTGCGCGGCGAGGTCGGTTTGTTCGCCGATTTCATTTTCCAGATTGTAGAGGCGCCCGCCCTTGGCCAGATCGGCATCGCGCTGGCGGATGCCCATGCCGAGCGATTGACCGGTCAGGGCGAGTTTCCACGGGCCTTGTCGCACAGCCTGCAGCTGGGTGCCGCGGAAGTAATGCCAGATGTCGCGCGGGGACTGTTCGGCTTTGCCCAGAAGCCAATCGGAGACATCGAGGCCGTCGATCTTCACGTCCTGTTTGATTTTCCCGCCGGCCAAGGAAACGAAGGTGGGCAACACATCGGTGGTGCCGGCGATGCCGGCGGATTCCGTGCCGGGCGCGATGGTGCCTGGCCACCAGGCGAGGGTCGGTTCGCGTACGCCGCCTTCCAGCGTGCAGCCTTTGCTGCCGCGCAACGGCCCCGACACACCGCCGGCTTTACCCTTAGACGCCCAGGGGCCATTGTCGCTGGTGAACAGCACGAGCGTGTTCTCGGCAAGCTTCAGGTTTTTCAAGGCGCCCAACACCTGTCCGACGCTCCAATCGACTTCCTCAACCCAATCGCCGTACACGCCGTTCTTGGATTTACCGGCAAAATCCGGGTGCGGATACAGCGGCACATGCATGGCGGTGTGGGGCAGGTAGAGGAAAAAGTTTTTGTCCGCCTTGGCGCTGGCCTCAATGAATTTCACAGCCTCCTCGGTGTACTCCCGGGTGATGCGCCGCTGGCCTTCATCCTCCAGCAGCTCGGCCACCTTGTCATCGCGCAGCAACGGATGCACGCGCTTGCCCGTGGCGGCGGCGGTGCGGCCCATGTCGTTGGAGTAGGGGATGCCGAAGTAGCCGTCGAACCCATGCCGCGTGGGCAGGAACTCGGGTTGATCGCCCAGATGCCATTTGCCTACGCACATGGTGGCATAGCCCAGCTCGCCGAGATACTCGGCGACGGTGTGTTCCTGCGGGTTGAGCCCGTTTCGGCCAGCGGGGAAAAACACGCCTGGCACGCCAACGCGGGGCGCGTAGCAACCGGTCAACAGTTGCGCTCGCGATGCGGAGCAAACCGGCGCGGCATAAAAGCTCGTGAGCTTACGCCCTTCTTTCGCCATGCGATCCAGATGCGGCGTGCGATTGAGCTGGGAGCCGAACGGGCCAATATCGCCGTAGCCCATGTCGTCGATGAAAATCAAAACCAGATTCGGCCGAGCCGACATCGATTCGGCAAGCGACATCCAAATCAGCAAAAAGAGAAGCAGTTGTTTCATGCGAAACCGGAGGCTAGTGCGATGTAGTGCTTGGATCAAATCATTATCCTTTGATGGAGGGCTGAGTACAACTGGAGTTTGGCCAATTCCCTCTGCTGCGTTTAGATTCACGGCCCTTGGGAAACAGGAAAAAATCTTTGATCATTGTGGGAGGCGGAATCGTGGGGTTGGCCACCGCCCGTCAGCTCCTGCATGCCCGCCCCGGTTTGGAGGTAACCGTTCTGGAGAAGGAACAGACGCTGGGGCAACATCAAACCAGCCATAATAGTGGAGTGCTTCACTGTGGTCTCTACTACAAGCCCGGCTCACTAAAGGCTCGATTGGCGGTGGATGGAATTCGGCAAATGGTAGAGTTTTGCCAAAAGCACAATGTTCCGCACGAGATTTGTGGTAAACTTGTGGTCGCGACCGATTCTGAGGAGCTAAGCCGTATGGAAACTCTCATGGAGCGAGGGATTGCTAATGGCTTGGAGGGAATCCGAAAATTGTCCGGCGATGAATTGCGTGAAATTGAACCGAACTGTGGCGGGATCGGTGCATTACAAGTGCCCCAGGAAGGGATTGTGGATTATCCGGCTGTGGTACAGGCCATGGCTTCGGATATAGAGCAGCGGGGAGGGCGAATTGTTACTAACGCTCATGTGGCTGATTTGATTCAACGAGATCAGTGGGTTGCTACCACCTCGGCTGGCGATTTCAAAGGTGATCTCTTAATTAACTGCGCGGGGCTTCACTGTGACCGAGTGAGTCAGCTTGCCGGACACAAAAGATCGGTTCGAATCGTTCCCTTTCGAGGGGAGTATTATCAACTAAAACCATCCAGTAGCCATTTGGTCCGTCACCTGATCTATCCTGTGCCTGATCCAAAGTTTCCTTTTCTGGGAGTCCACTTTACCCGAATGATTCATGGAGGCATAGAGGCCGGACCCAATGCTGTTCTGGCTTTTGCCCGCGAAGGTTACACCAATACTCAGGTCAACCTTCGTGATCTGGCTGACGCCCTTACATTCCCTGGGTTGTGGAAGTTTTTGTGGAAACATCCAGGGATGGCGGCTCAGGAATTGCGGGGGTCTTTCAGTAAGAAATATTTTTGTCGCCTGCTGCAAAAGCTTGTCCCTAAAATTACCGTGGACGACCTAGAGACAGGTGGCGCCGGGGTGCGCGCGCAAGCCATGGCCCCGGAGGGAGCACTTGTTCAAGACTTTCATTTTGTGCGGGGGCATCAGTCTCTCCATGTCTTGAATGCGCCTTCTCCGGCGGCCACCGCTTCATTGGCAATTGGCGATGAAATAATCCAGCAACTTGATGCAATTTTAGAACCACCCAATTAATTTTTTCAGAATAAGTGATTAAACTGGCGTATTAATCTTACGAGGGGTATCTGAATGATTCGGTCATGATTCGCGCTATATTATCAATATTTTATTTGGTGACGATGACTGTGTTTTCGGCAGAGAAGCCGAACATTATTTTCATCATGGCAGATGATATGGGGTATGGGGATGTGGGCTGTTACAACGCGGGCTCGAAAATCCCGACGCCGCACATGGATCGGCTGGCACGGGAGGGAATGCGATTTACCGATGCGCATAGTTCGGCGGCATTTTGTACACCCTCGAGATACGCGCTGCTTACCGGGCGGTATTGCTGGCGTACCCGCCTGCAGAAAAGTGTGCTATTCAATTTCGAGCCACCCTTGATCGAGCGCGACCGCCTGACTCTGGCGTCGTTGCTCCAGCAAAACGGCTATCGCACGGGCCTGTTCGGAAAATGGCATTTGGGTTTGGGCTTCACGGCCAAGCCGGGGCAGCAGGTGGATTTTCGGAAACCGCTTCCGTGGTATCACGGGCCGGATCCGGATCGTGCGATGAGCGAGAGCATCGACTTCACCAAAGCGGCCTTCGACGGGCCGGAAGTGTTGGGGTTTGAGGAGACTTTTTATACGGCTGGTTGTTCGACGGATCAGCAACCGTTCTGCTTTATCGCCAACGGCAAATTCCTCGGGATGGAAGGTACGACCTATCGCAATCCGGCCGGCAGTTGGCGTTCGGGCATGGCGGCGCGCGTGTGGGATAACGCGACGGTGGATGTGCGGTTCACCGACGCAGCCGTGCGCTTCATCGCCGCAGCCGATGCTACCTCAAAGCAGCAGCAAAGGCGGCCGTTCTTTCTCTATCTTCCACTATCCGCGCCGCATTCGCCGCATTTGGTGCCAAAGTTTGCCGCGGGCAAAAGCCAGGCCGGCGTGCGGGGCGACATGGTGTGGCTGGTGGATCAATGTGTGGGCCGCGTGATAGCGGCGTTGGAGAAACACGGGCTGTCGAAAAGTACATTGCTGATTGTCACGAGCGACAACGGACCCTTGATCGGTTCGGTCAAGATCGGCGAACGCGAAGGCACCGCGCAGATCAGTAACGGACATCAATCCGCCGGCAATCTGCGCGGCTATAAGGGGCGACCGTTTGAAGGCGGGCATCGCGTGCCGTTTATCGTGCGCTGGCCCGGCCGCATCGCGAAGGGCGCGGTGAATGATGACACCTTTTGCCACGTGGACCTGATGGCGACGACGGCGGCCTTGATTGGCGCGTCATTGCCCAAGAGCGCGGGTGAAGACAGTGAAAATCTGTTACCGGCATTTTTCGGCCAACCCACCCGGCGCGGGCCGATGGTCAATCAGGCCGGCAATGGCGTGAAGACACTGCGTGATGGCCCATGGAAAATTATCTTCGGCCAGGGCCCTGATCGCGTGCGGCCGTCCGCCGGCAAAGGCATGTTGTTCAACTTGAAAATCGATCCGTTTGAGACCACCGACCTATGGGATCGGCATCCCGAACGCGTGAAGGCCATGCATGCACTGCTCGCCAAAATACAGGGCGATGGATAGGGCTTGAACGGCACAGCTGTACTTGCAACAAACACGAGGTTCAACCCTTTGGGACTGTTGGCTTGCCTCTTTACAGCGTGGCTAGGAATCCGGACAAGGTGCTGAAGTTAACCCAGGCAAGCTGCGCCTCTGAGCGTTAGATGTTATGATTAAAAGAATATCCAAATTGGCAACGGTCACGATCCTTATTGGTGTGTGCACAGTTGGTGCAATGAGTATAGCTGCAAGCGAGGCTTCCTCCTCATCCGCCATATTGGAATTCGGCAGCAATGGGAAACGCAATATGCTATACGACGCACGGCAGAGGCCGCAGTCTGTCTTGCTGCACGGGCGTCTTTACATCGTCTATAACGGCGATGCGAGTGCGACAAAGAATGGCAAGGGCAACGCCTATCCGATGTTCATCAGCTATGATCCGCAATCGCGTAAGTTCTCCAAGCCGGTGCGTATCGGGCCTAAGAGTACCGATCATCATTACAGCCCAATTATATGGGCCGATGAATCGGATTACCTGCATGTGCTGCATGGATGCCATAGAACACCGGGTGTCCATCTTGTCTCAAGCAAACCTGTTGCCGCGGGAGTGATTGATGTTAAGTGGAAGAAGGCCCCCGGGATTGCACAAAGCATATCGTACCCGACAGTCTACCGCATCTTCGATGACAAGGAGGTAATGGCATATCGAGTAGATGGCCACACGGGCTCATGGACTTACCGGATCAGCGAGGATAACGGCAAGACATGGACCGGACCTAAAAAAGACGTCACAGACCTCAACGCTAAGGGGCGGATAGACTGGTCGTCTTATAGGACCGTTTTGCCGAGCGAGGATGGCAAGTACTTGCATATGGTCTACACTGATTACGATGACTACATAACAAAGAAAACTCCAGATCGGCTTTTTAATCCACGCTACGGTCGAATCGTTGACAACGAATGGAAGTACAATCTCCATTACGTGAAGATCAATCTGCAGAACCATGAAGTCGTAAACGCCGACGGGAAAGCCCTCAAGACGCCCATCGATATCAATTACTCAATGAGGCACTGCCTCATATGGAACACGGAGTGGCGTGGTGCAGGCATTCCGCCTGTCATCGCGCTGGAGCCAAAAGGTGAGCCCACCTTCCTTCACATTCTATCGGGCACTGACCTGAAGACACATAGCTACTACTACGTGCGCCGTGAAAACGGCAAGTGGCTCCAAACCAGAATCTGCCATTCAAATCATAATTGGAACGGCGGTTATCTCGTCCATGGTGCCGACGGTGTTGTCCGCGCCTACCTCATCACCGGCAAGGGCTACCTCGAGGGCGGCTATATGGACGGTCGGGGCGGAGGCAGCATCGAAGAGTGGATTTCGGAGGATAAGGGTAATACCTGGCGAATGAATCGCGACCTCACGCCGGATAGAAAACGGTATCCTAGGTGGCGCTTTAATCATATCCAACCTGTTGGTCGACCAAACGGTGGGATCGTTGGAGGCATGCTGTTGTTCTACGGCTGGAAGGATAATGAGTCTCCGACTGCAAAGGCTTTTCTACTACATGAATGATCATAACAAATCACTGAAGCGCACGCGTCTGAAGGTGTGCCACTTAGTGCAAGCGTTCGACATAAGGAGAAACTGAAAATAAATATATGAATACCTCAAAAAGAGTCCGACCACTGGTTTTTATTCTATGCGGCATTTCTTTTTGGAGCACTGCAATGATCGCGAATGCGAACGAGGAGAGGGCAACCAGTACCATCATGCTCTGGCCCAAGGATACAGCGAATCAAGATGGCACAGGTATGGGAACGCCGAAGCCCGATCGTGGGGATGGGCACATACGCCTCACCGATGTAACTAAACCTTCATTACGCTATTTCCCGGCTCCCGCTACGAAAAAATCTGCGCCCGCGGTGATCTTATGTCCCGGGGGAGGATACAGCCATCTTGTCACTACAAAAATGGAGCCGATTGCCAAGTGGCTCAATCAACACGGAGTCTCTGCCTATGTCTTGATATACCGGACCCCCAAGAAACGCAAAGATGCCTTTGAGGATATTCAGCGAGCTGTCCGGATTGTCCGCTCGCGAGCATCAGAGTGGAACGTAGACCCAAGGCGGATTGGCGTAATGGGCTCTTCAGCGGGAGGGCACCTTGCGGCCCGGGTTAGTACTGGATTTGATGTTCAAACCTATAAGGCAGTAGATAAGCATGACAGTGTCAGTTGCAAACCAGACTTCACGGTTTTGCTTTACCCGGCCTATATGAACACGGGCAGGGAGCTGAGTAAGGAGTTCACAGTTTCAAGTGAAATCAGCCCAACCCTGATTGTATCAGCTAAAGACGACAAGGGCTTCTTTCCT
>CAJWVY010000154.1 GCA_913048135.1 uncultured Verrucomicrobiales bacterium
CCTAACACTTAACGCGGGAAATTCGCCAAATTGAACCCCACCCCGCCGCCCAGCCCACCGGGGCCTTGACAAGCCACCCAGCCCACCATGCCCACCAACATCCACACCGCCGCCTTCCAGCCACGATTCATGTGCAAACAATATCGAAAAACGACTCCGAAAACAAGCCTGCACGCTGCAGCACGCCTTGTCATTATCTCAACCCTGCGTTAGGCTCCCGCCCATGTCGTCCCGGATTGAGCGCGCCATTACGGTAAATTGGCGCCATCAGGTGTTGTTCACGCAGAATGTGTTTGATACTGAGAATGCCACGTTGCGCGATGCGCTGGTGGACGGCGAGAAGCGCGAGCCGCGCAAGACGCTGATCGTGGTGGACGAAGCGCTGGCCAAGGCGCAACCCACCCTGCTCTCACAAATAAACGCTTATTTCAAAACGCATTCGGACTGCCTGAATCTGGTTTGTGAACCAGTGGTGATGGAAGGCGGCGAACGCACCAAGAATTCCTACTTCCACGTCAGCGAAGTGCAATCGCAGGTAGACCGCTACCACATCGACCGCCATTCCTACCTCATTTGCGTGGGTGGCGGCGCGTTGCTGGACATGGTGGGCTTGGCCGCCGCCACGGCCCATCGCGGTATTCGCCACATTCGCATCCCAACCACAACACTCAGCCAAGATGACTCGGGCGTGGGCGTGAAAAACGGGATCAATGCCTTTGGCAAAAAGAATTTCATCGGCACCTTTGCGCCGCCGTTTGCGGTGATCAATGATTTCCAGTTGCTTTCCACCCTGTCCGCCCGCGACAAGCGCAATGGCTACGTGGAGGCCGTGAAGGTGGCCTGCATTCGCGACGCCGAATTTTTCGATCGCATCGAGGCCGACGCCGATGCCTTGGCGCTATTCGAACCGGCGGCCATGCACCGGCTGATTTATCGCAGTGCAGAGCTGCACATGAACCACATTGCCTCCAACGGCGACCCGTTTGAAATGGGCAGTGCGCGACCGCTGGATTTCGGCCATTGGGCGGCGCATAAACTGGAGCAAATCTCCGAGTACCGCTTGCGCCACGGGGAAGCCGTTGCCATCGGGATTGCGCTGGATTGCATCTACGCGCGCGACATGGAATTCCTGTCTGCAAAACAATGCGACCGCATCCTGCGCCTGCTGGAGCGCCTCGGTTTCACCCTCTGGAGCACGGATTTGTTGCATGCGGATGCCGATGGCAAACTGGTGGTCATCGAAGGGCTTGAGGAGTTCCGAGAACATCTCGGTGGCCGTCTCACCATCACGCTTTTGCACAACATTGGCGACGGGTTTGAGGTAAATGAAATGAATCTGCCCAAGGTGATGGATGCCATCCATGAACTTCAGGAACGCGCTGAGGGACGCAAGGATTCCAAGATCATTCCCGCTCTGGGATAACCGTGCATGAACCGCGTGGTCGTGATCAATGTCGTGGGGTTGTGCGACCGACACATCGGGCCGGACATGCCGTTCCTTTCCGCCTTCTGCGAGCGCACCCAACATCGCCACATCGACCCCGCCTTCCCGGCGGTAACCTGTACCGCGCAGTCGGATTATGCCACCGGCAAAACCGCCAGCGAGCACGGCATCGTGGGCAATGGCTGGTACAACCGGGATTTGGCAGAGGTCCAGTTTTGGAAACAACCCAATCAACTGGTGCAGGGCCCGAAGGTGTGGGACACCCTGCGCGAACGCCATGCGGATTTCACGTTTGCCAAAGTATTTTGGTGGTACAACATGTACTCGAGTGCCGACTGGAGCCTCACGCCGCGCCCGATGTACCCGGCCGATGGCCGCAAGGTGTTTGATATATACACCCAGCCCGCCTCCATCCGAACGGAGATAAAGCGGGACTTGGGCGAGTTTCCCTTTCCCGGCTTCTGGGGACCGGCCGCCGGCGTGACCACGCCGCAGGGCTCGGCCGATTGCGTGAGTTGCTGGATCGCAGAGTCCGCCAAATGGGTAGAGCAACGCCAATCACCGACGCTCACCACCATTTATCTGCCGCACCTGGATTACAATCTCCAACGCCTCGGCCCGAATGATCCGGCCATCGGTGCCGATCTCAACATGATCGATGAGATCGTGCGTGATTTGGCGGAGTTTTACGAAGCACGCGATGTGCAGCCGATCATTCTTTCCGAATACGGCATCACAGAAACGAATCGGGCGATTCATCTGAACCGCCATTTCCGCGAACAGGGATGGCTGACGATCAAAGAGGAACTCGGCTTGGAACTACTGGATGCAGGCGCCAGCAAAGTGTTCGCTGTGGCGGACCATCAAGTGGCGCACCTGTACGTCAACGATCCGGCAATCCTCAACGACGTCAAAGCACTCGTCGCGTCGATTGATGGAGTCGATTCAGTCTTGGATGGCGAAGCCAAAACCGAACGCGGCATTGCCCATGAACGCGCCGGGGATCTGATCGCTGTTTCCGCCGAGGATAGTTGGTTCACCTACTACTACTGGCAGGACGATGCCAAGGCCCCGGACTTCGCGCGCACGGTCGATATCCATCGCAAACCCGGCTACGATCCGGTGGAGTTGTTTATCAATCCGGAAATCACTTTCCCAAAGCTGCACATTGTCCGCCGGTTGCTGCAAAAGAAACTCGGCTTCCGCATGCTCATGGACGTGATCCCGCTGGACGCCACTTTGGTCAAAGGCTCCCATGGTTGCCGCCCCACCGATCGCGCCGATTGGCCCGTGCTGCTGTCGGCTATCGATGCACTCCCCTCAGGCGACGCCCTGAAGAGCACCGATGTGCATGATGTCATCCTGCGCGCCGTCGGTTAAATGAGTTGTACGCCGCCCGGCCGCCGCTAAACTGCGCCCATGCGATTATCGGCCCTGCTTGCTCTGCTCATTCTTAGCCTTAATCTTTCCGCCGAAAACTGGCCCGGATGGCGCGGCCCACGCGGGGATGGCACGAGTCTGGAAAAGAACATCCCGACCGAATGGAGTGCCACCAAAAACATCCTCTGGAAAACCCCTATTCCCGGCAAAGGCCACGCCTCCCCAATCGTCTGGGGCGACCGGATTTTTTTGGTTACCTGCGACGAAGAGAAACAGGAGCGCCTGCTCCATTGCGTGGATCGCACCAACGGCAAGGTTCTGTGGAAGCGCACCGTGGTGAAGTCCCCACTGGAACGCGTCCATCGCCTGAACAGCCGCGCCTCCAGCACACCGACCACCGACGGCACGCACGTGTACGTTTCGTTTCTAGACCAAAAAGAAATGGTGGTGGCCGCGTACGACTTTACCGGCAAACCGGCCTGGCAAGTGCGCCCCGGCGTGTTTTCCAGCGTGCACGGTTACTGCAGCTCGCCGGTGATCTGGAAAGATAAACTGATCGTGAACGGCGACCACGATGGCCCCTCCTACATCGTCGGCCTCGATCGACAATCCGGCAAGACGCTCTGGAAAACTGCGCGTGCCAATCGCACCCGCAGCTACTGCGTGCCCACCCTGTTTACCCTAAACGGCAAAACCCAGATGGTTCTGAGCGGTGACAAAAGCGTGGCCAGCTATGATCCGGACACCGGCAAAAACATTTGGTACCTCAACGGCCCTACCGACCAGTTTGTCGCCTCCATCGTTTACAACAACCAAGCCGATTTGCTTTTTATGACCGGCGGCTTCCCGCAGCATCACATCATGGGCATCCGCCATGACGGCCAAGGTGTGATTGATGAACAGAACAAAATTTCCTGGCACCATCGCACGCCCAATTGGGTGAGCTACGTACCCTCGCCGATTGCCGCCGGGCGCTATTTCCTGATCGTCAATGACCGGGGATTCGCCAGTTGTTTCGACGCCAAATCCGGTGAGCCCACTTGGGCTGGCCACAAACTCAGCCGCGGCGCCCATGCTAGTTTGGTCAGCGCCGAAGGGCTCGTGTATTTCACCGTCGACGACGGCACCACCTACATCATTCGCCCCGGCAAAGAACTCGATATCGTCGCAGAAAACGCTCTTGGCGAACGCGTATTCGCCAGCCCGGCCATCAGCCAAGGCAAAATCTACCTCAAAGGCGACCAGCATTTGTACGCCATCGGCAAATAGCCAAAACTGGCAGACAAACTGCTTTGATCAAGGAGAATAAAGCCGTTTTGGCTTGAAAAATAGCAGTTTTGTGGTTAGTTTTCAAAAACAAGGTGGTTGCAACACGCCAAGGATAAACCGCTCATGAAGAACACTCTATTTTGGAGCACCGCATTCCTTTCTCTGCTACAGGGGGTATGGGCGGGCGGTGGTCCCGCTATTCCGGGGACACCCGGAGCCACCAACGCGGTACCCGGAATGGCTACCAATACGCCACCCACTATGGTCCCCGGTGCTATCCCTGGAGGAGTCGGCACGATTCCTGCCGTACCGGGAATGGTCCCGGGCGGAGTGCCCGGCATGGCACCAACAAACGGCATCCCCGGTGGTGCTATTCCAGGTGCCCCAGCTATAAACCCGGGAACAGGAATTCCCATCCCGGGAGTTGGCGTCCCCGGCGCACCGGGACCGACTCCCGTTTCCACCAACTCGCCCCCACCTCAAATCCAAGAAATCGTTACGCCTGAAATGATCCAAGAAGCGATGCGTGTTTACCTGCAGGGAGCAAGAGTTATTCGCGAAGAAGCAGAAAACGGCCTTACTCGCCAACAACACAATCTCGCTGTACTTTATGGTTTAGGACTTGGTGTCCCATTAGATCACCAAAAAGCTTTCGAGTGGTATAAAAAAGCTGCGGATGAAGGTCTGCCGGAATCTCAGTTCAACTTAGCCATTGCCTATCAAAACGGGATGGGAACGAATAAGGATTTAGTGAATGCTTTCAAATATTATATCTTAGCCTCAGCTCAAGGACTTATGATCCAGACGGCCCCTAATGAACTACCCCGGCCTTTAGCATCAGAATATCGTGATTACCTAGCACGCTTTCTAAACCGAGAACAAATCGAGACAAGCCAGCGGATGGCCCGTGGCTTCACGAGCAATCTGGAACGTCGGCGTTATTACAAACGCCGACAACTTTTCGATAAGTACAAAGCCAACCTCATTCTCTCCGGGAAAAACCACATGGACCCAAATAATTATTCCGAATATCTAGAAATCCTTCTGAAAACCGGCACGCCAATTTATGATCTCTATAACCGAACAAATTTCTTTCCGCCGATGATCGATAATTTCACTTATCAGCGCATCCCATCACCGGCGATTCTTGCCCCGTCACCAATGACTCCGGATGACGATTTCTCATCGCCGAATCCAAATTCGGCACCAACGCCAACCACACCCGGCAGTTAGTCTGTGCCGGCGGCTTCGGCTGCCGAATGATGACGCACCGCCAAACTTAATAACTGGCCCACTACCATTAGGGCCGATAAATCCGCCTCAAAAAACTCCGCCTCTTCGTCGGTGTCTTCCACACATAAAAGCCCCAACTCTTCTCCGCCCCAAACCATCGGCACATAAAGCCCGGCGTTCATAGAGAGACGTCGTACACATTCCTTCTTGCCTACCTGTTTCCAGGAATAGCCGGTGCGAACCTCAAGGGTCCGATGCGCAAGTGTGTCGCTTAATATTGGCTTTAGTGCAGGGCTATGCGCCTGTAATCGAATCCGGCCTGCCTCATGATCGACCACAAAGAACGCCGCCCGCTTTGCCGTAGGCAACCATCTAGAGACTCCGTTCACAAACCAGTCGGCCAGCGCCTTATTGTTCTTGGCTCGGTGTATTTGCCCCACCAGTTCAGGCAGGAGTTTCAGAAATTCCTTGGAACCGGAACCGGGCTGACCCACTTCAGACAAAGCCAATTGACCGTTGGGCCGGATACGGCCCATGGGACTCTTGCGGCTCTTCAAAACCGCATCCAGATCTGATTTTTTCCGCTTGCTCGGTTCAAAATACCGATAACTTTCCTCTTTGTATACCGGATAGGAATCCAGCGCCTCGAATGCGCAATCATCCTCCTCTTGGGTTGCCGGTACGGCTGGCGTTACCGATTTCCGTTTCGGCATTGCCATGTGCCCATTGTCATAACGGAACCGCATCACCGCTCCGCCTATGCGCACTTCATCCTCGGGATTCACTACACGCGCGCCGGACAACGCCTCACCGTTCACCAAAGTGCCATGGGTGCTGTTCAAATCTTCCACCCAACAAATTCCACGGGTCCGCCAGATTCGGGCATGGGTTCGTGAAACCTTGAGATCCGAACTCAGGTCCACATGAATTTCCTGTTTGGGATGTTTTCGCCCGACAAAGATTTCATCGAGATCATACACCAGTTCCTCCTGCCCCGCATCGGTGGTCAAATCTATATGAATCCCCTTTACCGGCCGGCCATCATTTACGGCATCCGCTTTGGGTTCAGAGGGATCAGAACCTGTAGTCCGATCTGGACGCCCCCTCGGTTGGGGTCGGCCCGAATTCGGTTTACTCTGTGGTGCCCCACCTCTTCGATGCGCCGAAAGTGGTTTGCGCAACGTGAGTTTCGTACCTCCCAATATCACTTCCGCATCGGGCAAAATTTCCATGGCCGCCAATAAACGTTCGCCATTTACGTGCGATCCTCCGCTACTGCCCAAGTCTTCCAGAAACACCTTGTCCCCAGCCAGCCAAGCTCGCGCATGCACTCGCGATACCGATTCATCCGGCGTCAAGTCCAACTGCACTTCACGCATTTCGTTGCGGCGCCCAATCACGATCTCGTCATGCTCCAGCATCACGGTGCGC
>CAJWVY010000155.1 GCA_913048135.1 uncultured Verrucomicrobiales bacterium
TCTTCATCCACTCAATAAACATCCACGTCAATGCCGCCGTCGCCGCAGAAATCTGCGTCACCACAATTGCGGTGGCACCACCGCCATCGGCGGCCAAGCCACTGCCGCCATTGAAGCCGAACCAGCCCACCCAAAGCATTCCTGTGCCAGCCACCGTCATCGGCAGATTATGCGGCATCATTTGAGCTTGCGGATAACCTTTGCGCGGACCGAGCACAATACAGGCTACCAAAGCGCCTAGGCCAGCGGTGATATGCACCACTATGCCTCCAGCCAAATCCACCGCACCCATCTTCAAAAAGTATCCGTTTTCCGCCCACACCGAATGGCAAGCCGGCAGATACACGATCACAGCCCACAGGCCGGTGAACCAGAGCATGGCGGAGAACTTAATGCGCTCCACGAAAGCCCCCACCATCAGTGCCGGGGTGATGATGAAAAAGGTCATCTGAAAAATGAAAAATGCAAAATCAGGAATGCCATTGCCCGAATCCTGCGTGAGGCCGGAGGCAAAGGCATTGCTCAATCCTCCGATGAAGCCATTTTCGTTATCCGTGGAAAATGCCATGGAATAACCAATAGCCACCCACACGACGGTCATCAAACAAACCAACGCGAAGCAATGCATCAGCACTGAGAGCACGTTTTTCTTCCGCACCAAACCGGCGTAAAAGAACGAGAGACCAGGGATGGTCATAAAGAGGACCAAGGCGCTCGCGGTCAGGATCCATGCGGTATCACCCGAATCAATCTTCGAGGGCGGCGTATCGCCTTCTGTGGTTGCCCCGCTATCATCGCCGTCGGAGTTTGTATCCCCCGCGGTATTTTCCTCCGTAGCCGTAGTTTCGGTGGTGGTTGGATTATCGGCTGTTTCGTCAGCCCAAAGAGTTCCCCCGACAAAAGTCAGGGCTAGCAGGATACAGGGTATGATTTTTTTCATGGCCAGATGCTGCCACAAGCGCGTTGGGCAGATATTAATTTCGTTCATCAAATTGATGAATGAAACAAACGAGGCAGTTTCTACCTGAAAACAGGATAAAAGCGAGCAGTATTTATGACAGATTACGCCAATTGCCCGGCCAATTGCTGGTGAGCGGCGTGCCATTGAGCGATGGCATCGCGGAGTTCGACCACGGCTTCGTCAAAGCGGGCGCGGAGTTCAGCAAGCTGTTCCTTGGTGAGATTGAGTTTTTTCTGAGCGGCCTTGGAGTATTCGTTTTTGGCGTGCTCCCAAGATTCAACCGCGGAATGCAGCTTAACCCCAGCCTCAGCGAAGAGGGCCTGCGTCTTCTCACAGACTGGCTCGGGCGTATTGGAAAGCTGCTCGGCCAGTTGCTTATCTTTCTGGCGGATTTCAGCCAGCTCGATTTTCTCATCCGGCACGCGCCGCAGATCACTGGCTAGCCCTAGCTTGCTCAACGTCCAAGCTGCCCATTTGGTGGGATCAAACTGCCACGGCTTCACACCATTCCGGTAGTCATGCTGAAATTCGTGATGATAGTTGTGATACCCCTCTCCAAAAGTCAGCAGCGCCATGAACCACGAATCGCGCGCGGTGTGTGAGGAAGAATACGGCTGCGTGCCCATGTAGTGGCAGAGGCTGTTGATGAAAAAGGTGCTGTGGTGACAACATGTGAGTCGAAACATTCCACCAAGCAGGAGACCAAGTAGAGCACCATGCCAAGAACCCTCAATTAACCAACCCGCATAAGCCGGAAAAACAAATCCAACCAACAGGGCAATCTCAATCCACCAGCGGTGTTGCCACATAACAATTTTATCGGCCATTAAATCCTTAACGTTATCCTTGGGTGGAGCGAGTTTCTTTTTGAATAAGATCCAACCGATATGGGCGTGCCAAAAGCCTTTGGTAATATTGTAAGGGTCATCTTCGTGATCCACATGCTTGTGGTGACGGCGATGATCTGCACTCCAAACGAGAGCCGAATCCTGCATAGCTGTAGCTCCACCGATCAGAGCGAATAATTTGACTGGCCACTTAGCCTTGAAGGAAATATGCGACAACAAACGATGATAGCCGAAAGTGATCCCCATACCCGAATAAATGAACAAAACAAGCGCAATGAGAATATGTGCCCACCAATGCTGGATATCAGCACCAAATTTCCATATAAACATTGGGAGCCCCACCACCGAGCCCAATAGAATCAGACCCAGGAAAAAAGTGTTACCAAAGTGGATACCGTTCCACACGTACTTTCTTGTTTGAGACATATTTGTTTCCTCCGCCCCGTGAGGCGGGAAGATCGCACGCTTCAGGGAATTGTAAATAAAAACATGCTACCTTTTCGCTGTTTCAACCTATATCTTCTCAAAAACTATGAATTGCACTAAAATTCACTGGCTTCTGACTGTCCTTATCTTTCCGATTATTTCGTTCGCTGATAAACCGAATGTCCTGCTGATTGCTGTTGACGACCTAAATGCTGATTTAGGCTGTTACGGACACCCACTGGTCAAGTCGCCTAATATTGACCGACTAGCTAAACGCGGCCTTCGATTCGATCGCGCCTACTGCCAGTATCCAGTTTGCAACCCGAGCCGGTCATCATTTATGACCGGTCTGTATCCGGAACAGACCGGCGTGCTATCCAATGCCGGCCATTTCCGGGATAAACAACCGGACATCGCTTCTCTCTCGCAGCATTTTATCAATCACGGTTACTTTGCCGCGCGAATAGGTAAAATATACCATTACGGCGTACCCACCCAAATCGGCACCGATGGCGAGGACGACAAGGCTTCCTGGAACAAGGTTATCAACCCCATCGGCATCGACCGCACGCGGCAGGATGAAGTGATCACCCTGCGCGCCGGCTCGTACGGCGGCACGATGAGCTGGCTCTTGCTCGACAGCAAAGACGAGGAACATACCGATGGACAGGCCGCGCTCGCCGCCGTGAAGTTGATGGAGGAACATCATCCGAACAAAACCGGCAAACCCTTCTTCCTTGCCGTCGGATTCTATCGCCCGCACACGCCATACGTCGCGCCGCTGCATCACGCACGGCATTATCCGCTGGATAAAATCAAGCCCGTCCTCGAACTGCCCGGCGACCGCGACGACATCCCGCCCGCCGCCCTGCCCGATCGGCCAAACCAACGCGAGCTCACCATCGAGCAACGCAAGGAGATCATCCGCGCCTATTACGCCTCAACGACATTAATGGACGCTTGCCTCGGCCGCGTACTGGATGGACTGAAAAAACTCAAGCTCGACGACGACACCATCGTCGTGTTTCTCAGCGACCACGGCTACCATCTCGGTCAACACGGCCTCTGGCAAAAGAGCGATCTCTTTGAAGGCAGCGCGCGCGTACCGTTCATCATTTCGGTGCCCGGCATGAAAACCGCCGGCCAGTCCTCCAGCTCACTCACCGAACTCATCGATCTTTACCCCACCCTCGCCGATCTCTGTAATCTGCCGCAGCCCAAACATCTCAAAGGCCACAGCCTCGCGCCTCTGCTTGCCAACCCCAAGGCTACCGTCCGACAGGCCGCCTACAGCACCACCCGCATCCGCCCGCGCCTGCCTGGCTTCACCGGCAAGGTCAAACCCCTCGGCCGCTCCATTCGCACCGACCGCTATCGTTATACTGAATGGGCAGATGGCAAATACGGTGTGGAACTGTACGATTACCAGACCGATCCCAGGGAAATCACCAACCTCGCCCGATCCGCAGCGCATACCGACAAAGTGAAGCAACTCAAAACCATTTTCGATCAAACCCGAAAACACACCCGTTAAATGAAATCTCTTGTTTCGCTAACTCTTCTACTCAGCCTCCTCCCGGTCTTCTCCGCCGCTGAAGTGAAGGGAAACTGGAAACGCCACGTCGTTTGGGAAGGTCTCCGCAACAATGTCGCCGTAGCCGCCGATTTCACAGGAGACGGCAAAATCGATATCATCAGCAACGCTAGTGGCAAAACGCGACTGTTCATAGCGCCAAATTGGAAAGAGGTCATCATTGGGGACCACAAGGACCACACCTTTATCCATGGCGAAACTATGGATGTGGACGGGGATGGAGATGCGGATTTCATCGGCGCCCGGTACAAGCCTGGCCTCATTGTGTGGTTTGAGCAGCCGAATAAAAACCCCACCGGCGGCCCCTGGAAGGCGCGCATTGCCGAGGACGAAATCATCGGCATCCACGGCGTGCTCAAGGCGGATGTCAACGGAGACGGCAAACTCGATCTGCTCGCCAACAGCGGCCAGCCCACGGGCAAGTTTCCCAATTCCGCCGTGTGGCTGGATATCCCCAAGAATCCCAAGACCGCCCAGCGCTGGAAACGGTATGTCTTCGCCAAGGAAGACGCGCCGGGCTTGAGCCATTACCTCGGCGCCGGCGATCTCAATGGCGACGGCCGGCTCGATATCACCCTCGCCGCCAAGGGCGGGCCGCAGGATAAATCCGGCAAGGGCGAATGGTTTGCCTGGTGGGAAGCCGGTGAAGACCCCACCAAGCCGTTCAAGAAACATCTCCTTCCCGGCAAACACCCCGGCGCCACCAACATCATGCCCGCCGACGTAAACGGCGACGGTAAACTAGACATCATCGCCAGCCGCGGCCACGGGGTGGGGTTGTTGTGGTACGAGAATCCCCAATGGAATTTTCATAACATCAACACCGACCTCGCCTCGCCGCATTGCCTGCAGGTGGGCGATATCGACGGCGACGGCGACATCGATGCCATCACCTGTGCCTATCTCAGTCGCAAAGCCGCATGGTTTGAGAACGACGGCAAAGGCAAATTCACCACCCACATCATCCACGATGATCAGGCTGCGTACGACATCCGCCTGGTGGACATGGACGGCGACCGCGATCTCGATGCGCTTATTGCCGGGCAACAAAGCAAGAACGTGGTGTGGTACGAAAACCCCTTGAAGTAGCGTGCCGGTCATCACCGAAGAACAACGGACGCAGTTTCGCGAGGAGGGATATTTTATCCTCGAACGCGCCGTGTCTGAGGAGCAGCTGAAGATTCTGCGCGAGGCGTGCGATCATCTGATCGAGGCGATGCACGCGGAGATGGATCGGCTGGGCACGGATCACATCCACATCAGCCATCGCGGCAAACGCTATCACATCGCCAAGCAATATGACCGTGCGCCGCGGCTGGGCGAGTTTGTGTTCAGCGAACTGATGGCCGAGATTTGCCGCGCGACCCTCGGCGACACGGCGTTTCTCTTTTACGATCAATACGTCGTCAAAGCCGCCGAACAAGGCATGGCATTTTCGTGGCATCAGGATAGCGGCTACCTCGGTTTCCCACACACGCCTTACGTCACCTGCTGGACGGCGGTGGATGACATGACTCTCGCCAATGGCACCGCGCACGTGATGCCCTTTTCACACATCGGCATTCGTACGCTGGTCGAGCATGTGCGCGATGACAAGACCGGCGACAAGGCCGGTTACTTCGGCGAGGCGCCCGGGGTGCCGGCGATTGTGCCCGCGGGCAGCGTGGTGGTGTTCAGCTCGCTCAGCTTCCATCGCAGCGGCCCGAATACCACCGATCAAATGCGCCGCGCGTACGTCACTCAATACTCCCCGGAAATCCTCCGGCGCCCAAGCGAAACCGAGCCGATGCACTTGGGCGTGCCTTTTCTGGAAAACGGCCGCAGAATCCTCACGCAATGAACGCCTTCACGCGTCGACAATTTCTCAGCACCACCGCCGCCGCAGCTGCCCTGCCCTCGATCGCGACCGCCGCGAAGCCGAAGTTTCGCCTCAATTACATTCTGTCCTCCTCCATGTACGGTCGGTTGCCGCTCAAGGAGATCCTGCCCGAGGTGACAAAAACCGGCGCGGACACCATCGATATCTGGCCCGCCGTGCACGGCAATCAACGCGAGCAAATCGAGGCCATGGGCCACGACGCCTTCGCCGCCATGCTGCGCGCGCACAAGACCGCCAAGGGCACCCTGCGCATGGGCTGCATCACGCGCTACGATCTCGGGCCGTTCGGTCTGCAAAAGGAAATGGCGTTCGCTAAAAAATTTGGCACCCGGCTGATGGTTTGCGGTGGCCGCGGGCGGCGTGACCTGCAGGGCGCACAGTTGAAAGCCGAGGTCAAAAAATTCGCTGAGCTGATGAAGCCGCATCTCGCGGCCGCCGAAGCGGCCGGCGTGACAATCGCCATCGAGAACCATTCCAGCAACCTCATCAACACGCCTGATTCTCTGAAATGGCTCGCCGAGCTGGCGCCCTCGCCGCATCTCGGCATTGCGCTGGCGCCATATCATCTTGAGAGCCTCGGCGTGGACGCCGCCGGGCACGCCGCCTTAATCAAAGCGCTCGGCAATCGCATCGCCATGTTTTACGCCTGGCAACACGGCATGGGTTGCTCCAAGAAATTGCCCAAGGAACAGGAGCTGCTGCAAATGCCCGGCCGCGGCAAGCTCGACTTCACGCCCATCCTTAGCGCGCTCAAGGCCATCCGGTTTACCGGCGTCACCAGCATCTTCATGCACCCTGTCCCCCGCGGCATTCCCATCCTCGACACCGCCGCCCAATGCACCACCGAAATCAACCGCGCCAGATCGTACTTGGAAAAGTGCCTCGCAAAAGTTTAACTCCCTCCATCCATGAGTGATTCCTCCAAACCCAAGGTCCTGATCATCATCGGCGATGCCGCTGAGACGGTGGACACGAT
>CAJWVY010000156.1 GCA_913048135.1 uncultured Verrucomicrobiales bacterium
CCAGCGTTGATCTGCATCTCAATCCACGCGGGGATGAGGAAGGATGGCACCGCCACGAAAAAGCCGATGCCCATTTTGCGCAGGGGTGTGAGCGGGAACACTTTGTTCAGGCCCGGATAAATCAGCCATGCGAAGATCGGGATGAACACCATGATCATGATCGGGTTGATGGCGTTGATCTGCGAAGGGAGCCATTCGATGCCCAGCCAGTTGCGGTCCATGCGGTCGGCCTGGAGTACCCACTTGGAGCCGGATTGGTCAAAGAGCGCCCAGAACACCGCCACAAACAGGTAGATGATGCACAGGCGGCCAATGATCTTGAGGCCTTCTTTGCTGAAGGTTTCCCGCAGGAAATCCATGCCGCCGGCAGGGATATGCACGAATTCGCGCCGCCCCATCCAAAACACAATGGTGGCCAGCAGCATCAACCCGCCCGGCACGCCGAAGGCAATGTGCGGCCCGAAGCGGTCGAGCAGGATCGGCGTCATGATTTGCGAGGCAAACGCGCCAAGGTTGATGGAGAAATAAAACCACCCAAAAATCTTGGTGAGCAAATGCCCGTTGGATTTGCCGAATTGATCCCCCACATGCGCCGAGACACACGGTTTGATACCGCCCGCGCCAATGGCGATTAGCGTGAGGCCAACGGCCAGGCCGAGGCGGGTTTCATCCAACGCCAACGCGAGGTGGCCTAGGCAGTACACAACTGAGAGGCTGACGATGGTTTTGTATTTTCCGAAAAACGCATCCGCCACGATGGCGCCTAGTAGTGGCGTGAAATACACCGCGCTGTTGAACAGGTGAAACCAAGTGGTCGCCTCCGTCTCGGACATCGGCGCGCGCGTGCCGTCGGAGTCCATCAGGTATTTGGTCATGAAGATGACCAAAATGGCTTTCATGCCGTAGAACGAATATCGCTCAGCCGCCTCGTTGCCGATGATGTACGGGATGCCCTTGGGCAGCTCTTTACTTTTCACCGGCGCAGTCAGATAAGGCGCATCAGCCATAGCCGTGGATGGTGGCGGAGCCTTTGGCGACTGGCGAGGCAAAAGGAGGGGATGGACGAAAAGAGTATGATGTGTTAAGTATTTGTGCCCGCGCGTTGTTCATGCAATCGGAACTAGGAGGAACATTATGATGAGAACAGCAAATCCCGCACTTAACGACAATACGTTTACCCGTCACATCGATCTTACAGGTGAAGATCGGATGACGCTCATGGGTACGGTGCATAAGACTGGGGCCCTGCTTTTACTTTTACTCATTTCCGCTTCGATGACCTGGAGCATGGTCTTCAGCCCGGGGGTCGATGGGCAGCTGGTTGTTTCTGGGCCGGTTGGGTTGCTTACGATCGGCGGTGCTATTGGGGGGCTCATCTTCGCCATGGCTACAATTTTCAAGCCCCAATGGGCGCCGGTGACCGCGCCAATTTACGCGGTTTTGGAGGGATTATTCATCGGAGGGATTTCAGCGTTTATGGAAAGAATCTATCCGGGGATTGTTCCGCAGGCGGCTGGGTTGACTTTTGGAATCCTCTTCGCCTTGCTCGCGGCATACAAAAGCGGACTGATCAGGGCAACGGAGAATTTCAAGCTCGGGGTGGTGGCCGCCACCGGAGGTATTTTTGTCATCTATATCGCCTCGTTTATCCTAGGGTTCTTCGGAATTTCCATTCCGTTCTTACACGATTCCGGGCCGATTGGCATTGGGATTAGCGTTTTCATTTGCATTGTGGCGGCGTTGAATCTCGTGCTCGATTTCGACTTCATAGAAAACGGTGCTGAACATGGCGCACCAAAGTACATGGAATGGGTCGGCGCGTTCGGACTGATGGTCACCTTAGTGTGGCTGTACATCGAAATCCTTCACCTGCTTGCTAAGCTGAGAGACTAAGCTATCTCTCGCATTGCTTTTTTGGGGAGGCTCCGGTACATCGGAGCCTTTCCTATGTTGAAACGCCTCCCTTTCTTATTGGGCACGGCTCTGGTGGCTGTGTTGTCGTTTTCTGATGCGTCGGCTGCGCCGCGTGATCCGTTTAAGCAGCTGGATGATGTGTGGCCCACGCCGGACGCGCAACGCCGGGCTTCGGGCGCGCCGGGGCCGGGCTATTGGCAGCAGCAGGCCGATTACGTGATCGATGTGGAACTCGATGAGACGAATAACCGCATCCTCGGCAGTGAGACGATTACCTATCACAACAACTCCAAGGACACACTCGATTATCTGTGGATGCAGCTGGATCAAAACTTGTTTGATCCAAAAATGATGGCGCATCAGTCGCGCACCACGTCGGGATTGAACGATCAATCCTTCAACCAATTCGAGGGGCTGCTCAATGCTCAGAAATTTGATGGCGGGTACAAGATCACGGCAGTGAAGGATGCCGCCGGAAAACCGCTCAAACACGTGATCGTGCAGACAATGATGCGCATCATCCCGCCGCAGCCGCTCAAGCCCGGCGGCAAGATTACGTTCTCGGTGGACTGGAGCTTCAACATCATCGACGCCACCAAGATTCGTTCGCGGATGGGTTATGAGTTTTTTAAGGAAGACAAAAATCATCTTTACGCGTTGGCGCAATGGTTCCCGCGGATGTGCGCGTACACGGACGTCACCGGCTGGCAGAACAAACAGTTTCTCGGTACGGGCGAGTTTGCGTTGGAGTTTGGCGATTACCTGGTGCGCATCACGGCACCGGCTGATCACATTGTGGCGTCTACGGGCGAACTGCAGAATCCCGAGGCCGTGCTTACCAAGACGCAACGTGACCGTCTGGCGAAGGCGCGTGATGCGAAGAAGCCGGTGTTTATCGTGACGCTCGATGAGGCCAAGGCCAACGAGAAGGAAAAGGCGAAGGGCAAAAAGACGTGGATCTACAAGGCGGATAACGTGCGGGATTTTGCGTGGTGCAGCTCGCGCAAATTTTTATGGGACGCCATGGGCATGGATCTCAACGGGAAAAAGATCATGTGCATGAGCTATTGGCCGAAGGAAGGTGAACCGCTCTGGAGCCGGTACAGCACGCATGCGGTGGCGCACACGGTGGAAGTGTTTTCGCGGTACACGTTTGACTATCCGTATCCGGTGGCGATCTCGGTGAATGCCCCGATCGGCGGCATGGAGTATCCGATGATCTGCTGGCAACGGCCGCGTCCGGAAAAGGACGGCACCTATTCCAAGGGCACGAAGTACGGGCTTATCAGTGTCATCATTCACGAGGTGGGCCACAACTGGTTTCCTATGATCGTCAATTCCGATGAGCGTCAGTGGATGTGGATGGATGAGGGCCTCGATTCGTTCATGCAATTCCTCACCGAACAGGAATGGGAGGAGGATTATCCCTCGCGTATGATGCCTCAGCGCATTGGTGGGCTGATGAATTATCTCAAACAGGAAAACAAAATGCCGATCATGACCGGCGCCGATTCCCTGCAAAGCACGGGTTACAACGCCTACACCAAACCAACGCTCGCCCTAAATATTCTGCGTGAGAGTGTGCTTGGCCGGGAGCAGTTTGATTATGCCTTCAAACAATACGCCCGCCGCTGGGCCTTCAAGCGGCCGACACCGGCGGATTTTTTCCGGACCATGGAAGATGCCAGCGGACAGGATCTCGATTGGTTTTGGCGCGGCTGGTTTTACAGCACTGATCACACGGATATTTCCATTGAAACCATCCACCGATACGCCGTCGATACTCGCGATCCTTACAAAGAAAAGACTGCCCGGAAAAACAAACGCGATGACGAGCCCGAGCGGTTGTTCCAGAAACGCAACAAACCCCTGCCCAAGCGCGTGGATGCATTTCCGGAGCTGAAGGATTTTTACAACGAATACGACGAGCTGGACATCACCGACAAAGACCGCGAGTCCTACGACAAAATGCTGAAAGGCCTAAGCGACGAAGAGAAGGCGTTGCTCAAGGAGAAGCGGAATTTTTATAAGGTGGACCTTAAGAACCACGGCGGTCTCGTGATGCCAGTGGTGCTCAAGGCCACCTTCGAGGATGACAGCACTCAGGAGTACCGGCTTCCTGCACAAATTTGGCGACGCAACCCCGAGGAAGTTTCCAAGCTGTTGATCACTGAGAAGAAGATCGCCAAGCTGGAGCTAGATCCTCATCGCGAAACCGCCGATGTGGACATCGAAAACAACTATTACCCCCGCCGCATCCGCGAGCAACAGTTCCGCCTCAACAAACCCACCCGCCCAGGCAATCCCCTACGCGACAAACAAAAGGCCGACGAAAAAGCCAAACGTGAGGCGGAGAAAAAGAAGCAGGAAGAGGACAAGAAGGATTGAACTTGCCTCCGAACCGCATCACGCGAAAGCTCGCGCCCGATCAATTTACCCTATGAAAAAACTCATCCTCACCTTTGCGATGATTTGCCTCGGGCTAACGCTTGAGGCGAAACAGAAGCCCAACTTCATTTTCATCATGGTTGATGACGCCGGCTACGGTGACTTCAGTTGTTACGGGCAAAAACTGTTCAAGACCCCGAACATCGATCGCATGGCCGCCGCCGGCATGAAGTTTACCCAGCACTACGCCGGCAGTACCGTGTGTGCCCCCACGCGTTGCAGCCTGTTGAATGGCGTGCACACCGGGCACGCCTTCGTGCGTGGCAATCGCGAGGTGCAGCCCGAAGGGCAGGCGCCGATTCCCGCCGATCTCATCACCATCCCCAAGCTGTTGAAGGAAGCCGGCTACACGACCGGGATGTTTGGCAAATGGGGCCTCGGCGCGCCCGGTTCCAGCGGCGATCCGGTAAATCAAGGCTGGGATGAGTTTTACGGCTACAATTGCCAACGGCAGGCGCACACCTTTTATCCGAAGCACCTTTGGCACAACGACAAGAAGGTGATGCTTGATGGCGAGACCTACTCGCACGATCTTATCCATGAGCATTCCCTCAAGTTCATCCGCGACAACGCCGAGAGTCCCTTCTTCGCTTACCTGCCCATCACCATTCCGCACGCCGCCATGCAATGTCCCGAGGAGGATGTGGCGCCGTTTCGAAAAAAATTCCCGCAGTTCGAGGATCTCATCGGTAAGTACAGCCACGGCACGCGCGTGACAAATCCCGTCGCCGCCTTCGCCGGCATGATGACTCGCATGGACCGTGGCATCGGCGAGCTACTGGACCTGCTTAATGAACTGAAGATTGCCGACAACACCCTCGTGCTATTCACCAGCGACAACGGCCCCCACTATGAGGGCGGCCACAAGCCCGCCTTTTTCGACAGCAATGGCCCGCTGCGCGGCCACAAGCGAGACCTCTACGAAGGAGGTATCCGTGTGCCGCTCATCGCCCAGTGGCCCGGCAAGATCAAGGCCGGCAGCGTGAGCGATCATCAATGCGCACACTGGGATCTTATGCCCACCCTGTGCGAACTGGCCGGCATCGATACCCCGAAGCACACCGACGGAATATCCTACGTGCCCACCCTGACCGGCGCCGACAAGCAACGCGCCCACCGCTATCTCTATTGGGAATTTCATTCCTATGGCAACACCCAGGCCATCCGCATGGGTGACTGGAAAGCGCTTCGCTTCAAAGTGCGCGACAACCCCGATGCCCCCATCGCTCTCTACAACCTCAAGACCGATATCGGAGAAACCAAAAACATCGCCGACCAACATCCGGACGTCGTCAAACGTATCGCTCCCCTCTTCCGTGAGGCTCACACCCCCTCAGAGAATTTCCCACTATTCGGTCGGAAGCAAAAATAGAACGCCCTTGAACCCCATCCACGATCACAATCGCGCGGCGTGGGATGCGCGCGTGCAGGATGGCAAACGCTTTACACGCGCGGCCATGGATGACGAAATGGATCGGCCACTGGAGATCCTGGATCCGCTCGGCTGGCTCGGGGGCGACATCACCGATAAACGCATTCTTTGCCTTGGCGCCGGTGGAGGTCGGCACGGCCCCATGCTCGCCAACGCGGGCGCGCGCGTGACCGTCGTGGATATCAGCCCCGAAATGCTGCGACTCGACCAGGAGCTGGCGGAGGCCCGCGGGTTACAGGTCGAAACCATCGAGACCTCCATCGACGATCTCTCCATGCTCGCTGAGGCCGAGTACGAGGCGGTTATGCAACCGGTGAGCACCTGTTACGTGCCGGACATTCGCCTCGCCTACCGCGAGCTCGCCCGGGTGATGCAGCCAGGCGGTGTCTACATCAGCCGCCACAAACAACCCACCAACCTACAGATCGATCTCGCCCCCACCCCGGCTGGGTTCGTGATCGACACCCCTTACTATCACGAAGGCCCCCTCTCGCCCGCCAAGCGCCCCGGCCCTCATCGCGAACAGGGCACCATGGAATTCCTCCACCGCTGGGGCGATCTCCTCGGCGGTCTGTGCGAAGCCGGCTTCACCATCGAGGCCGTCACCGAACCCAAATTTGGCGATCCGTCTGCCACTCCCGGCAGCTTCGAATACCGCGGCCACCACCTCGCCCCCTACATCCAACTCCGCGCCCGCCGCACCGAGAAACCCTCCGCCACAGAGGCGCTCTGGACCCCAGCGAGTCCCCAATAGATCTTTGGTTTAAAGAATTTTAGGAAAAAGAAATCGTAGAGGCGGGCGCCATTCGGGTTCCCAAGCCAACTCCTCCGCAGGGCTGCGCCAAATTGAAAGCGGCGGAACCAAGCTGCGAGATGCTTGTAG
>CAJWVY010000157.1 GCA_913048135.1 uncultured Verrucomicrobiales bacterium
GTCCATCGACGCAACAAGCGCCGCGAACGAGGGACGGTCCGAGCCGGGCTTCGGGTGGTGGACGTCGCAGCCAAAGACAATCGTGCCGGGACTTTCGATCCCGGTGGCGTCGCGCAGCAGCCCGAGTCCGCCTCGGTCTGCTTTCCAGTTCGCGCCGCCCATCTTGAGATTCATCTTGTGCAGCATGTTGGAGTCGTATCCCTTGCCCACCCGCTGCGCCTTTGGCGCCTGCGTGCACTGCGTCGGCACGCCCGTCGCGTGCATCCACCGCTTGATCGACTCGTAGATGTCGTGCTCTCGCCGGTCCTTCTTGTCGGGCAGGATGCAGCAGACGAGGTCGCGCTCCGTGAGGGACATCGGGCCGAGCTCCCGATTGAGCGTGGTCTCGATCTTGCCGCCCGTGTGCACGATCGGCCGCTGGGGGAATTGAGGAAATCGGACGCCGCGGGTGCGCGCCTCCGTCTCGATCGTCTTCTGCCACGTCTGTAAAGCCTGCCATGGGAGAAAGCGATCTGGGTCATGCCCCTCTGCGCAGAGAACGACGAAGACGCGGTCGACTTGCGACGCCCTAGCGAAGTGGAACTTGCGCCCGCGCGCGTCCGCGAGTGCGCCGGCGCGATGGCGTTCCCGGAGGCGAGGGGCTTCGGCTAAGAATTTTTCGTTCACAGCACTCCCATTCACACCGCGCGATGCTCGCGCCGCGAAGGATGTGAGATTGTGCCGCCGATTCGCGCCGACGACCTCGCAAATTGCTCCGCCGCGTCGGCCGATATCATGGACGTCACATGCGACGACTTCTGTGGCCAGGCCTTCTGGCCCGGCTCGGGCTCGTGCCGGCCCACCACCTCGTTCGAATCCATATTCCTCGAGCACGGCACGCTCGCGCTGGTGCAGCTCGCCAAGTCCGCGTGGCTGGCGGTGGGGTTGCTGTGTCTGGCAATGGGCTTACCAGCGAGGTTTTGATGAATCAATCCCCCACCCCGTTACCGTCCTTGTCTTTCACGCCGGAAAGCGGATGGTTGATGACGGCTTGCCAGGCAATTTTGCGGAAGGTGCGGTCAAGGGCGCGACTGGGAAATTCCTTATCGCCACCGAAGGCGATGTCGCCCTCGATCAACTCCGGCGAGCGACCATAAAGAGTAGCATAAAAGACGTAGCCTTCCAGCCGGTCAAAGCCCGGGCCGAGGTGGCCAAGGCGATCTCGCCAGAGCGAGCGCTCCTTGCCGCCGACGGATTTGTGCAGCCCTTGCACGCCGGGGAGTTTACCCCTCAAATAATATTCGGCCGCTAACACCATGGCATCCGAGGTTGGCATGATGAACACTGTGCCGGGATGCTTTTTGTTCAGCAAATCAACCAGTTGTTTGGACTGCACATTTTTTTGTTTGCCCAACCGCTGCCATACTTGCGCTGTGAGCGCCTTCTCGCTCTTGGGCGTTTGCGCGCCCAACTGGTAAAGCTGCGGCCAGGCGTCGGAGAGATAAAATTTCATACCCGGGTTGTACTTCAGGCAAAAATCCATCCAGCACAGGTAATAGGCCGGCCGATCATTGAAGTACGGGCCCCACATCATCGCCTCCCAATTCGCGTTGGCAATGGAAGGCAGTAATACCGGGCGCGGGCGTTGATCGAACTGGAAGATGCCGTTTTCCTGTTCCCACTTGTAACGCGTGCTACCGGTAATGCCGCCACCGGTGTGCAGATGCAGTGGCTGCTCGAAACCGGCCGCCTTGCAGATGGCCGGAAGAGTGCGGTAGCCGGGCATCATAAAGCTGTGCCCCGTGCCCACGACGCGCAATACGCCCTTGGTCTTGGGAAAACTGCGAATGCTCGCAAGCTCCTTCAACTCCGGCGCGCTTTTGTACATCAGCGCGTGCTTGGGAAACTCTGGTGCCTTGGCCCAGCCGGGATCGACTTTAAAATTATGCGGCGCGCCGCCTTGTCGCCGCTGTTGACCTTGAATCTGATCACGTAATGCCTGTGCCTCCTTGAGGCTCAGCTTGCCGTCCTTATTAGTGTCTGCGGCCGGAAAGCGTTTCAGCAAGTTAGCCAGCTGTTTTTCAGTGGGCTGTTGTGCTTCAAGCGCACCAGCGATAAGCAGGCCAAGAACAATGCAGTGGATCGGTTTCATATGGGATGTGATTTATTTCCGGCCAAATTCAGGATGCGCCACGATGGCGTGAATGGCGGCACGGAGCGAATTGTTTTGTTTGGCCGCCGATTGGAAGACTGCATCAACATACGGGCGGTCAGCGCGGGTGACTTCGCGGCCATGGGCGTAGCTGATAAGTTTGCCGATGATGCCCTTTAAAATGCGTTCCTTGTCGGCCATTAAAGCCGCCTTGAGCGTGGGTAGATCACGCACCTCGCGGCCATCGGGTAGTTTCATGGCGGCATTGATCGGGACCTTGGTGAATTTAAGTTTCTTGGTAAACACGGTGGCTCCTCGTTCGGCCGGGACTTCTTCTACATGGCGATATTCGTTACGCTTACGACCAACGGGATCGTAGTATTCAAGGGCAAACCCCAAGGGATCGATCTTCGAATGGCAACGAGAGCAACTTTCAAGTTGTTGATGTTTGAGAATAGCTTCGCGGATCGTGGTAGTTCCTCGAATGTCCGGCTCGTTAATCAAGATGTCGGCGGGTGGCTCAATTTTTTCGTTATAGAGATTTTTCAAAATCCATGAACCACGATGGATGGGAGAAGTGGCAAAGTCGGTGGAAGTAAGCTTGAGGAACCCGGCCTGCGCAATGAGCCCACCGCGTTCGCTATCCTTGGGCAGTTTGACCGGCACAAAGGCATCGCCTTTCACGGCGGGAAGACCATAGAAGCGCGCGAGGCGGTCATTGGCCATGACGTAATCCGAGTCGATAAAATGTTCCATACTCAGGTTCTTCTCCAGTAGATGGCGAAAGAGTTCACGGCCTTCGCGCCCCATGGAGTCGACCGTCATGCGGCGGACGTTTTTGAACACTCGTACGTCCGGACCAAAGTCATCTACCTTGTCGCGCTGTAACCACTGACGGGTAAAGTCGTCGATGAAGCGGTCGACCTTGGTGTCCTTCAACATCCGCTCCACCTGAGCAGATGGATCATTGCCCAGTGCGCCGGATTTGGCCGCGTTTAGAAGCGTAGTGTCCGGGGTGGAATTCCAGAGGAAATACGAAAGTCGGTGAGCTCGTTCCACCTCGGTTAGCTCAGGCGACTCGGCCTTGTAGATAAAGTGCGGCGAGGTCAGCAGCGCGATCAGCACGCTGCGGGCGCGGGCGGAGGGTGATACCCCACGGGCATGCTGTTCTTCTGCAATTTCCACGAAAGCCGAACGGTCCTCCGCAGACAACGGACGCTGCGTAAGCAACAATGCAATGTGATCAACCAGCTCGCCCGACTTCATGTTCGGCTTAGGAAGGATGACCTTCATTGCGGTGGTCGGCCATTGCTCCGTCAATGGGCCGGTCACCTTCACATGGGAGAACCGCATGGCGGGACCGTTGTGTGGTTTATTTGCAAGACTCCTTCCCGGCACACGGGCGCTGTCGAAGGTGAAGGCCAACATGTCGCCCACTTTTAGGGTGAGTTCGGTCGTAAATCCTTTCGAGCCATGCGGCATGGGGATTCGGCGGATCAGCTGAAAGTTGGTCGGATGTCGCCCGTCCCCCAGATTGATTCCGATGACCTCGCCTTCCTTGGATTTTTCAGAATGCGCCTTCACTTCAAGCCGGTACACCCCAAAGGCGGGAATCACAAACTGGTCATGGCTCTCCGGATCGATGGAGAAATGCAGATTACTGCGGTAGGGGCGAAAGCCCGTGATCACATAGTCGTCCCCATCGCGGTAATCTCCCCCGCCGCCGGTCGCAAAGTTTTTACTGCCGTGAAAATGTCGCGCATCGAATTCCCATGTCGTCGTCTCGGGTTTGGCATCCGGTAACACGCGCTCCGCGATGAAGCGCGCGGTCTTGAGGTAGGCCATGACTTGATGGGGCGACATCAGGTGAGCCTCGCCAAACTTATCGAAGCCGTGCTCCACGTGATCGGGTGGCAATAGACCGGTGAGATCAAAGTCCACGCCGAAGAGATCATGCATCGTGTTAGTGTACTCAGCACGGGTGAGTCGCTTGAGAGGATTGGCCGGACGCTGGGTGAGGATTTGTTTCTGAACAATTTGCAAGGCTTCGGCCCGTGCTGTGGCCGTGGGCTGAGGCGCACTCTCCGGCGGCATTTCACCAGCCTCAAGCACGGCGGCAATGATCTCCAGCAACTCCTCATCGGCGAACAAGGCACCAACCGGCTTATCGAGTCGCACCTTGCCCTTTTGTTTTTCAGGGCCGTGGCACTTGACGCAGTTTTCCGCGAAGAATTGCTCCAGTTTGGGTTCCGCTTGGAGGGCAACCGGCAGGAGGAAACCCACCAACAGCATTGCGCAAGGCAGACGCGTCATGACAATATCTCGAACGCACCGGTGCTTTCTCCGAATTGGTCCTGTTCGGCTCCGAATAGTTGGAGCAAGCCGAGATACAGGTTACTCATCGGCACATCCCTCTTTTGCCAATGACCGGCTGTCTTCACACGGCTGTCCAACACCAAGGCCGGCAGGTCGTCGAAATTGTGAGAGTTCGCGCTGCCCATGGAAGCGGTGATCAGCGTGGTCGTCTGATCGAACAGTGAGCTGTTACCTACGGTGCGTTCCTTCATGGTGCTGAGCGAGGCATTGATCCGCTTGAGGATTGCGTGCTCCAGCATGAGCAACTTCTTGATCTTCTCGGGCTTCTGGCCGTGGTGGGAAAGGTCGTGGTAGTTACCACTGAGATCCGGCTCCTTGAAGCCTTCCCAGAACGGAATCTGCACCGTGACTGCACGGGTCGAATCTGTTTGAAGCGCCAGCACGGCAAGATCCATCAACGTGCCAACGTAGTCGTCCACCGATTTGCGGTCGAAGTTCTCGATCTCGTAATCTGCTTGCGGCTTGGGGCGATCGGCCCAGTAGGCGCGACGTTTCACAGTCTTCTCCACTTCGCGCACGGAGGTGAGATACTCGTCCATTTTCGCCCGGTCGGTGGCGTTGAGCCGCTTCTCCATGGACTTTGCCTGACGGAACACCGCATCAAGAATACTACGGTCCTCGGCGAGCACCTGCTGTTGCGTCTTCTCGTTTTCGTCGATCTGAAAGAGCAGGTTAAAAATCTTGTGGGGAGAATCGATCTGTTTAACTGGCAAGCCGTGCTTATCCCAAGAGATCTGGGAAAAATTCAGGTTCTCTCCTGCTTGGAAGACCAACGACTTGAAACGCGTGTCTCCACCAATCAGATCGGCGACGGCCTGGTCAATGGATAGCCGGTTCTTGCGGTGCAGCTTATTGAAGTACCCGGAGAGAACACCCACGCAAGGCGTGTGGCCGAAACCGTTCTGCACAGCAGGGTTGTCCAACCCGCTAAATATTTTCAGGTGGTCAAAGTGATCGGACAACTGATTTAGCAAAGGCGGTGTCTTCACAAACCCACCATTGTTCTGCGGAATCAGTTCCGGCTGGTAGAAGCTGAGGTGATTGACAATCGTCAGCAACCTTCGCGGTGACTTCGCCTCCTCCACCTGACCCAAGCTTTCCAGCCGCGGCAGCAACAACGCCACGCCCGCTCCTTTAAGAAACGTACGCCGTTGCATGGTCTGGCGGGCCAAATACTCCATCAGCCGAATGTACCCCCTTCACTTCACCTCATTCAATATGATTCGAAAACCGATATGGTTGTACTTGGTGCCGCCAGCTAGGCCACTGCAGAAGGTGGGTTCGCAATACTCCGCCATGCTGCACTGGGCGCCGCCGCGAACCTGACTCAAGGCTCTCTGTGGTGATTTTTTAACCAAACAACTCCATCACCGGTTTGCCAGTGGTGAGGGGACGGTCAAAGCCGCTGTTGTTTTGTGGTTCGTTGAGCGGGATATCCAGCGCGTGGTAGATGGTCGCAGCGAGTTCTTCGGGCCGCACCGGATTGCTCTCCACGTAGGCGCCCACCTTGTCAGATTTGCCGTACACCTGCCCGCCGGCGATGCCGCAGCCGGCCTCCTCGATGCCGTTCGCCGCAGCCTCGTCGCAGCGCCGCTCTTTTTCGTCGTCTTCCGGGCTCGGCGAGCTCTCAATCTGCACCACCTTTTGCGTGTTTGCCGACTCGTCCGCCGGCTCGACCCAATCGGCGTCGCCGGGTACCGGGTCCTGGGTCGGCGTGGCCGAGGGCTGCGTGGCGTGGTGGGTCGTCGGGTACGGAGAGAAGGCGACGACGCACGGCAGGAGTGCAATCAGCGCGAAGATACGCATTTCCGTCACGATCGCGCCTTGATGCCACAAAGACGCCGTGCGCGCGGGGCTGGGGTCGCGTGACCGCCTTCGATGAGTTACCATGGCCTCAAGACGGCGCCCTCTTCCAAAAAAGGGTGCTGAAACTGCTGAACGCCTGCATGCATGGTTTCATAACGTGAGGTAATGGCGGAACTTCGACG
>CAJWVY010000158.1 GCA_913048135.1 uncultured Verrucomicrobiales bacterium
TGGAGGAGCTGAAGCAGCGATTTCACGAACTTTCAACTGAAGTTCATCCGGATCAATCGAAAAACGATTCCGAAAAATCCAAGGCTGCGCTCGAGCAGGAGTTCGCCGAAGTGAATGCGGCGCATCAATGCCTCAGTGACACCAAATCGCGCGTGCGCCATCTGATTGAGCTCGAACTTGGCCAAGCGCCGGAAAATGTTCAGTCCATTCCGGCTGCGATGACCGATTGGTTTATGGAGATCGGCGCGATCTGCAGAAAGTTGGATGCGTTTTTAACCAAAAAAGAGCAGCAGGATTCGCCTATGTTGCAGGCGGCGTTGATGGGTGAAGGAATGGCACTGAATGACGAAGTGGCGGAAATGCATCAGAAACTGCAAGCTGAACTGGCCAAGATTGATGACTCTCTAAAAGCCCTGAATCCTGATTGGGAGCGTCTTGATGGGGTGATCGATGGGAGGGCGGGGAAGTTGCCCTTGGCCAAGCTCGATGCCCTTGGCCAACGGTTGAGTTTTTGGGGGAAGTGGAGCGCCCAACTTGGTGAGCGTTCGATCCGATTGATGTTTTGACGGCCGCCGCTTGGCCTTGGCTTGACCGATGGATTGCGCTTGGCCAAGCTTCCGCCGCTGATCAATTTCAATTCATGAAACGTATTGCATATCTAATCACAGCCGTGGCCTTTGTTGCCGCCATGACTACGCCTGTTTTGGCTGAGAAAAAGAAGGCCAAGAAGGAGAAAAACTTTATGTCGTTGTTCGATGGCACGTCGACCGACCAATGGATGAATGCCCGCTCCGGAAAGTTTCCGGAAAAAGGTTGGGTAATTGAGGACGGTTGCCTGAAACACGTTGCGAAGGGTGGCGGTGGCGACATCATTACCCGAGGCAAGTACGAACAGTTTGATTTTCGTTTCGAGTGGAAAGTGGCCAAAGGAGCGAACAGCGGTGTGAAATATTTTATCATTCGCGAACGAGGTTCGTTGGGGCATGAGTATCAGGTCTTGGACGACAAAAATCACCCCGATGGAGCAAAGGGAGCCAATCGTCAAACGGCGGCGTTTTACGACGTGCTCGATCCGGCAAAGGATAAACCGATCAAACCGGTGGGTGAGTTTAATTCATCACGAATCCTCGTCAGGGGAGACACGGTAAAGCATTTTCTGAACGGAAAAGTTGTCCTGACGTACAAGCTCGGAAGTGACGAACTCAAGGCCGCCATCGCGAAAAGTAAATTCAAAAGCCTAAAGGTGTTTGGGCAGCGCTTGGCCGGTCACATCCTGTTGCAGGATCACGGCGACGCAGTTTGGTACCGGAACATTCGCATCCGCGACCTTGGCAAAAAATAAGGTTATTCAAATTTCAAAACAAAAACACACGTCCCCCCCGTGTGTTTTTTTGTAGTTATTTGAGGCTTAATCCTTGTCTTGATCCCAGAGCCGGAAAGGGTCGTCGAGTCGCTTCATCTCAGACGCAAGAAGCGCCTCCATCTCTTTTTGTTTTAAATCGTATTTCGGATTCTTTGCCAAGTTGGTCAGGTCTGGCTGGTTTTTGCGATGTTCCGCAATGAACTCGTGGGGATTGGTTTTTAAGTTGAACAGTTGCGTTTCGCGTACTTGTCCATTCAGGACGTCGTACTTGATGAGTTTCCAATCGCCTTTGCGGACGCTGCGCATTCCCGGTTTGGTGCCGCCGCAATAGACGCCGAAAAGCGTGTCGCGGATTGATTGTTTTTGCCCGAACAGCACGGGCTTGAGACTGCGACCCTGATAGCGTTCTGGAATTTTCACGCCCGCCCAATCCAAAAAAGTTGCCGGGAAATCCAAGTTCAATGCCGAGGCATCGGTCACCTGACCGCGTTGTTTGGTAGGCACGCGTGGATCACAAATAATCAGCGGCACACGAAGCGCATCCTCATAATGCGACCACTTACCGGCAAAGCCGCGGTTGCCCATGAAAAACCCGTTGTCCGCCGAGTACACAATGATGGTGTTCTCCGCCAGACCAGCCTCCTCTAGTGCCTTAAGAAAACGGCCGATCGCGTTATCGATGCCGCTGACCATCCGCAGGTAAGCGCGCATGTTGGTCCGATATTTTTCATCCGTATTCCAGCGCCAGAAGAAACGCTCGCGCGTGATGGAGGTCTTCAGGAAATCAGGCTGACTGTTGAAAATCTCCGGATCATTCAGGCGTGGCGGCGCGATTTCATCACTTTCGTACATGCCATCCATCGCGCGCGGCCACGGAAAATGCCCGATGCCCGGCCGCCGATCACTGTCCTCCGCGTGGCAGGCATTAAACCACATGTTCATGGCAAACGGCTTCCCCTTCGGCTGGTTCTTGATGAACTCTATGCCGTGATCGACGATCACCTCGGTCTCATGCCGTAGCGAACCGTCCGGCTGGCGTTTGTAAAACGGATTGCGGCCCACCGGTTGATACACATCAAAATGATCGGCCGGCTGAAATCCGCGAGGCATCTTGGCGTGCCATTTACCGAAGAAGCCGGTACGATAGCCATTGGCACGGAGGAGATCCGAATACAGTTCCCGCACCGACTCCGGCGTGGCACGGTCCGGCTCGGCCGCCGTACCAAAGGATCGTCCAACCAACCCACTGAGAATCGTCGTGCGGCTCACCCAACAAATCGCCTGGCTGACATGTGCGTTGGAAAACCGCGTGCCCTGTTTGGCCAGTCGATCCAGATGCGGGGTCTGCGCCAGTGGATGCCCATAGCACCCCAGCGAGCTGGAGGTTTGGTCATCGGCAAAGAAGAACACGATATTCGGTTGCGGCGCCGCCTTAGCGACCGCCGTGAAGCCCAACGCGAGGGCCAGTGCGTGAATCAGTTTCATGGGATTATTTTAAAGTGGATGGTTTAGGCATGGTTTCAACAAACGGTGCCTTCGTGCGACGCAGTTCCTCGGTCGCCTTGGCTCGCAACCCTGCCAGCCGCTTAGCGTGCCGCGGTTTGAGCGCGAGATTGTTCAGCTCCTCGGGATCCTTATTGAGATCGTACAGCTCCTCCAGCTCGCCCTCGATCAGGTTGCGCACATATTTGTAGCGACCCTCGGCGAGCATCACGTACCACGGTATGCCGGGCCCATGATACAGCGCCGGATCATCGGCTGTCGGAATCTTCTCCGTGGCTGAGCCGTACAACTTGCCGGTGTGCACCAGCATCGCCGGCGACTGACGTTTGGCCTTGGGGCTCTCCAGCAGCGGGCTCAAATCTTCCCCGTGCATGCTCCACGGCAGCTTCAAGCCGGCCTGCGCAAAAAAGGTCGGCGGCAAATCCACGCCGCTCACTGGCTCCGACACCACGCGCCCGGCCGTCGCCTTTGCCTTGGCGACCGGCACGCGAATGATCAAGGGCGCGGCCACCGAGGCATGGTAAGGGCCCACCTTTGACTTGAACCCATGTTGACCCCACGCGAAGCCTTGATCCGAGGTAAAAACTATCAACGTGTCCTCGTCCTGGCCGGAATCCTTCAGCGCCTGCAGCACTCGGCCCACACCCTCGTCAATCGCGCGCACGCCTTCGTGGTATTGCTGGATCCAGTCACGCAACGGCCGACCGGGAATATCTCTCATGCCCACCGGCCCCAGCTCACGCACCTTGCGCTCTACCGGCACGCCGTTCTTCGGCTCCCAATGCTCCATCTTCTGCACGTACTTCGGCTTGCCCGGGCGCGGCGGATACACGTCCTTGGGCATGGTCGGCTTGGCGTTCTTGTAATCGCCCTTGTGACGGTCAGCCGGCGTAAATGGTCCGTGCACGGCGCCGTAGCAGAGCCAGAGATACCAAGGCTTCTGCTTGTCCGCGCGCCCTTTGCCGTTAATGAATTCAATCGCCCAGTCGGTGTAATTATCGGTGGTGTACCCTTTCACCATCTGGGGTTTTCCGCCGTTAAACTCGGTGAGCTGATCGTAATAATAATTCGGCGAATTCTCCACGTACTTGGGCCGGTTCCATATGATCTGGTAATCCCAATCGCGCCCGAAACCGCCATCCACACCGGTATGCCACTTACCGATTTGCGCAGTCACATAGCCGTGCTTGCGAAAGACGGACGGCCAAAACGGGCACTTGTCCGCATCATATGCGCTGCCCGGATACTTACCCTCCATACGCATGGACTCGATGCCGTGCTGGTGATGACCGGTCAACATCGTCGCGCGCGAAGGCATACACCACGAACCGATGTATGCCTTCTCAAACCGCACGCCCGCGGCGGCTAGCGCGTCGATGTTCGGCGTCTTCACAAAATCAAACGCCTCATCATAGCTACCAACCGTGCGCGTGGACTGGTCGTCCGTGTAGATAAACAAAATGTTCGGCCGCTTTGCCGCCACCAACGGCAGCGCCAACAAGCAGGCAAGGATTATGACGATTCGTTTCATTCTATTTCTTCTTAGGATTATTCTTTTTCCGACCGCCACCCTGGCGCTCTCGGGCTTTTAATTCGGTCTCCACACCCTTGTCGCCCTGCTCCTTCATCCACGCCTCCAGCTTGGAGCGTAGCCGCTTAATGTGCGCTTCACTACCTGGACGCCCAGCGAGGTTGGCCATCTCCAGAGGGTCGGTTTTCAGGTCATACAACTCCACCGCCGGACGGTGATGATAGGCGTCCACCAACCGACGAGCCGTTGCATCGCCAGCCTTGGCCTTTTCCACCATCGAGAGAAACAACGGCATCTTGGTGCAAGCATTTGTAAATTTACTTTCGTGATTCAGGTTCACGATCAGCTTGTAGCGCTCCTCCCGCACCGACCGGATGGCATACGCATCCGTGCCGTTGATAATCCCGCGCGTGGTCATGATACCGAAAACCTGTTCCTTATGCTTCTGCGTCCGCCCCTCCAAAACCGGCAGAAAACTCCGACCATCCATCGGTGCCACCGGCTGCCCGCTGGCCACGTCCACGAAAGTCGGGGTCACGTCCACATATTCCACCATCGCGTCAGTCACACTGCCGGCCTTCACCTTGCCGGGCCAGCGCACGATCATCGCCGATTGCAATCCGTGATCGTAGCAGGTCCATTTGGCAAACGGAAACGCACTGCCCTGTTCGCTCACCACCATCACCAGCGTGTTGTCCGCCAGCTGATGTTTCTCTAACAACGCTAGGATCTCGCCTACCTGCGAATCGAAATAGGTGATCTCCGCAAGGTACTTTGAGAAATCCTCGCGCACACGTGGCGTGTCCACAATGTACGGCGGCAGCTTCACCTTAGCCGGCGGATAAGCCGAGGCATCGCCTTTGTCCCACGGCGTGTGCGGTTCATTGGAACAGGCGAACAGACAAAACGGTTTGCCATCTTTACCGCTTTTGCCTCCCTTCGCCGTCTCGGCAAAGAGCCGGTCGATGTATTTCATGTCCGGGTTCTTGCCGCCCATGTTCTCAAACGGAAACACCGTGCGCGGGTTGATGTGCGTCTTGCCCGTCTGCGTCACGCGATAGCCCAGCGGTTGCAGGTGATGCACAATACTTTTCACGTGCGGATAGGTCCGCGTGTGATTCGGCCACGCGCCGCTCTTCACCGGATACAGGCCCGTGTAAATATTATGCCGCGTGGGCGAACACATCGGCGCCGCCTGAAAGCAACGGGTGAACCGCATCCCTTCGGTGGCCAACCGGTCGATATGCGGCGTCTTCGCCTGCCCGCCATAACACCCGATATCCCGAAACGTGCAGTCATCCGCGATGATAAACACCATGTTCGGCTGCACCGCCGAAACCGATACCACGCCAAGAATCCAAAGCAACCAAAGACAAGAACGAACATTCATGGGAACAGGCCAAGACTGCGACCAAACGCGCCACGAATCAATCCTTTCATGACCGCCTGGTTAAGCTCACTCACTAACGCCGAATATAGCGATTTGAATGGTCGCGACTAGCGTGGTGCCGAAAATCCAAAACGAACTCATCACCATCGTCAGTGCCATGCCCGAGAGCAGCAGGTTGCGGATGGCCGGTTTATGCTCATTCTTGCAGCGCCGCTCAAACTGCCAAAACCCTACGCCCACGATCACCGGCCAGATCAAATACGTTTTCCGGAAAAAATCGCAGACCGAATTCACCGTTTGCAAATACCCGGGCAAGTCCACCCCCGCTTCCTGATATATGTGCGCCAATTTCGGCGTGATAAACACCATCACAAACACCGGCGCGCCCACGCCCAAGAGTATCAACAAGCCCAAGCTCGCGATCAATAGCCCGTTCCATTTTCCTGCCGCCATCATCAGAGGATGTTTGCGTTGAAGATTCAGAGCAATGCTACAGTGTGCCTAAATGGACGTGGCCCGTTACATCGGGGCGATGCGTTCGGAGCCGACGTCGGTGGTCAGCAGCACGTGGGCGTCGAAGCTTTCGGCCAGCA
>CAJWVY010000159.1 GCA_913048135.1 uncultured Verrucomicrobiales bacterium
CAAACACCTATCTGTACACTATCGGCATTCCAGATTGTAAATTCAGTTAAATTTCCCGAAAACTCGCGCTATAAGTCCTAGCACCCTTAGTGCCCTCTGATTTTTTTTCAACCATTTTCTTGATCTTAGCCCAATGAAACGCATAAAAGGCCTTCTTATTAACCGAACCCCTTAACACTTATCACCTTATCTACGATTAAAACTATAACTGACTGGCTAAATTTGGGAGTGGATTTCAACCCCGGCTCGCAGAAGTACGGTGAAATGGTGCGGGTGATTGAGGGTAAGCTGGAGAATTTGGCGGCGCAGGATTTGGCGCCAGTGGATCAGCGCATCCAGCAGTTCATGGATGAGGTTTTTGGTGAAGGAGCCCCGCAACTGCTCCAAGAAACTTTTAAACTCGATCAACATGGGCTGGCCCGCACGATTGCGTTGCCGCGCGAAGGAAATACGTACAGTAATCAAATCATCAACAGCTTCCGCGTCACGCAGGGTATCCTGCATAATCCCTCGAAGGATAAGCGCACAACCAAGGGCGTGTTTCACGTGGTGGAGCATGGGCTGCCCATTCCCGATGACAAAAAGGCTGTGCCAGTGAATGCCGCAGCGGAGATTTTCAAGGCAGCGCTTCAGGCACCGGATTGGCTTACGGAAATGCCGTTTGCCGCCGGATCGGACCGGCCGGTGAATACTTGGCTGAGCCTGTTGTTACGGCCGGTGGTATGCCCGGAGGTATCGGGGTTTGTGGAGGAAAAATCGCTGGAGGTACGTTTCTTTGCACCGGCTTCCATGGCGGCAAATTTGGATTTTGTGGAAAGCGTGTTCGGTAACGGCGGCGATCCGGCTGATCCGGGCAATGATGCCGGATTGGATGTCCGCCATTGGACCGGCCATACCGGAGGCATCTTCTTGGCCCCGCATTTGATCGAGCTGAAGAAAAAGGATCTCGGCCTGCCTCATCTCAGTGAGGCCACCGAGCGTCAGGTGCGTGACGGCATGTGCTGGGAGGATCCGGATGAGCTCTACAATGATGGCGGCGCCTTCAAGCTCACCTGCCGCGATGAACAAGGCCGTGTGATCACGGTGATTGCGGACAACTATTTTGGTTACTGCAAAAAAGAGGTCAAGACGCAGATCGGACTTTCGGCCAACCTCTTTGGTCTTTCGGAGGAGGAACATGCCGGCGGCGCACAGGTGCACGCAAGTTACAACCTAAGCCGCACATTTCATGCGCAACGGATTTTGCCGGATCAAAATTCTTCCTTCGCCGAAAACATTGAGCGTTATGGCGAGTCGTTTATGAAGCTGGAGGAAGGCGGCTATGCGAGTGACCGGAATTATCCGGATATTTTTTACGTTCCCGAAAGCGCCACCTTCAAACTGCAACGTCAGGAGATCACCTGGAGCAATCCCGATGGTTCTGCGGGCGAACTGCAGATTCAGCCGGGCGAAATCTACATGTTGCCCAGTGGCTACAAGGTGGAGATGCGCAAGAGCAAGCACGACGGCAAATGGCGACTCATCGGCACCATCGGCGAAGGCTTTCTCTGCCACAAACCCTGTACGGTATCCGGCGGCGGCAAATCGGAGATTTCCAAATCCCTACATGATATGATCCTCAGCGGTCCCGTGTTTGTGCAGGACCTCAAGGAGGATCTCACCCAGGCTCGGGCCATCATTAGCCGATCGTACAGCGATCGTTTTCGTCATCCGGAAAAACACGAGCACCGAGGCCGCACCATTCTATCCCCACTGCGCTCAATCGGCTCAGTCATAAAACTACTTACACCGTCGGACACCATTTACACCGATGAGTACAATGACTGGCTGCGCTCCATTCCTTCGCATGTGAAGGAACTGGTCTTCATCATCAAGCGCGAATACCGCGAGGATTGGGGTGACGACTGGGATCGCCGGTTCACCGTGGATACCGTGGATGGCAAACCCGGCAACGAGCTGCGCCTCAATGGCGTGAAGCTCAAGACCAATTTCCTGCGCGTCGGCTTCGATGCCGCCGAACGCTGGAGGCTCTACCGCCTGCGCGAGGACTTCGAACCGGCCATGAAGATCATTGCCGAAGACGACATCTCCGCCTCCACCGTGGCCCCCGTGCGCCACACGCCCAAACTGGGCCCAGGAGACTGGAGCGAGTCCGCAAAGTTTGTCCACAACTGCGAGTACCGACTCTTTCAAAGGCCCGACGATGCGGTGATTCGTGGGTATGACACCGTGACCGAGCGCGACTTCTCCGCTCCCGGAAATTTCTTTAGTAACTACGCCCCAATTCCTGTTGAGAAAATTCGTGAACAGGTAAACCAAACCCTCGAGTTTGAAACCTACACGGAGACCCTGCAAGAGCTGCTCGCCGAGGCTGCCGAAGCCGGGGAAGGCTACGTGTGCTCCTCCGCCAACCCGCGCATTATTGACGGTAAACCTACCGCCAACCCGCGTTACCTGCAGATCCGGCCGGACCTCCAGCAACAACGCAAAGTCTACGTCGCCCAAACCGGCACCCGCTTGCGGCGCGAATTACCCGCGGAAGATTCCGTGCTGTACCCCGTTCGAGGCATTCTGCCCGGCCGCCGCAACAACGGCCCCGATCGCGAACAGGGCATTCCGCCGCTCTGCTGTTTTGCGCCGATTCACTACGTGGAATTGCCCGAGTTGTTCATGGATTTTATTGCTAGCCTCACCGGCAAATCCCCCAGCACCACCGGTGCTGGATCCGAAGGCGCCATGACCAAGGCTCCCTTCAATGCCCTCCTACCCATCCACGATCTCAATACCGCGCTCGTCGCCTACGCCACCACCGGCCAGGGCGTATTTGTCACCTCCGCAGGACGCGTTGGCCCCCACTACAAGGTGGATCACGATATCTCACTTCTCATTCCCGAGATTTGGAGCCGTTTTCGATTTGGTGAAAACCTACCCGAACGCATGATCTCTCAGGGCTATCTCGAGCGCCTCGAAGATTATCAGCACGCCGGCAAAACCATCGCCGCAGGCCGCCTCGGCTACCGCATCACCCAGCGGTTTGCCCACGAATACTTCGGGCGCATATTCCACGATCCGGATTCCGTGTTCCCCGAAGACATGCTCCGGCCCGAAGAGCAGGATGCCGAACTTTACGCCGAAAGCATCACCACCATCACTGACACCCAACGTCGTATTGCCAAGGCCTACTTCCGCGACGGTGCCGCCACCATTGCCTGCCCGCCCTTGCGCGCCTTGCTCGAGATCATGGCGCAGGATACCGTGGACGACACCCGCCTACGCGATCCGGAGTTTCGCGCCCTCTTTGAGCCCGCCAACATCCTCGCCAGCGATTGGTATCAGGAACGCATCGATTCCCTCGTCGCCAGCCAACAAACCTTCTGGCAAAACCGCATCGACTATCTGGAATCCTACAACGGCCCCGGCGCCCCCGAGGAACCCCTCGCCCACGCCCGCGAACAACTCGCTATTCTGCAGGCCGAAAACGCCCGGGACCATTACCTTGGCACCCTCGGCCGAGAACGCAATTTCTACGTCGCCTCGTAAACCAAGCCACAAGCTTGCCCACAGAATTGGCGGCGGCCTTTCCCATGGAGAGAGGTTGGCTGAAGGGATTTTTCCCCACCCTTGCCAGCCTGCCCGTCCAAAGTTACCCTGCACGCATGAAATCCACCCTGCGTTTCCTGGCAGCCCTGTCGCTGTGCCTTTCCATCCTGAGTGTCCACGCTGAACGGCTCGTTTTAGTTGGAGCCTCCTACGGAAAAAACATTCTCGCCATCACCGACGCCAAGGGCGAAGTGCTGTGGTCCCACAAAACCGCCGGACCGACCCGCGGCCATGCCGGCCATCACGACGTCCATTTACTGCCCAACGGCAACATCCTCTTTCACGATACTTGGACCACGCTCAAGGAAATCACGCTCGATCAAAAAGTGGTCTGGACCTACGACTCTGCCAAGCAAAACGGTAACGCCGGCAAACGCGTGCATGTCCACGCCTTCGCGCGACTCGCCAATGGCAACACCATGATCGTCGAGAGCGGCGTCGGCCGGGTGATTGAAGTCAACACAAAGGGCAAGCTCGTCCATCAATTCCCCCTCAAGCCCGGCCCCACGCAAAACACCCGCTGGGCCCGCCACACACCCGAAGGCACCCTGCTCGTTTGCTCCGAAGTACCTGGCGTAGTCACCGAATATGATCGCACCGGAAAAATCATTTGGGATTACCTCATCAAGACGCGCGTGTACGGCGCCATCCGCCTCGCCAACGGCAACACGCTCATTGCTTCCGGCGGAGGCAAAAGCGTCGTCGAGGTCACGCCCGAGCGCAAGGTGGTCTGGGAAATCAAAAATCAAGTTGCCGGAGCCAACATCGACCTCGGCTGGATGACCTGTTTGCAGGAACTCCCCAACGGCAACCGCATCATTGGCAACTGCCACGCTGGAGAAAACAACCCGCAGATCTTTGAAATCACCAAGACCAAGCAAGTCCCATGGCAGTTCCAGGAATGGGATCTCGTCGGTAACGGTCTCGCCTGTTGGCAGGTGCTCGATAAAAAACAATCTGCACTCGTCCGAAAGAAACTCGCACAACTCGAGAAATAGCTCACACTCACAGCCGTGAGTCGTCGCACGTTGAGCCTGTTGCTGGTTGCCTTGGTCGCCCCGTTTACCGGGAGCGCCGCCCAGCCCGTGTCCTTCGATCGTGAAGTGCGCCCCATCCTCACCGCTAATTGCTTTCATTGCCACGGGCCAGATGCCGAGTCACGCAAAGCGGATTTGCGGTTGGACCGCGAGGCGGACGCCAAGCCGGCGCTCAAGGAAGTGCTCGCACGGATTTCGCACAGTGATCCGGAGGAGATCATGCCGCCGATCAAGAGCGGCAAGAAACTGACCGCCACAGAAATCGCCACGCTGCGCGCTTGGATCGAACAAGGCGCCCAGTGGGAACAGCATTGGTCGGTCAAACCGCTCCAGCGCCCGGCTACGCCGAAGCTGCCTTCGCCGCAGGCAGATTGGGCGCGCGGGCCAATCGATTTATTTATCCGCGCCAAACAATCGGAGATCGGCGTGGCGCCCTCGGCGGAAGCGGATAACCGCACGTTGATCCGGCGCATGACCTTTGACCTCACCGGCCTGCCGCCCACGCCCGCGGAGATCGCGGCGTTTGAAGCGGCGGCGAAAACCAACCGCGATCAGGCCATCGCATTCGTTTTCACGGTACGCTTCCAGCGCTTGTAGGACGGCCGCTTCGGTCGGGTTCTCCGGAGTTCCGTCGAAGATCGCCACGGGCATCTTATCCGGAATGTGCTCAAGCACTTCGTCCAAGACGCCGCACGCGGCGACCCCTTTGTCCGTTACCACAAGCGGGCGGGTGATACCGACGGCCTCGGCTTCGGTTCCAATCAGTTTGACGGCACCGAAATCGAATTGAATGGTCGTAAGATACGTAATCGTCGGCATATCGAAATACCTTCCCGCTCTTAGGCGCCTGTACCGCGCAGCTTGCTCATCGTGGTCCGCGTCGTAATCGCCTCCAAATCGACGCGAATTTCGATAACCGAAATTCGGCCCGCGTTCATTGCGTGCTCGAGGCGCTGCACGGCGCGCTCCACGCGAAGGAGGTCGAGTTCGCCGACGTGATCAAGATCGGCCGCACGCACACGCAGGACGCGACGCCGCTGACGCTCGGCCAGGAGTTTGGCGGGTACGCGAAGCAGGTCGAGAACGGGATGGCGCGCGTGCGCGACGTGCTGCCGCGGCTGAGCGAGCTCGCGCTCGGCGGCACCGCCGTCGGCACCGGGCTGAACACGACGGAGGGCTACGACGTCGAGATCGCGGCGCGGATCGCGAAGGAGACGGGGCTGCCCTTCGTCACCGCGCCGAACAAGTTCGAGGCGCTGGCGGCGCACGACGCGATCGTCGAGGCGTCGGGCGCGCTCAACGTGTTGGCGTGCTCGCTCAACAAGATCGCCAACGACATCCGCTTCCTCGGCTCGGGGCCGCGCTCCGGCCTCGGCGAGCTCTCGCTGCCGGAGAACGAGCCGGGCTCGTCGATCATGCCGGGCAAGGTGAACCCGACGCAGTGCGAGGCGATGACGATGGTGTGCGCGCAGGTGGTGGGCAACCACGCGGCGATCACCTTCGGCGGCTGCCAGGGCCACTTCGAGCTCAACGTCTTCAAGCCGGTGATGGTCGCCAACCTGCTCTCGTCGGCGCGGCTGCTCGGCGACGCCTCGCGCTGCTTCGCAAAGTCGTGCGTCTCGGGGATCACCGCCAACCGCAAGCGGATCACCCAGCTGATGGAGTCGTCGCTCATGCTCGTCACCGCGCTCAACCCGCACATCGGCTACGACAAGGCGTCGCAGGTGGC
>CAJWVY010000160.1 GCA_913048135.1 uncultured Verrucomicrobiales bacterium
AGAAACCGTTTTGTCTGGTGGTCAACATTTCCGACCCGCACAAACCGTTCTGGAAAGGCCCGAATGACCCTCATAAACCTTCCCGCATTTACACGGCCGACGAGGTGCCGATTCCCGGTTTTCTGTTTGATGATCCGCAAGTGCGCGAGGAACTGGCGCTGTATTACACCAGCGTTCGCCGCGCCGACGATGCCGTGGGTGCCGTGCTAAAGGCGCTCGAAACCAGCGGCGAGGCGGAGAACACCGTGGTGATGTTTATGTCCGACCACGGCATGCCGCTGCCGTTTGCCAAGACGCAGCTGTACCATCACAGCACGCGCACACCGTGGATGGTGCGCTGGCCTGGCGTCACCCGCCCCGGCAGCGTGGACAAGCAGCACATGATTTCCGTGGTCGATTTCCTGCCCACCGTGTTGGACATCACCGGCATCAAACACCCCAAGCGCCTCGATGGCCGCTCCTATCTTCCGCTCCTCAAGGGCGACACACAATCCGGCCGCGAGCATGTCATCAAGGAGTACAACGAAAACTCCGGCCGCTCACGCGATCCCATGCGCGCCATTCAAACCAAGCGTTTCCTGTACCTCTTCAACCCGTGGTCCAACGGCGAGCGCGTGTTCGCTACAGCCACCACCGGCACGGCCACCTTCCGCCGGTTGGCCGCCCTGGCCAAGACGAACAATAAACTAGCCGCCCGTCTGGATCTCTACAAACACCGCGTGCCCGAGGAATTGTACGACGTCGTCAAGGATCCCGATTGCCTGTATAACCTGATCGATTCCCCCCAACATATCGCCGAGCTAAAACAACTCCGCGCCACGCTTGATGCCGAATTGGTGAAATCCAAGGACCCCATGCTCGAGGCCTTCCGCAAACGCGAAGACCGCGAGTTCGTTGAGGCCTACGTGCAGCAACTGGAAAAGGAAGCCGGCGAACGCAAACGAAACAAGCCGCCACGAAACAAACCGAACAAGAACAAGCCCAAGAAGCGCACCCCATGATTCTCCGTATCCTTCCCGCCATTATTCTCGCCAGCACCCTCTGCGCCGACGACCAAGCCCCTGCGCCTTTCAACACGCAGGAAATCACCATCCCCTTCCTCAAACCCGCCGAGGCGCTCAAGGCGATTGCCGTGCCCAAGGGCTTTCGTGTGCAGCTTGCCGCGGCCGAGCCAATGGTGCAGCAGCCCATCGATATGGCATGGGACACCCGCGGCCGCTTGTGGGTTGCCGAGTGTTACACCTACGCCGAGCGCGAAACGAATTTTGAGAAGAAACTCAAGGACCGCATCATCATCCTGGAGGACACCAATCACGATGGCGTGTTTGATAAACGCAAAATCTTTTGGGACGGCGCCAGCCAGTTGACCAGTATCGAGCTGGGCTTCGGCGGCGTGTGGGCCGCGTGCGCACCGAACATTTTATTTCTGGCCGACCGAAACGGCGACGACCAACCGGATGGCGAGCCGGAGGTGATTCTGGATGGATTCGACACCGACAAGGTGCGCCACAACATCGTCAACGGCCTGCGCTGGGGCCCCGATGGCTGGTTGTACGGACGGCACGGCATCCTCGGCCCCGGCTCCAAGGTCGGCCGCCCCGGCACGCCCGAAGCCAAGCGCACTCACATCCAATGCGGCATTTGGCGCTATCATCCCACCCGCAAAAACTTCGAAGTCGTCTGCCATGGCACCACCAATCCGTGGGGACACGACTGGGACGAACACGGCCAGCTCTTTTTCATCAACACCGTCATCGGCCACCTCTGGCATGCCGTGCCCGGCGCGCGCTATCAACGCATGTACGGCAATCATTTCGACAAGCACCTGTACGAGTTGATCCAGCAGACCGCCGATCATTATCACTTTGATGTCGGCAAAGAAAAATGGAGTGACCTTAAGAAAACCGGCATGACCTCCGGCACCGATGCCGCCGGCGGCGGGCACGCCCACACCGGCATGATGATTTATCTAGGAGACAATTGGCCGGCCGAATACCGCGGCAACGTGTTCACCTTAAACCTGCACGGCCTGCGCATGAATCAGGAATCACTCCATCGGCAAGGCGCCGGATACGTGGGCAAACATGCAGCGGATTTCATGTCCACCTCCGACAAATGGTTCCGCGGTATCGAGCTCAGCTACGCGCCCGACGGTTCCGTATACGTGCTCGACTGGTCGGACATCGGCGAATGCCATGACAATGACGGCATACACCGCACAAGCGGCCGCATCTACCGCATTAGTTATGGCAAAACCGAAGCGGCCAAAGTCGACCTCACCGAATGGTCCAATGACGATCTCGCCGAAAGCGTCGGCTCCCCCAACGAATGGTACAGCCGCCAAGCCCGCCAGCTCATCCAACAACGGGCCGCTGCCGGACAGGATCTCACCAAGGCCGCCCTCACACTGATGAACACCTACCGGCTCACCTCCTCCACCCCCACCGCCCTGCGCGCCATGTGGACCCTAAATGCCATTGGTTCCGCGGATGAAGACTGGTTACTCGAGCAATCCAACGACGAACGCGAACACATCCGCACTTGGGCAATCAAGCTCCTGTGCGACCAAGAGGCGCTTTCCAAGAAGACCCAAAAACGATTCATCGAAATGGGGGGTCAAGACAAGGCCGGCCTCGTGCAACTCCAGCTCGCCTCGGCCCTGCAGCAATTACCGCTGGAAGATCGCTGGCCTCTGGCCAATGCGCTCGTGTCTCAGGACACCTTCGCCAAGGATCCGGTGTTTCCTCTGCTTGTCTGGTACGGCATCAACCCGGCGGTCACCGAAAACCGCAACGCCGCCCTCAAGCTCGTGGCCCAGTGCAAGATCCCCAAAGTCCGCCAATTCATCGCCCGCCGGCTGGCCGGTGAAGCCGGGAAAGAATAGCCGGCCTACTCGTCGTCGGTCGGCTTACCGATGGTGATCGGGTTGGTGAAGAGCAGCGAGTTGGGCAGCAGAATCGTTTGCCCCCCATGCTGAAGCGTGGTGTAGCGCAGATCAATCGCCGTCACCTCGCCTTCCATGCCTTTCACCGCCACATAATCGGTCTTGGAAAACGGCCGGTACACCAGCAGCAACACGCCCGCGAGAATATTGGAGATTGTGTCCTTGATCGCAAAGCCCAATGCAAATCCCGTGAGTCCCAGACCCGCCACCAGCGCGGAGACATCCACGCCCACCGTCCCCAGCGCCGTGACAATCCCCGCCACCAGCAACGTCACCCGCGCCGCCATCGCCATCAACCGCACCACCGGATATTCTAAATCCGCCTTGGTCCCTGCGGCAAAGATCGCCTGCCGAACCATCCGCGAGGCGAACCAAAAAATCGCCAGCAGCAGTAACGCCATTAATAATTTCGGCCCCCACACGTGCACCAAGATGGGGAACTGCTCGAGAATGTCCTCCTTCATAAATCCTCCGCCCTCCTTATCGCGCCCGAAAACTGAATGAACAAGGGGGAACTATTGACAGCAATCAATCCGCCAGCACGGTTTCCAACCAGCTCCGGAGTGTCTTGCGCACCGGCGAAGGCCGCAGCAGCCAGGCGTCGTTGTGGTTCCGAAAGCCGGTGGCGTGAATCGTGAAATTGCCGGCGATCCCAGTTTCCTTCAGATACTGTTTCGTGGCCGAAACACCCTTGCCTTCGTGGCAGATGAATTGGGGGCGCGCACCCAATCGTTGCAGGCGCTTCAATGCCGCAGCCTTATCCGAACCCGGATAGCCCCAACGACGCACGCCATCGTAGTGGCTGTATGGAATAAATGCCCGCCATAGTTTGGCGATTTCGTCATCGTGCAGGCCCAGATAATTACAGGCAATGGCGCCCCGGGAAAAACCACAGAGCACCACGCGCCCGGGGTCCCCGCCGTATTGCCGGCAAATCCATGGGACGACCTTTTTGCAATAGGCCAAGGTCGGCTGCGGATCATGCTTCGGTTTGTCGCCCCACCATTGCGTAACATTCCGGTTGCCGTCGGTATTGAGATATGGAATGCACACCCAAATAAAACCGCGGCCTCCAGTAATGCCATAGCCCATCTTGCTCCCTTCCGGGTGACCCGTACTGATATCACCAAACCGGTTTTGATACGGCCCGTTACCTGCGTATTCCACGATCACCGGATAGCGTTTGCCCGGTTGCCAATCCTTGGGCAGATACAGCAGATGATATACCTCAGTCTGCATCCAATCCGGATGCACCTGTTTCACCCGTTTCCCCGCCGCCGGCAAGCCGGGCGATATTTTCGGCAACGCGAGATCCGCCGGAACAGTAGAAAGATCCGGAGCGGCCACCACGGAACCGACGCTGAGACACCAGAGCATCCACCATCTCATGGAAGAACCACCTCCACCCGGGCCGGAAACAGATACTCCCGGTCGCGGCGTTCCTTCAAGGTCTCCAGCAGTGTCCCGATCGTACGCGGCACGCGACCGCGGTACTGTTCTTTGCCATTGGCCATGATGACAATCGGTTGCTCCAGATCAACGAGCCCATCCTTGAGGTTCACCGTCACCTGCCGACCATTCGGCCCGGTGAGTTCAATGCGTTGCCCCTCCGCCTTGGCCCGAATCTCCTCACGCGCTTTGGCCTGACCGTCCGACAACGACAGCCAGTAGAAATCCGAATGCAACACATCATCCTGCCGCCAGACAATCTGCCGGGGCAATGGATTGCGGGTGTGCCGGGCCATCCATTCCACCGCCACGGCATCCTCCCGGTTCATCCAGTGCCCGTGGCCGGCATGGATTTGCACATGATGAACATACCCCTTAGGATCGGCCTTGCGCAGGGCGGCCAGTTGATCACCCCATTCGGCTGCTACCCGATTTCGATTGAAGCCACGATCATGTTGGCCAACATGAATGGCAAAGGGCAAATTGCGCAGCCCCACAGGGGATGTTTCGTTCGGATGCCCAGCCATCATGGCGGCCGCCGCCAAGGTATCCGCCATCCGCGGGGCTACCTGATAGACCCCATCCCCGCCGGCTGAATAGCCCATCAAATACACACGATTGGGATTCACATCCTGCAGGGCCACCAGATTTTCAATCAACCGCATGAACATCGGATCGATGTGCCCCTGATGCCAGAGGTTCCAAGTATTTGTTGGGGCGCGCGGTGCGAGATAGATGCCCTCCTTGGGGCGATATAACCGTTTCTGATTTTCCCACTGGCCATCATTCACCCGCGCTGGCGCATTCCCCCCTCCATGCATCGAGATATACAGGCTCCGACCGTCCTTGGGTTTATCGCCATACACAACATACTGAAACCGCATGGACAACTCGCCGTGCCGAATGACCTTGGCCTGCATTTCCTTGGCCCGTTCCTGGCGCAAGTGCGCCACGTGATCCGCCCACAACAAACCGTAAACTTGCTCTGCCTGTTTCAGCGAGAGCGTCAACTTCCTGAAGTCTTCAGTGGCCGGCTTCCGCTGGCCCACCGGTTGCTTCAAGTAGGCTTGCAGGGCTTGAACGGGATTGCCCGATGGCGCCGCTTCAATCGCACAACTCAACGCCGCGCAAACACAACTAAGGACCCAGCCGCGCATGCGTTACTTCAGCCGCTTGATCTGGATGTTTCGGAAATGAACCGGGGAGGCGTGGTTTTGCAGACCGATGAATCCCTGAGTGCGTTTCAGGCCGGTGACGTTCTTGGCCTTCGGCAGTCATCCAGCACCCGTCGAGCAGGAGGCCGTTGCCGTAGCGCTCGCTGCGCATCACGGTGATTCGCTGGAATGCTGTGGATTCGTCCACGAGCACCTCGCCGCTGAGGCCGTAACGCACCCCGAGGTGTGGCTCGTCAATCCAGCCCATGGCGATGTCGTGGTGAGATTGACCAGCTAAGGCCGCCGTGGACCTCCGGGGAGGGTTGTCGTCGCGATGGTCCTACATCTGGTGATCGAAGAATTGCATGACACTAGATATGGTGCCAATATGGTGTCGGTTTCGTTGCCTTCACTCCTCAAGGTGACGAAACCCGTTTTCTAGGGGCAGCGGTTTCAAAAGAAATCGCTCCAGAATTTGAGTGAGAACGGTCATGCATGCCTGGACCTAGTACAGTTTTTAAGGCGATTAGAGTCATCAAAAAAGTTTTCGGTAGTCTTTTCGAGATTTAGAAATTGTCTTGACGACTTAAGGGGTCCAATTAAGTTGAAAATCAATATTTATTGA
>CAJWVY010000161.1 GCA_913048135.1 uncultured Verrucomicrobiales bacterium
GTGTGGCTGGAAAAAGGGTTTACCTTCCACGTTCATTGGGCCAATGGCCCCCACGGTTCGTTTAAACGCATCATGCGCAAAGTACTGCCCAAGTATAATCCCGATGCGCTGTACCCGGCACGTAATCCGCCGGAGATGTATATTGGTTCAGGCCCCGAACTCCACGTGTATACGCTCGGGATTGAGGGACCGTTCTATGAAGAATGGCCCCTAGCGGGTTTCGACCGCTATTTTCCTTCGCCACCAGTGAGCCCCAATGCGGAATATCTGCGCAGTAGCCTAACCCGACTGGCCAATGCCGCTTTTCGCCGGCCGGTTACAGAACAGGAAATCAAACCCTACCTGGATCTTGCTGAACGTTATCTGGCGGAGAACAAGGATTTTTGGGCTGCCGCCCGATATGGAATGCGCGCCATCCTTACCTCTCCACGGTTCCTGTACCTTAATGAACACGCGCCCCACTCGGCTGGCCATAAACTTGATGGCTACGAGCTCGCCTCACGCCTGTCTTATTTTCTTTGGAGTTCCATGCCGGATAATGAACTGCGCGCGGCCGCAGCTTCGGGTCTTCTGAAAACTCCGGAAGGGCTGAGAGGGCAAGTAAACCGAATGCTCAAAGATCCGCGCGCCTCAGCTTTGAGTAAGAACTTCGTCGAACAATGGCTGCATCTTCGAACCCTTGGCGAAATGCCTCCGGACCCGGAAACCAACCGTGCCTATTATGAGGACGATCTGGAAAATGCCATGCGCGAGGAAACCCGCCGTTACTTTGCACATGTCCTGCAGCAAAACCGAAGTATCCAAGACTTTATCGATTCGGATTATACCTTTCTCAATGAACCACTCGCCCGGCATTACGGAATCCCGGGCATCTCCCATCAGGAATTTCGCCAGGTTCAACTGAAACCCGAGCACCAACGAGGAGGCCTGCTTGGGCACGGAAGCGTACTGACCGCCACCTCCAACGGCGTGGAAACTCAGCCGGTACTACGGGGCGTTTGGATTTTAGAAAACCTATTGGGAACACCGCCCAGCCCGCCACCACCGGATATCGAACCCATTGAGCCGGACGTTCGCGGAGTGTCCACGATTCGGGAACTCATGGAAAAACACCGGAACAATGCCACCTGCTTTGAATGTCATCGCAAGATTGATCCACTAGGATTGGCAATGGAACCCTACGATTTTCTTGGCCGCTGGCGCGACCGCTATGCGAAGAAGATTCCCCTCAATGCCACAGGTCACATGCCCGATGGAACGGCCATCAACGGTCCCGTCGGCATTCGTGACTATCTCAAAAAACGCCCTGCACAGTTCACTCGTTGCCTAACGGAAAAACTTTGGGTTTATGCCATGGGCCGCCGAATCAGCTTTACCGATCGCGATGATATTGACCGCATTGTTGCAGCGCTACCCAAGCACGGCTACGGACTGCAGGAATTGATCCATCAAATCGTGGCCAGCGAACCGTTCCACTCGAAATGAAAAAGCTGTTTTTATTTCTGTGGCTAACCGTCGCCGCCCTCGCCTCCGAAAAACCCAACATCATCCTGATCATGGTCGATGATATGGGTCGGGACTGGGTCAGTTGCTACGGGGCCAAGCACCCCACTCCCAACATTGATCAACTGGCAAAGCAGGGCGTGCGTTATGAAACAGCCTGGTGCACCCCCATTTGCACCCCTACCCGTGTCACGCTATTAACGGGCCAATACCCCTACAATCACGGCTGGATACAGCACTATGATGTCCCGCGCTGGGGAGGCGCAGGATTACGGACGGACCGCTTTACCACATTTGCCCGTCACCTGCGCGATGCGGGCTACGCCACGGCCATTGGAGGAAAATGGCAGATCAATCACCTTGGCAAACAGCCCGATATCCTCAAGCAACATGGCTTCGATGAACACTGCGTTTGGCCCGGCGTAGAAGCCGATCAACCCGAAACTGAAGAACGCTTTTGGGATGGGCTCATCGCAACCAATGGTAAACGTGCCAGAGTCCCCTACGGGCCGGATACCATCAACCGGTTCCTCATTGATTTCGTGAAGCGCCACAAGGATCGACCCTTTCTAGTTTATTATCCCATGTTGCTCACCCACGGACCGCACACCACCACGCCGCTCAACAAATCCAATCCACCGGAAGGCAAGCCCGCGCTCTACGCCGGGAACGTCACCTACATGGATCAGCTGATTGGCAAGCTGGTGCGTGCAGTAGATGATCTTAGGCTGACAAAACGCACCGTCATTATTTTCACTGGCGACAACGGCTCCGCATCCTCCGGTATCCTCAATGGCAAACCCTACCCAAAAGGCAAAGGACGCGAAGCGGATTGGGGTGTGCATGTGCCTTTCATTGTGCGCGCCCCATTTCTGACTTCGGGCGGGCGCGTCTCGCGCGACCTCATTGATTTCACCGATCTCTATCCCTCCTTCCTTGAATTAGCCGGCATCCCTTCGCATAAGAACCTGAAACTCGACGGCCGATCTTTCGTTCCCAGCCTCCGCGGCAGTGTCGATCCCTTTGAGAAACGCAGCTGGATTTATTCTCAAATCGGCAACTTCCGAATGATCCGAGACTGGCACCATTTATTAGATAACCGAGACGCCTTCCACGACATGAACAAGGACCCCTTGCAGCAACATAAAGTCAACCCTCTGGATAAAATTGCTCCAGGCCGCCGCGACCGGCTCCAGATGATTCTCAAACGGTTCCCTGCCAATGCCCCGGCCCCCTTCCCTGAATTCAAAGCTAAACATTCAGGCCTTTACTAGGCTGGGTGTATTTTGGGAATCGAACCATGGAATATCGAATCTCCCGTTTTCATGAAAATAAGGATGTCACATTTATCCATGACGTCCTCTCATGGCGAATGAATCGTTACCCAAATGATTTTATCCAATGAAGAAAATCCGAAGTTGCCAACGCAATTAGCCGCAATTGTTGCAGTTTTGACTGTTCTTGGGGCTGCCTGGCCGGTGTTGTTTAACGAAGGTAGTGCGGCAGGAAAGTTTTTGGTGAGAACGCATCAGATCGAAGCGGCTGATGACGATGACTTCGAGGCGGCGATGGAGGCTCATCTTTATGGGGAAACCGTGGAAGCTGCAACAACTCGGACTGAAAGCAACCCGGCATCCACAACTGCATATGTTTCGAGAATTCGCCAACTTGACCGTGTGGTATCTATACTGTGTTTATTACTGGCTGTGGCACTGCCATTCAGTTGCCAAAAGTGGCCTAAACTCTCTTGGCTCTACTTATTGCCAGCGATATGGCTTCTGGTGAATGCGCTTGCCATCACGATTAACGGCGGCAAGACCTTCTCAGAATTAGCAGTACCGGCTCATGCAACACGATGGGGGATGTTTCTAGCGCTCGTATTTTTAAGTCTACGGAATGCTCAAAGCGATCGTGTTGCAAACTGGATATTGCGTATCGGGTGTGCTTTGACTTTTACCATCCATGGTTGGGAGGCATTCCAACTAAATCCAGCATTTCAGGATCTACTCTATGTTACGTGCGGCCATATCGGTATTGCTCTAACCGAGTCGGTTTGCCATGGCCTGCTTCGCATCATAGGTGTCATGGACCTAGTCCTTGCCATAAGTGTTGTCGCAGTTCACTCTCGCCCCTTGTTGCTATGGATGGCCTGCTGGGGATTGATCACCGCAGCGAGTCGGCCCATTGCCCTAGGCCTCGATGCTTGGCCAGAGTTTGCCATGCGCCTGCCGAATAGCGCCGCGCCTCTGTTGGTCCTATTTATTGGACTACCGGCAGCCTTTTCACTTTTTTCATCAAAAAATACCAATCAACCGGAATCCACTACCTAATGAACAACTATCGAGTAGGCTTGTTAAGCGCGAGCCTGATCCTCTCAACTATTCTTGCAGTTTCTGCTAGCGAAATCGATCTATCGAAACTAGACGTCAAAACTCTGGTGACAAAGATGACGCCGCTCAAGGGGACTACGCCGGCTCAGTGGCGAGTGGTATGGACGGGTGACGCCAGTCGCGAAGCAACCATCTCCTGGACCACCGCTGAACCTGGTAAAAAGCACGTCGTTTACTACGGGCCCGAGTCCGGCGGAAAGGGCGGTGAACTCGCCCTGAGTCAGGAATGTCAATCTAATGGCGTTTACTCCATCAAGCAGCCTGAGCCGCCGGAGAAAATCGCACCGGCGTATTATCATCACGCCCGGATCAAAAATTTGAAGCCGAATACGCGCTATTATTTCGTCATGGAAAGCGACGGTGAAAGGTCCCGAGAGTTCTACTTCCGTACAGCTCCTATTGACGGGACTGACTTTACCCTGATTCATGGCGGCGATTCGCGTAGTGGCCACGCTAATCGTTGCCGGATGAATTTGCGCATTGCCGAGCAAGCAACGTCGAATTCCAAGGTCCTCGCATTCGCCCATGGAGGAGACTACATCGTCTCCGGCTCTAAATGGGAACAGTGGCGTTTGTGGCTGAGCCAGCATGAGTTGATGACCTTAGAGGATGGGCGTGTATTGCCGATCATTCCCACGAAAGGCAACCATGATGGGGGTAACATATACTTCGAAGTGTTCGATCTGGAGATGGAGACCGAGCGTTGGCATACAACTATGCTTGGTAAGGACGTGGCGCTAGTTACTCTTGATACCAACTCGCCGGGAGGCGGCCCGCAAGCGGAATGGTTGGAGGCCGAATTGAAACGTCTGCGACCTGCGGTTCGTTGGTTGCTCGTGCAATATCACCGCCCCATGTATCCCGCTGTGAAGGGGCCTGCGAAGCATGCCCCCATTTTTTGCCCGCTATTCGACAAGTATAATATTGATATTGCTTTGGAGTCCGACGGTCACTGCATGAAGCGGACGGTGCCGATTCGTGACGGCAAAAAGGATCCTACCGGAATCGTCTACGTGGGTGAAGGAGGCCTCGGTGTCGGTCAGCGAAAACCCAAAGGCGATCGGTGGTACATTAAAGATGGCGGAAAGACGGGTAGCGCCCACCACGTTGTGCGCCTCGACTTCACCCCTGACAACCTGCGTGTCCGGTTTGTTCTCATGGACGCATCCGCTTGGGACGATCACACAATCAAGGCCCGAAAATTCTGAGAGACCCAATTCTCCCAATGTTTTCCCTGGGTCTTTGTGCTGAATGGACTATTCCATACTTGTACTGTTAATTTGCCTCCTACACCCTAAGGCCTCAATGTTGAGGCCGGTTTGCTTTCTCGCGTCGTCCATCCTGCTTGTCTTAGGTCAGGATGCCCGAGCGATTGACTTCACCCCGAAAGAGTTAGTAGTCCAAACCACGTACGGTGCCGTTCGTGGGACATCGATCGACGATCATGCCTGGGCCTGGTTGGGGATTCCCTACGGTCGTCCGCCATTCGGATCTCTTCGGTGGAAAGCTCCTGAAGAACCCGCATCGTGGGACGGGATTCGTCTGTGTGATGCTCCTGCCCGGCGAAGCCGAGAGCGAGGTGGTGTTGAGGATCGGTTGTATCTGAATGTTTGGAGACCGCAGACAAATGAGCGACTGCTGCCAGTGCTTGTTGATGTGCACGGCGGAGGCAACATGGGGTATGACGGGATGGCCAACGTGATGCATCCCGTTGCCAGGAATGCGAACTGCGTTGTGGTGACGATGAATTATCGAATCGGAGCGCTGGGCTGGTTCACTCATCCTTCGCTTCGGACCGGGCGTCCTGGAGATGAATTGAACGACTCCGGCAATTTCGGATTGCTCGACATCATTCATGCTCTCAAGTGGGTTCAGAAGAATATTGAAAGATTCGGTGGTGACCGAACGAACGTGACGCTGTCCGGCGAGTCATCAGGCGCCTCAAACGTTGCCCTGTTGCTACATTCAAAGCTGGCCGAACCGTATTTTCACAAAGCCTTCCTCGCGAGTGCCTATCCATTTGCGGCTCCGCATTCTCGAGGCGACAAAGCCAGCCGGCTGGCGATGATCAATATGCTCGTAGATGCCGGGATGGCGGAGACTCACGATACCGCTCGATCAAAACTGG
>CAJWVY010000162.1 GCA_913048135.1 uncultured Verrucomicrobiales bacterium
TGATCGCACTGCGCTTCAAAAACGTATCACGCACCTCATCGTTGGCAATTAGATCGAGATAGCGCTGACGATAGCGCAGTTCCTGATCGGCGAGGCCGTGCCATTTATCGGGCGGCGGGCGCAAGGATTTGGCAAGCACCACATAATCGGTCACCTTCACGCTGATCTCGCCGGTTTTGGTGGTAAACAGCGAACCATTGGCACCCACGAAATCCGCCAGATCGAGCCCCTTGAAAATCTTGAACGCCTCTTCGCCGACATCGTTTTTGCGGATGAACAACTGGATACTGCCGCTGGTGTCCTTGATGTGGGCGAAAATGGTTTTGCCCATTTCCCGTTTGGAAACCAGCCGGCCAGCGACGGCCACAAGGCGTTCCTCCTTGTAGTTTGCCTTGGCCGCTCCGCAGGTTTCGCTGGGGGTAAACTTGTTGGCAAATGGATCAATGCCGGCCTCCGCCAGAGCGGCGAGGTTGGCGCGGCGTTGTTCGATGAGTTGATTCGTGTCTTCCACGGGGGGCAAATCAATACGGATTGCGCACGAAAGTGCAACCCTTTGTGGTTGAAACTTGGCCCAATCCCCCTGAAGAATCGCGGATGCGATTTGTTTCCACTTTTGTTGCGTTTTGTTTCTGTGTGATCGCCGCTCAGGCGGAATTGGCCGGGAGCCGACCTAATTTGGTGCTGATCATTGCCGATGATATGGCGTGGGATGACTGTAGCTTGTACGGAAACAAGGGTTTGCCGACACCGAATATAGACCGGATGGCTGCGGAAGGGATGCGGTTTGACCGGGCGTTTCTGACCATCAGCTCCTGCAGCCCTAGTCGCGCTAGTATTATCACCGGTCGATATCCGCACCAAACGGATGCCGAGCAGTTGCATTGGCCGATCCCCAAGGAGCAGATCACCTTTTCTGAACGTCTCATGAAGGCGGGCTATTGGACCGCTTCGGTCGGGAAATTTCACATGGGTGAAGCGATGAAAAATCGGTTCGATAAAGTGATCGAGGCAGACATGAGTGGGTTCATCGCGAGCGCCAAGGGCACGTTTCAGGAATCCGCTAAGGGCGATGCCAAGAGCGGCGCCAGTGAATGGGTGCGGACGCTCAAGGAACGCCCTAAGAATAAGCCGTTCTTCCTGTGGTTGGCTGCATTGGATCCGCACCGGCCATATGATCAAAAGATTCTAAAGAACCCCACGAAACCTGAGGACGTAACCTTGCCGCCCTATGTGCCGGATACTCCGGAAGTGCGTGGTGATTACGCGCTGTACTACGATGAGATTCGCCGATTGGATCGGTTTGTTGGCGAGGTGTTGGCCGAGCTGAAGCGCCAGAAGGTCGATGACAATACGCTGGTGATGTTTATCAGCGACAATGGTCGGCCGATGCCGCGGGATAAGACGACTCTGTACGACAGCGGCGTGCGCACGCCATGGATTGTTCGCTGGCCCGCCAAGGTCAAGGCCGGCACGGTGAATCCGAATCTGGTGAGTTCCGTGGACATTGCGCGGACCTTCATGGATTTTGCGGGGGCCAAATACGGGGACACTTTCGTTGGCAAAAGCTTTGCGCCGATGCTGGAGAACCCTAAGGCCAGCATTCGCGATTATGCCTTTGGGGAAAAGAACTGGCATGATTTCTCCGACCGTTGCCGATATGTGCGCGGTGACCGGTTCAAATACATCCGCAACTTTTATCCGCATTATCCAAACACGCCCTCTGCCGATGCGTTGCGCAGCCCGGTCTTTCGCACCATGCAAAAGCTGCGCGACGCTGGGAAACTGAACGCGGCCCAAATGAATTGTTTTATCAAGCCGCGTCCTAAGGAGGAATTGTACGATTTGGAAAACGACCCGTATGAACTCAATAACCTGGCCGGCAAGCCGCAATACGTCACGCACTTGAAGCGTTTGCGGGCGGAATTGAAGGGCTGGCAAAAACGCACGGACGACCGCGAGCCGGAATTTGAGGCACCGGATGAATTTGATCGCGAGACCTGCTTGCCGCTGCCTGTGCGTCATCGTCCGCGGGCCTCCAAGGCGGAGATGTTGAAGCAGTTTCGGGAAAAGGGCCGGATCGAATAATTGAAACTCATTGCGGCCTGCATCTTGGATCGGTAGCCTCCCGGCGTCATGATTCATTGTACCAAGCGCCTTGCCTTGTGCCTGATGGCGATCATCGCTTTTGGGTCCACCCCACAAACCATGGAAGCTAAAGAAAAAAAGAACCGCGTGTTGCGACATGTGGTGTGTTTCAAATTCAAGGACACCGCAAAAGCTTCTGAAGTGGCTGTGGTCGTCAAGGCGTTTGCCGCTCTGGAAAAAAAGATTGCAGCCATCAAGGATTTTGAGATGGGCAGGAATAATAGCCCTGAGGGATTGGATAAGGGATTTACGCATTGTTTCGTGGTGACCTTTGCCGATGAACAGGGCCGCAAGGAATACCTGCCCCATCCGGAGCACAAGAAATTCGTGGAACTGCTGAAGCCCATTCTCGATGACGTGTTCGTCATCGATTACTGGGCGGCGGCGGATTAGCCCTGAAGTAGCGTCAATACCAATGCGCCTATGGCAACGATGCCGATGACGGTGATGACGATGATGTAAATTTTCACCCAACCGGAATTGCGGGTCTTGAAGGGGGACGCGCTGGGATCGGCGGAACCAAAATCACCGGGTTCGATGGCCTTGGGAGTATTGGAGATAACGGCTGTTTCCCGTTTCATGCTTTCCACCGCGTTGGGGTCATCCACCAATTGGAAATGAATGCTGCCCGCCTGAAGGATGTGGCCGGCGGATAAGGCGACCGGCTGGGCCTGGGCAATGGGTTGTTCGCTGACAAAGCTGCCGTTCTGAGACCCTAAATCCTGGTAAACAATCTGTCCATTTCCCACATCAAACTGACCATGTTGGGCAGAGATAGTCGAGTCGGGAACGAGAATGGTGGCGTCTCCCGCGGACCCAAGAATATGGGTCCCATCGGTTAACTCGAAAGGACCGCCTTTGATCCCTTCAGTAATAATGTAGAGCAGCGTAGCCATGCCTCAAACAACGCTTTCTACCTTTCGGTCGGGCGATAACTACACTACTAACTTTTTCAGGGATGTCAAGGGTCACACTTTAGCGACCATGTCTCGAAAACGCTGGAAAAGCGGCTGCGAGTCGTGGGGCCCCGGGGAGGCTTCGGGGTGGTATTGCACACTGAAGATCGGTTTGGAGCGATGTTTTAGTCCTTCGACGGTTTGATCGTTGAGATTAATGCGATCCACTTGCACCTCATCTGGAAGGTCGTTGTCATCCACGGCGAAGCCATGGTTTTGAGAAGTGATTTCAATTTGGCCGGATTCCAAATCTTTCACCGGTTGATTAGCACCGCGATGGCCGAATTTGAGCTTGAAGGTCTTGGCGCCAAGCGCCTGACCCAAGACCTGATGGCCGAGGCAAATCCCAAACGTAGGCAAGCCATGATCCACAAGCTCCTTCACGTTGCGTACCGCATAATCCAAGGCGGCCGGGTCACCGGGTCCGTTGGAGAGGAAGAGGCCGGCGGGTTGATAGCTCAGCACCTCTTCAGCCGTGGTCGTGGCCGGTACAACCTGCACCTTGAATCCATGGCGACGCAGGCAACGAAGGATGTTGTATTTTATTCCAAAATCAAATGCGACAATCGGAATGTCAGCCGGCGGGAGAGGGGGTGGGGCAGGGGAGGAATCCGCGCCTTGGGGGAGGGTGAACTCCTCATTCGGTTGCTCGTGTTCTTCCCAGGCAAAAGCTTCCTTGTGGGTGACCACCTTCGCGTAGTCCGCGCCGACCATGCCGGGCCAATCGGCTGCTTGTTGACGGGCTTCCTCATCGGAAAGATTCTCGGTACTGATCACGCCATTGAGCGCGCCGCGCACACGCAGTTTCTTGGTCAACGCCCGCGTGTCTATGCCTTCAATGCCCGGGATGCCGTTGACCTTGAGGTAGGCATCCAATGATTCGCTTGAGCGCCAGTTACTGACCACGGGCGATAATTCGCGCACCACAAAGCCGGACACGTGTGGTTGGTAGGATTCAATATCCTCCGGGTTGACGCCGTAATTACCAATCTCCGGATAGGTCATGGTCACGATCTGCCCCTTATAGGAGGGGTCCGTCAGAATTTCCTGATAACCGGTCATTGAGGTGTTGAAACACACCTCGCCGCAGGACGTGGCGCTGGCGCCAAATCCTTTGCCGTGAAAAACCGAGCCGTCTTCTAATGCGAGAATTGCCATGGGGCGGCCGTGAAGCCGGGCGATACTAGGAATGCGGCCCCGATGGGTCAAGCGGCCACATAAAAAAGGCGCGGCCAGTTGTTGGCCGCGCCGGTGAATAACTGTGCGCCTATTGGAACTTTGCGTCCTTGAGCATTTTGATATAGGCCTCGACTGAGTTGGGACCGAAGCCCACTTTCTTGAGCAGCTCCTTGCCGTTGGCATCTAGTACAAACACGGTCGGGTAGCCGCGAATTCCGTATTCCTTGGCCTGAGTGCGATTGTAGGCGTATTGCTCTTTAGTGATTTTGCTGCGATCGCGTGGGAAATCCAGCTCCACCAGCACGAGATTTTCCTTCGCGTAATCTTTGAAGGCTTGTTTATCAAACACGTTTTTCTTTAGGGCCTTACAGGGTGGGCACCAGTCCGAGCCGGTGAATTCAAGCAGGATTAGTTTTTTGTGGGTTTTGGCGATTTTTTTGGCGTCGTCAATGTTGGTGAGCCATCCTTTTTCGGCATACGCAACGTGACTGAAGGCTATGAGGGTAATTAGGGCGATGAGTGTTTTCATACGGATTTGAGTTGATCGAGTTTAGGCCATTTCCGCCTCGGCACGCCACACAATTTTGCCGCCCACCACTGTCATAGTGGGGCGCCCCTTGAAGGTCCAGCCATTGAAGGGGGTATTGCTGCTCTTGCTTGGGCTCGTGCTGGCATCAAAAATCCATTCGGCATCTGGGTCAATCACCGTCACATCGGCATCCGCACCTTCGCTTAGCGTTCCTTTAGGCAGTTTGAGGAGTCGGGCAGGATTCACGGTGTATTTGGCGATCAGATCAGGTAGCTCAAGATGGCCTTTGTGGTGAAGGAAGGTCAGCGAGACGGCCAGCTCGGTTTCCAAGCCGGTAATACCAAAGGGCGCGTAATCGAATTCAACATCCTTTTCATGCGCGCAATGTGGGGCGTGATCGCTGGCGAGGATTTCCAGTGTGCCATCGGCGAGCCCTTCAATCACCGCTGCGCGATCATCAGCCGAGCGAAGCGGGGGATTCATTTTGAAGTGCGTGTCGTACGCCGGCCATTCCGTGCGCTGAGCCTCGGTCTGCAGTTCGCGGCCGTCTTCAGCCCAGAAATGTTCACTGCCGCCAATCGTGGCATCGGTAAGAGTGAAGTGGTGCACACAGGCCTCGCCAGAGATTGGCACTCCGCGAGCTTTGGCTTGTCGGATCAATTCCACTGATTTGCCGCTGCTGATGTGCTGGCAATGAATGTGCGTGCCAGTGAGTTCAGCCAATTCAATATTGCGTGCGACAATCAAATCCTCCCCGGCCGCCGGCCAGCCTTTGAGGCCGAGATTGGTGCTCCAGTAGCCCTCGTGCATGACGCCGTCAGTTACGATAGAATAATCCTGGCAATGATCCATGACCGGCAGATCGAACATGCCGGCATATTCTAGGGCGCGCCGCATCAGTTCGTTGTTTTGCACGCACTTGCCGTCATCGGTTATGGCCACCACGCCGGCATCTTTGAGTGAACCGATGGGCGAAAGTTCTTCTCCAGCGATCCCCAGCGTGATGGTGCCAGTGACGTAGACATTCACCGGAGCCGCTGCGGCAGCGCGTTCCTGAATCAACTTTACCGTGGCCGGGCTGTCGATGGTGGGGGAGGTATTGGGCATGCAGACGACCGTGGTGAACCCGCCGGTGGTTGCTGCGGCCGCGCCTGTGGCGAT
>CAJWVY010000163.1 GCA_913048135.1 uncultured Verrucomicrobiales bacterium
GGCCTGATTGCCAAAGTACAATCGCAGTGTAGGCGGATTCGTATCCTCAGCCGAGTAACGTGCCGCACGGATGCGCACGCGCATGTTGCCCACGTCCGGCAGGCCGTCGCCGACGTCGATGATGTACCTCGCGTTGGCCGGGATCATCACGACGTCTGGAAAGACAGGTGGCACTTCCGGCTTGGTATGGGTCGGGGTCCACGCATGTTTCGCGCCGTTATAGCTCCAGGTTGGGCCGATGCCTTGGCCGGTCACTAAGTCCCGATAGTGCAGTCCGTCGTGATCGCGCGGGAATTTTTCCCCCTGATGTTTGAACGCTTCCTCGACGGTCAGCCCTTCTTCCGCAATCCGTTTTCGCGTGCCCTCGACGTTCGTCATGTACTTGTGATTTCTCCGTTTAGCAGCGTCACGCATCGAGATTCCGTAGTACACCATTTTGGGTTGTTCGCCGCGTACGGTAGCACGCTCGAGTGCCTTGCGTGCGAGATCCCGGTATTGCTCGAATTGCTGCACGGTCATTTGCAGCATCTCGGAGCTGTTTTTGAAGCCGTCTTCCGAAGCCGTCTCCGGCGGCAGGTCGCGCGAGAAATCATGCGGGATGCCCAGCAAATCCTGTAGTGCGTACTTGTATTCGTAGCGCGTCATGCGCCGGAACGAAGTGTTCCCCTCTTCGCTACGGCGAACCTCCGACGCCAACTGAATCTCGCGCGCTAACCAATCGACGATCAATGCTTTTTCCTCATAGGCCAATTGCACCTTGGCATCCTCCGGTGGCATCTCGCCGTTGCCGATCACGTCGAACACCTCCAGCCACCAGTTCACGTCCTTGCCCTTCAGCAAATTCGGATCAAGTGTGTCCACACGGAATTTCCCCTTTTGCTTCTCCGGCCCATGGCATCCCACGCACACCCGCTGCAGCACCGGCCCGATCGTCTTGCGGAAATTCTCCAGATTCGCCTTCGGTTCCTCGATCGCCGCCAATTGGCTTGAGCCAATCAGTAAAATCGCCAAGCCCCCCAGCATCCGAAGGCGGGGAATGAATGCTGCGTACCAGTCGTAGCGTTGTGGTAAACTCATCATCGGGATCACTAATCCGCTAACAGCAATGTACTGCGAACGGACTCGGGCAAAGCATGCCTTGGACGTCCCTGAAGGCAAGTGCCTTCGATTCACCTGAGAAAAAGTCGCGGGAAGCAGCCTACACGCGGTTCAGCGTGCCCGTGCATCCGGCGAAGGTATCGGTCTCGACGCCGAGGCGCTGGAGGATGCTGACGAACAGATGGCCCAGCGGCTGATCCTCCTCCTTGGCCGTACCACGCCAACCGGAATCGCTGATGACACCGGCGCCGGGCAGACTGCCGTCCTCCAGCAGGTTGACGTACTGGAGGTAGCGGCCGTTGTTGAAGCCGAGGTTTGAGCCGCCGGCGGAAACGATGGGATAATTCCGCGAGAGGTGAAAACTGCTGGAGGCCGAGCCGTGCATGGCGAGGGTGTTGTCGAGCATGTTGCCCTTGCCGGTCGGTTCAGGCGTGTCCTTGAGCTTCTTCACAAAACGCCCGAACTCCGCCATCTGATAGCGGTTGTAGGTGCCGAGATTCTGCCAGCCGTTGGTTTTCTTCACGGAATGCGTCAGGCCATGCGCGCCGCCCAGACCGACGGCCTTGGAAAGCAGATCGTGCGGGCCGCCGCCGTTTTCCCGGCCGAGCTGGAACGTCGCCACGCGGGTGGAGTCACTCAGGAAGGCGAGGTAAATCAAGTCGTACATGGTCTGGAAATACTGCTTGGCCTCAGCGGGCCCGGCTTCCAGATGCAGGTCGGCGGAATCGACATTGGGCAACGGCGTGTCCAGCCAGCGCCGGGCCTTGGTGAGGCGAACCTCGGTGTCCCGAACGGAGTCCAAATATTGCTGGAGCGTTTCCTGATCGCGCTTGGAAAGTTTGCGACCCAGCGAGCGGGTATCCTCGATCAGAAGATCCAGAGCGCTCTTGCTCCGAGCCAATCGGCCGGCGGCTTCCTTGCCATCGGCCACGAACAGCAGGTCGAAAATTTGCTTGGGCTTATTCATCGCCGGGATGGCGCGGCCTTCCCGGTTGAAGGACTGCGTCTGCGCACCGCGCGGACCGCCGATGCCGCCATTGGTGGACATCACCAGCGAGGCGTGCCGGGTGGCATCGCCGATGTGCTCGGCGTAGAGTTGATCCAGCGAGATGGAATTTTTATAAGGGCCGTGGCCCTTGGTGTCGGCGCCGGTCAGGTACTGGTCCGCATTGGAGTGACCGTGCACGCGCCGAACGGCCGGATGTGAAAGCCCGGAATAGATGGTGATGTCGCGCCGCAAGGGTTCGAGGACATCGAGCACCTTGGTGAGTTGGAAATCTTTTTCGCCGCCATGCGGGAACCAGCTCCAGTCTTTCCAGGCCGGATCTTTCCGAATGGGCACACCGACGCCATCGGGATGATAGATGCTGACAAACCGCTTCGGCGTCGCGTTGGCCTTGCGATCGTCCGCCGCAAACGTTTCAAGCCAAGGCAAAGCCAGAGCGATGCCGGTTCCCCGTAGAAACGTTCTGCGTGTGAGTACGCTTGCATTGGATGTCCTCATCTCAAAAATAGTCTATCGAAATCAGCCCCTTATTTGGAGTTAAAAATGCGACTTTGAACAAGTAAATGCACTAGGTCGCGAAGCCGATCTTTGCGGCTCCTAAACTCCGTCGTCAACTCCTCCACATCCGCGCGATCGGCAAACGTCAGGTGCCGGCCCAACGCGTAGGCGGTGAGCTTGTGCGTCATCGCGCGCGCGAACTGATCCTGTCGTTCGGCGAGCAGGTATTCCTTCAGGCCGTCCATGCCGGCCAAGGGTTGCTTGTTAAACAGCTTCGAGGTGGCGTCCACCGGCTTGCCTTTGATCGTGGTACGGAACGATCCCATCGCGTCGTAGTTTTCAAACGCGATCCCCCACGGATCAATCCGCGCATGGCAGGAATAACAGGCCGGATCATCACGATGATCGGCGATGCGCTCCTTCAAGGTCATCTTGGCAATCTCCGGATCAGCGAGATCCACCTCGGGCACATTAGGCGGGGGTGGCGGCGGCGGATCGTGAAGCATGCGTTCCAGCATCCAGACCCCGCGCTTGAGGGGATGGGAATCCTTGCCGTCCGAATTCATCGCCAACACCGCCGCGCCGGTCATCAGCCCGCCGCGTTGGTGCCGGGCCTCGAGGGCCACCTTGCGGAAATGCAAACCGTGCACATCGGGAATCCGGTAATGCTGCGCCAGCTTGGCGTTGACCACTGCGTAATCCGAATGAATGAAATCCATGACACTGCCATTGGCCTGCAGCACCTGCTCAAAAAAGGCAACGGGCTCCTCTTCCATAGCGGTCCTGAGCTGATCGTCTCGAATATGATCCACGCTGTTCAGGCCATCCAGCCCGAGCCATTGGCGAACGAAATGCCGCGTGAAACGTTTGGCGCGCGGATCGGCCAACATGCGGTCCACCTGCGCGGCCAACACCTTGGGCTCCCGCAATTTCCCTCGCCGAGCCAGATCAAGCAACGGCTCATCCGGGATGCTCGACCAGAGAAACACCGCCAACCGTCCGGCCAGTTCGAATTCGCTGATGCTCGAGGGCGCCGTCTTGGGCGTGCCGGCATCGCGCTGAGTAAGGTAGAGAAATTCCGGATGCGCCAGCACCGTGGCCAGCACTTCGACCATCGCGCCTTCGAACGACTCAAACTGCGGCCGGTATTCGCCGAACAGTTTCACAAACCGATCCACCTCCGGCGCGCCGACCGGTCGTCGCCACGCTCGGCCCATGAAACGCTCCAGCACCTCGCGCGCATACACCGCCTCGTTTTCGCGATTGCCGCTCTCAAAGAAAATCGCCGTGTGCGTCTTGGGCGGCCATTGCGCGTAGAACGGCGCGGTGATCTCCACGTGATCAAACTGCACGTGCAGCCCGTCCACCAGCGTCACGTTTCGAATGTGCAGAAACTCGTCGCGCCGCGGGAATGTGGTTTCCAGTTTGCGAAACGGATTCCGCTGGATGTCGCCCAGTTGAATGTCGAAATGAATGAACTCCGGTTTGCCCGCGGGCGCCTTCACGAGCACATCCCGCTCGCTGATCACGTTTGAGAAATTCGCATTGTTGCTCGTGTGCGCGCTGAACCCCAGCCGCAAGCTGGCGTCTCCCTTCAGTTCCTCCGTGGAACGCGCCGCCCGAATGCTGATCCGCATGGTGCCCTCGTCCGGCAGGAAACGATCCAGCCCCACCTTCCATTCGTTGTTGCGCGGCAGCTCCATGTAGACCTTGGAAGAAGGCTGAACCTGCGCGACCGCCTTCTCGTCCAGCGGCCGGTACATCCCGCCGGAAAACGGAACGCCCACGCCCGTCTCCCGATTCAGCAAATGGGTGCGCCGCCGTTGGCTGGCATATTTCTTATCATCCCGCCGGAAGATCTTTGCCTTCTGGGATGTCGATGTTTGCTCAAACAACTTCTCAAACGGCAACACGTACTTCACCGGCTTGGGCCGTTCGCCGATCACGATCGCCCGCCGCAACGCTTTCAGGCCGATCTCGCGATAGGTTTGAAACTGCATGGACGACATCTGCAACAGCTCCGAGCTGTTCTTGAACCCATCCTCCGAGGCTGTCTCCGGCGGCAACCGATCCACCAGCGAATGATCCAGCCCCAGCAAATCGCGCAGGGCGTAGTCGTATTCATAACGCGTCAGGCGACGGAACGACGAACGTCCCTGTGCGCTGCGTGCCACGCGCGAGGCCTGCTGGATCTCGCGGGAAAGCCAATCGACCACCACCGCCCGATCGGCATCCTGCAGATGCACCTCGGTATCCTCCGGCGGCATCTCGCCATTGCCGATCACGCCGAACACCTCCAGCCACCAGTCCACATCCCCGCCGTTCAACAAATCGGGATCCAGCGTGTCCACGCGGAATTTCCCCTTCTGCTTATCCGGCCCGTGACAACTCACACAGGCCCGCTTCAACACCGGCTCAACCGCCTTGCGAAACCCGTCCAAATCCGCCTTCGGCGTCGCCGCCACCGTGAGCAACGCGGTGAACATTCCGATGATGAACCCAACTCGTTTCATTTTTTCAATCAAATCTAGGACAGCCAGCAGTTACCAAACTAAAGCAACCTTGAGACTAGGTAGGCGCGGGCACCCTCATTGGCAAGTGCCTTCGGTTCACTGAGCAGCGACCGGCACTAAGGATTAATAAGTCCGCGCTACTTCTGCAGGAAAATTTCGCTGGTGGCGATGAGGTGGACAAGGTCGCGGAGGCGGTTGCCGTTTTGGGCGAGAGCGGTGGTGAGACGGTTGATTTCGCCGCGGTCAATCGGCTCCAACCGGCGGCCGGTGGCGTAGGTGAGCATTTTCTCGGTGAGGCACCGGGCAAAATCCGGCTCGCGCTTGAGGAGCATTTGCTTGAAGGCAACGATGTTGGCGAGCTGATCGCCGTTGGAGAGAATGGTGGCGGGATCAATCTGCGGCCGGCCGTCGGTGCGGTAGTGCGTGCGCCAGCGGCCGACGGGGTCGAAGTTTTCAAAGGCAAAGTATAGCGCGCCCAGCAGGCCGATAAACGCCAGTGCGGGTGCGATCACGTGCTGCCAGAGCTTACGTTGCGGATGGTCCCGGAAGTAGGAGATGACCGCAAGGCTGGTCAGCGCCTGCATGAACATGACCCCAGCCGCGGCGAAGCCGAGCGCCACCAGTCCAAGTCCCAGCATCGGGTGCAGGCCAAGATATGCGGCTCCAACGATGACTATGAGCGAGATGCCCGATACGGTCAGACTGGCCATGGTCGGTGAACCATGAACGGGATGCGCACGGCCGAGCACGAGCGGAAGGCAACCTTGGCGGCCAAGCACAAACATGTAGCGGGCAGCCACGTTGTGCATCGACAATACGGTAGCGAACATGCTGGTGATGACCGCGACCTGCA
>CAJWVY010000164.1 GCA_913048135.1 uncultured Verrucomicrobiales bacterium
CTCCTGAACCTCCTGAACCTCCTGAACCTCCTGTGCCATTATTACGACTCCTGCTACTAGCTCTTTCTCTCATCCTTTTAGCCCACTCAGCTTTTTGGGCGTCAGTATACCGACTTCTCCCATCCTTTCCATCACGTCCACTTCGTTCTGCCTGTTTTTTGCGCCACTCTGCAATTTGCTCTGCTGTAGGCCTTTTCCTAGAACTAGAGTTACCTTTTCCCCCACGCGAACCGCCACCCTTAGCTTGAGGCAGAGGCGGATTCTGCATGGCCTGAGTGATACTCTCAGAGAAGACAATAATTTCGCGTTTTTGGATTTCCTCAATTCTCGCCGCCTCACCATCGGCTCTTTTGAAGGCCAATTCAAACTTTAGGCGAGAAGGCACTGAATTGGTTTCAGTCCATTCACTCACCCACTCGTTGTTAATTGTACTCCAAAACACAAAGAAAAATGTGTCTAGATTCGGCCCCAGAACCCAGCGCTTGGGTTCCTGAATATCCTGCGTGTTGATCGGCTGCATGAGCGCCTCTTGGTACATCACGAGCGATCGGCCCAAATCTTCATCATCCTCAACCTGAAAGGTGATTCGCCGTAACCGCTGTGAGCCAAACTCTTTGTTACCTAAAAAACCGGGAGGAACCCGCGACACAAAGCTAATGCTGGGGTATTCGAAAATCGTAGTGTCCGCCAGAAAGGAATACTGCTCTTTGCTTTGCTCATAATACACCAAGCCGCTCAGCGAGTCTTCGATGGTTTTGAGAGCGATTCTTTGCCGTTGAACTTCAACCGAAGCTTCGGCTCCTGCCACCGTGGAACGGGCCACCGAAAAGAAGACTCCGTAAACCATGGCCAACACGATCGACAAGATAGCAATCGAAACGATCGTTTCCACCAACGTAAAAGCTGACTGTTTTTTCTTCATTTCAACTATCTCCCACCCGACCCTGCCCCACTTCCCTGAGCCCCGCCCATTTCAACTTCAGCGACGTCCGGCCTGAACATTAGAAAACGTATCTGATATTCAGCAAGATCGCCACCCCCAACTTGCTCCTCAACCGTCACGATGGCCTGATACAAGCCGTTGGTAGCATCTAAACTCATTATATCCCTTTGCCAACGTGCATCCGGATAAAGGGTGAATTCACCACCTCCATTCCCCCCAAAATCCTCATCCATCGGCTCACTCAGCCCGGTTGCCAGCGTGCCGTCGGGTTCAGGCAACTCCACCAAGGTCTTCGCGGCCAGAGCCCCTAGGTCCGGGCGCTGCTGCTGCATCACTCGCACCAACTGAAGTCCTTGTCCCACTAATTGAAGAATGGCGAAAATCGCCACCACAAAGATACCTACGGCGATCAATACTTCAGCTAAGGTGAAAGCCATAATGCTCTGTTTGTGAGTCTCCATTATCTCGTATCCTCGTTAATGACAGTGGGCTGACCGGTCACCGGATCCAGACTTAGAATGTAGGCTTCGCTCCCATCCGTTACCCGTAAATCCACAGGCTCTGCCGTTCCATTTGGATAAAACCTCAACTCCAATTGACCTATGAAATCTTCATCAATTGGCTCGATGATCTGGAGGTCCGCTTGCAATTCCACGCGTTCCAACACTTCACCTTGTTCCACTAAATTTGCTTCCATGCCAGTCTCTGGATCAACCCCCATTACCGAACGCGCCACTGTGCGAAGGGTCACGAATTCCTCCGCATCGTTAAGCACCAGCTCTAATGTCCGCTTATTTATGATCGCGTCACTGCGTGCCTGTCGGCACATTCCCTCAACATCACTAATAGCCTGTTCCAAAGGTGCCTTTTTCAGAAAAGCCCGGAAAGCAGGGATACTAATCCCAATAATCACGCCCATGACCGCCACCACCACCATCAGTTCAACCAATGTAAACGCGCGTTTCATCGGCCAATAGCGGAGGTAATTTTGAACATCGCCTGCAACACGCCTACCAACATAAAGCCCACCACTCCGGCAATAAAAACAATCAGGATTGGCTCGATCAGGGTCGTTACAACCCGCAGGTTGGTTGTCAGTTCGTTATCGTACGTTTCGGCCAAATTTTCCAAAGCCGACGGCACATCGCCCGTTTGCTCGCCGATGTGAATCAAGTCCACCATTAACTTGGGAAACACCCCGCTCCGAGCCAAAGGTTGCGCCAGTGTCTTACCATCAGTTACCCCCTCACGTGTGCGAGCAATCGCGTCCTGCAAAACGACATTTTGCACGACACTCTCGGTTATTTTTAGGGCCGTTAGCACTGGCACACCGTTGCGCAAAAGCGCCCCGAGAGTTCGGGCAAACTGCCCAAACATAGTAGGTCGCACGATCTTTTTAACCAACGGCGCTTCCAGCAGCCAACCGTGCAGGCGTTCCCTACCCACTGCGGTACTAAAGTAACCATTCACAACAACAATTAATAACATACTTACAATCAATACACCCCACCACCAATTAGCAAAAAAATCGCTCATGCTTTGAAGTATTTGCGTGGATAAGGGTAGAGATACTTTCATGCCATCAAAGATTTTCATAAACTTTGGCAAAATGTAGCTCATGAAAACAAAGATCAGCACTAGACCAAGCACGACTACAAACGCCGGGTACACCAAGGCAGATGTCACCTTTGCGCGCACTTCAGCAAACCGTTCGTAGTGTTCGGCTAACCGAAGCAAAACCTCCACCAACGAACCGCCGCTCTCGCCGGCCTTAATCATGTTGACGTACATCTCAGGGAAAATCCCAGGATGTTTTGCCAGAGACGCTGAGAGGTTGTGTCCTTCGCGCACGTCATGCAGCAATTGCTCACTCACCGCGGCGGACACTCCGCTACCCTCAAGACTAATCATGCTGCTCAAGGCTGAAGTCAGCGGCATGCCCGCTTTCAGTAAATTCGCCAATTGCCGCGTGTAATTAGCCAGCTCCTGTAGCTTGGGCTTGGCATGACTGCGCCGGCGCGGGGCTTCCTCGTTAAACAACACCTTCGTGGGCGCGGCCTTCACTTCTCCGCCTCCGCCAGTAATGGAAACAGGAAATAATCCCTGCGCCGAAATCTGTGTCATCGCCCCGTTTCGGTCGGATGCCTCTACCGTGCCTTGCAACTGTCGACCGTCCGCATGGCGGGCTGTGTATTCAAAAACTGGCATTACTTCATAATTTCTGCGGGATTCAAGCTTCCACGCCGATAACCAGCGCCATCTACTTCCACTTCCATGTACCCAATCTGGTTAAAAGACGCTTTTACCTGCTGAAAGGTTTCGCTCGACTGCAAGCGGCCAACTTCGCGGGGGATCACCTCAATGCGTGCCAGCGGGCCCCTTTCATGATGCCGCACGCGTACTTCGCTAAAACCCAAGTCGCGCAAGGCATTTTCCGCCAGCTCAATCATGCCCACCTTTTCCGGGGTCACACGTTCCCCATAGGGAATGCGCGAGCTCAGGCAGGGCATGGCCGGTTTATCGGCTGTGGGCAAACCAAGCGCGCGTGAAACTTCCCGCACATCCGTCTTGGAAAAACCCGCCTCACGCAAGGGCGCCCGCACCTCAAATTCGCCGGCGGCCTGCGCGCCCGGCCGCCAATCGCCCGCGTCGCTCACATTTTCACCATACGCCAGTACGCGAAAATCGCGCTGAGCGGCGATGGCTTCCATGTGCGTGAACAGCTCGTGTTTGCAGAAATAACATCGGTTAACCGGATTATTATGATAATCGGGATTCTCGAATTCCCCCGTGCCCACGATCTCCAAGGGAAACTCAAACTCCGCGGCCAGTGCTTTGGCTTCGGTCAATTCACGCCGCGGCAGGCTAGGCGAATCTGCAATCACCGCCAACATTTGACGGCCCAATTCCTCGTGCGCCACGTGCGCGAGCAGCACCGAATCCACCCCGCCCGAATACGCGATGAGGCACGATTCGTACTCGCGCAGCACGGTCCGCAATGTGTTGAGTTTGGACAAAGCAAATGAACCAGCCCCACCGGCTCGCCCCCCTTTCCTCCCTAATTCAGGGTAAATTGCCCGGAATGTCGAGCCGAACTTACCCTCTAGAGCGCCCAGCCTGCACGATACTGGTGGCGAATCAGGCGATCGGCATCCGGCAACCCTTTCACCTTCATAGCCTTCCAATCCCAATCCAGTTTCACATTGCCCAACCGATGAGACACAATCCCCAGCAACGGACATTCACTGAGCGGCCCGGCATAGCTGAAATCACTGCCGCAGCGACCGCCTTCGCGGCTGGCTTTCACCCATTCGGCATGGTGACCGATGGATTCAGGAATGCTCTTGGGCGGCGGCTGGAATCCCTTGAACTGATCCTCCGGCATTAGCCGGTGCGAACCGTAATTGGAAAATAATTTTCCTTTCTCACCCACAAACATAACGCCGCTCTTCCATTGCTTACGCTGGGCTTCCGTGAGGATCTCCGGGCGTTCGCGCCCCTGATACCACACGAGCTTCACCGGCGGCTGCTTGCCGCGCGCGGGATAGGTGTACTCCACCCGCATCGATTCGGTAACACGCTCGGGCCTCGCCATACCGACCTGCGAATGAATCGTCAGCGGATGTTTCAGATCCAGCGCCCAATGCGCCAGATCGGCATAATGACACCAGAAATCCGACAGGGTGCCTCCCCCGAATTCCCAAAAATGGCGCCAATGAAATGGCGCGTACTCCTTGCGGAACGGACGATACGCCAGCGGCCCCAGCCACAAGTCGTAATCCAAATCCTTCGGGATCGGCGCATCGGTCTCGGATAACCCGATGTTTCCATATTGCGCCCCGGCCCATACATGCACCTCGCGCACGCCCCCAATCGCGCCGCTTTGCACCAGCTCCACCACGCGCCGGTAATTGCTGCCCGAATGGATTTGGTTTCCCATCTGGGTCACGCGCTTGTGCTTGGCGGCCGCCTCGGTCAGGGCGCGTACTTCGGTGACCGTATGTGCCAAAGGCTTTTCGCAATACAAATGGCGGCCGCTCTTTAAGGCGCTCACGCCCACGATCGCATGCGTGTGATCCGGCGTGCTGCAAACTACCGCATCCAAATCCTTTTGATCCAGCATCCGCCGAAAATCCCGAAAACGCTTGGCGTCAGGATATTGTTTGCCGACGGCGGTGAGATTTTTTAGATCCACATCGCACAGGGCCGCGATGTGGGATTCTTTTACCGCGGCTACTCCGCGCAAATTGCTACCGCCCCGACCGGCAACACCCACGACGCCGATGTTAAGTTTTTCATTGGCCCCAAGCACTTTCCCCACATAAGGGAACGCCATGGCGGCGCCGGTGACTTGAAGAAAGGAGCGGCGGTTTGTTGGTTTCATTTGATCTCTCGCAGGTAAATGTTCCGGAAAGCCAGCGGACTGCCGTGGGCCTGCAATTCAATCGGCCCCTGCCCCGGCAACGGCTTACCCTCTTGCCAGTAGTTTTCCAATGGCGTGTTTTTCACGACGAGTTGCCCGTTTAAATAGACGTGCACGCGGTCTTCGATCATCAAAATTCTGAAGCGATTCCAGTCCCCTGTAATTCGGTCGGCCTTGACCAAGGGTTCATTGAGCGCCTTCTTGTTATTGAACAGCGCCCCGCTCCCCGAGGCTGCCACCGGATTATCATCACCGCGCGGATCCCAAATCTGCACCTGCGGTTGGCCGCGCAAATACACGCCGCTGTCGCCCTTGGGGCCAATCTTCCAATCCAGCCACAGTTCGTAATTCGCATAATCCTCGCGCACTGTGCTCAAGCTGTCGCCCTTTCCATCAAAACGCAGCTCGCCATCGACCACGCGCCAATGGGCGAGCATCTTCTGGTCCGCTGCCGATTGCTGCAGCACACGCTCATCGGCTGCGAGGGCGGCGCGCTTGGTGGGATCGTTATTCGGCTTGGCCAGCAAGCCCTGCCAATTGGCCAGGGTTGCCCCGTCAAACAACGGCTCAAATCCTT
>CAJWVY010000165.1 GCA_913048135.1 uncultured Verrucomicrobiales bacterium
GACACTTGGTACACACTCGTCTCGCGTTGCTGGGTGATGGGCGATCACACTTACTACGGGTTCTGGAGTCGCTCGGGCAAGACCGGGCAATGGACGCATTTGGTCACCATGGATGTCGCCGCCAAGAAAGCCTTTTTCGAGGGTGGCACGGATGCCTTTATCGAGGACTGGCTGGAGACCGGCAAAAATGCGCGCACCTCCCATTTGCGCGGCGGTTGGAAACGTCGACTCAACGGTCAGTGGCACGCCTTTGGTCGCGCGCGGTACTCGGTGAACTATTGGGACCTCGATCCCGGCAAACGGTCGTTCAATTACAAAACCAACTGGAACGGCGGCGTGGCCAAGGATGCTTCCGGTGAATTTTATTTCATGACCGCCGGCGGCAAGGCAACCCAGCCCACCACCAAGAATCCATCTCAACACGCCATCAAACGCACCGACACCAAGCCCGGCTATGCGCCCTTAAAAATTAAATCCGCAAAGGTCAAGAGGGACGGCAACACTCTCGTGGTCGAGTGGGAAAACGATCCGGCTACGCTCCCGCAGTTTTCGTACAAGGTGTTTTACGACGGCATTGAGCCCAGCGCGGTCCCCAGCATGGTGCCCTCCGCGCGCCGGGCCGAGCTGCCCATCAAACAATCCGGCCGCGCCACCGTGCAACTGATCTGCGAGGATATCCTCGGTAACAAATCGAAGGTTTACACTCTCAACTTGGCGGCCGGGCGTTGACACCTTGGGCTGGCGTTCTTGCTCTTGACTGAGCTGTGTCGAGTGGCCGTCACCGTCAAATTTGCCTGAACTACTTCAAGCGCAGACGGGCGGTGACGGGTTGATGGTCACTGGGGATTTGGAGGAAGTCCTTAAAGAGCACAATTTCCGTGCGGTCCACCAGCACCGGGCCACGGGTCAGAACCCAGTCGATGCGGCGGTTGCCGCGCTGGGTTTGGCCAAAGCCGTTAAAGGTGTTCCAGCCGGCGTTGACTTTTTCCTTGGCGACCTGAAATGAATCGTGAAAGGCACCCTCGGAGGTAAGCGTGGTATAGGCGCGGTTGGCCTTTGCGACCGCGTTGAAGTCGCCCACGAGGATGACTGGTAGCTGGGCCTTCAAAGCGTTCACTCGCTGCAGAATCAGTTGGGCCGATTTCTCGCGCGATGGCTGTGACCGGTGATCGAAGTGCGTGTTCCAGAAATAAAACTCTTTTTTCGTTCGGCGATCGAGAAAGCGCACCCACGTGACCATGCGTTTCACCGTGTTGCCCCAACTGGCGGAGCCGACTTTCTCCGGCGTGTCCGACAACCAAAAATGTTTCGTCTCCAACGGTTCAAACCGCGCGTGCCGATAAAAGATGGCCATGAATTCCCCGCGCTGGCCACCTTCGCGCCCAGTACCGATCCATTTGTGGTCCGGTAACGACTTGTCCATGAACACCAGTTGATGATGCAGTCCTTCTTGCGTGCCGATGAGGTCGGCCTTTTGATCGGCGATTACTTTGACCACACCGCCTCGCCGCTTCGGCCAGGCATTTGCTCCTGTGGCACTGGCGTACCGAATATTGAACGCCATCACGTTGAGGGGCTCGGTAGTTTTAGACTGTTGTGCCTGAACTTCAGCACCGATCAACAGGACTAGCACCAAAACAGTGTGCGTAAAAATAAATGGCATGGGGCTGAGTGTCTGGTCCTACGGAATTTTCTTCAAGCGGGAAACATCGAGTTGCAGCCGGTTGAGGTTTGACCTCCATTCGCGACTGCCCAATGCTTCACCCATGACACGTTGGTTTCTCGTATGGTTGCTGGGCGGTGCCGGACTGTTGAGCGCTGCGCAGCCGAACATCATCGTATTCATGGTCGATGATTACGACAAATACGAGACAAGCGTGTACGGCGGCAAGGTACTCACGCCACATCTCGACCGGCTGGCCCGGGAGGGGGTCACGTTTGAAAATGCGCACGTGACCTCGACCGTGTGCACACCGTCACGTTACACATTCCTGACTGGCCGATATGCGGGGTCGGCCTATTCAGCGGAATTTTTGGAGCTGTTCCCAAAGGGAAAGCAAAGTCTGCCGGGCTTCAACGTGGAATTGGAACCGGACAATCAAAACGTTGCGGCACTGCTGACTAAGGCGGGGTACGCCACGGGCATGGTGGGGAAATTTCATGTAGGGCCGTCGCTCAGTGATGCGGAGTTTCGGCAGAAATACGGCCTGCACGAGATTGAGAAAAACGTACCCTTCACGCCGTCACTCAACCGCAAAAAATTTGAAAATGAGAAGGGCTATCGGAAGGCTGTGAAGGATTTCGGGTTCACATGGGCCAAGAATATTTATTGGGACAATATCAAGGCGCCGTTCCAAAGTCATAATCCGGAATGGACCGCCGCGGCCGCGGTGGAGTTTATCGAGCACCACCGTCAGAGGCCGTTTTATCTGCACTACTGCACTACACTGCTGCATGGGCCGAATGGTTCCTGGCACAAGTCGCTGGACAAGCCGAGGGTCACCGGCGAAGGCATCATCGATGCGGATTTAAACGTGCTGCCGTCTCGAGGTTCGGTCATGAAACGAATCGAGCAAGCTGGATTAACCTCGAATCAAGCCGGGTACCTATGGATGGATGATTCTCTCGGATTGATCCTCAACAAGCTGGATGAATTGAAACTGGCGCATAATACGATCGTGTTGTTTGTGGCCGATCATGGCTCGGGGCACAAGGGGTCGTTGTACAAGGCCAAAGGCACGGAGGTGCCTTGCATCATGCGCTGGCCGGCCGGGATGAAGGCGGGCGTGCGCAGTGAGGAGTTGATTCAAAACACCGATTTTGTGCCCACATGGTTTGAACTGGCCGGTGTAAAAAAGCCCGCCGCCTACCGGATGGATGGCGTGAGCTTAGCTCCGCTCTTCCAAGCGCCGCACGAGCCGGTGCGCGAGTACGTGTACGGCGAGATTGGCGCCGCGCGTTCCATCAAGACCAAAACACACAGTTACATCGCCCTGCGGTATACACGGGAACAGGTGGCCGGCGTGCAGGAGCGCCAGCGGCGGGAACTCAAGTCGTTGACCGGCCTGAGTGGCGGCGTCTCACGTTCCATTGCAACGCATCCGCACGCGTACACCGGCGATCAATTGTACGATTTGAACCGGGACCCAGATGCACAGAAAAATCTGGCTGACCAAAAACGCCATGCTGGGACATTGACGCAAATGAAACAGAAGCTGGCTGCAGAACTCAAACGATTCCCGGCTAGGCCCTATGGTGAATTTGTGCCGGGCGGAAACGCGCTGGCCGGTGGCGGATACGACAAGGTGTTCGAAACCCTCCGCCAAGCGGCGGCCGACAAGAAACCTAAGAAATAACATGCGCTTGGTTTTCCTCATTTTCCTGTTTGCGCAGGTAGTGCGGGGAACGGACTGGGCGCCGGTACGCCAGTGGCCCGCGCCGGAGGCACATCAGGCGGCCGCAGCGGATCAGCGATTCTTTTATGCCATCACGAGTCGCGCGGTGGCGAAATATGACCGGACGACGGGCAAGCGCGTGGCGTTGAGCACGGGCGCGGCGCGGCATTTGAACAGCGGGTTTTTTTGGAAGGGCAAGCTGCTGTGCGCGCATTCGAATTATCCCTTCAAGCCTGAGCGTAGCGAGATCATGGCGCTCGATGTCGATACCATGAAGCTGTCGACCTTCAAGGCCTTCGGCAATGCCGGCGGCTCGCTGGTGTGGGTGTTGCGCAAGGACGATCATTGGTGGTGCAACTTCGCCCACTACGGCGCGAGCAACGCCAAGACGTTTCTCGCCAAGTACGACGATCAATGGCGCGAGGTGGCGCGCTGGACATATCCGAAGAAAGTCATCAGCCAGCTGGGGCGTTACAGTTTGTCTGGCGGCATTTGGCGCGGGGATGAGCTGTGGGTGACGGGCCATGATGATCTGGTGGCCTTTCGTTTGGCGTTACCTAAGCAGGGCGGCGAGCTTCAGTACCTCGGCCAAAACGCGGTGCCGTTTACCGGGCAGGGATTGGCAAACGATCCGGTCACCGGCGGGTTGATCGGAATCCATCGTGCCCAGCGGCAGGTGATTGTTGCCGGGCGCAAGAGGGCGCCGGTGCGGTTGCGGGTGTTGTGCTACAACATCCATCATGCGGCGGGCGTGGACGGTAAACTGAATGTGCCGCGCATTGCGCGCGTGATCCAATCGGTGAAGCCGGACTTGGTGGCGTTGCAGGAGGTGGATCGGAACACGACGCGCACGGGCAAGGTGGATCAGGCCGCTGAACTGGCGCAGCTCACCCGAATGAATCATGTCTTCGGTGCCAACATCGCGTTTCAGGGTGGTCAATTCGGCAACGCCATTCTTTCGCGGTTCCCGATTACGGAGCATCGGAATCATCTGTTGCCCAACGTGGATGCCGGCGAACAACGTGGCGTGTTGGCGGCGACGGTTCAGATATCCAAGGATCGAAGCCTGCGTTTATTGGCGACACATTTTGATCATCGCCAGCCCGATGCGGAGCGGTTGGCCTCGGCGAAGTTCGTCAATCAATTGACCGCCAAACAACCGGAGATGCCGTCAATCTTCGCGGGGGATTTGAACGACGTGCCTGCCAGCCGGACTTTGCAGGAAATCGGTCGAACTTGGACACGGACCAACGCGCGCATCATGCCGACCATCCCGGTCGGTCAACCGGCCCGACAAATCGACTACATTTTCGTGCGCCCGAAAGCGCGCTGGACACTCGTGGAAACGCGCGTGTTAGCCGAAGCTGTGGCGTCTGATCACCGCGCCATCTTCGCGATCATTGAGTTGCGCAAGTAGCCTCGCTCGGCCTCACTTTTTCGGCGGCTTCTTTTTCCGGATGACGCTGACTTCGTCCCACGGTTTGGCGCCCACTCGGTGGGCCCAGGCTTCGTAGAGTTTTTTGAGTTCAGCGGCTTTTTGCGGCATAGACCGGGAGAGGTCGTGGAGTTCGTTGCGGTCCTTACGCATGTTGTAGAGCTCCCACGGGGTATTGTGTTGGGCGACGAGTTTATAATCACCCTGACGCACGGCGCGGTTGCCTTCGTGTTCCCAAAAGAGTGTGCGTGGCTGGGTGCTGTCCTTGGCAAACACCGGCAGCAAGGTCCGGCCTTCCATGCCTTTAGTGGATAGGCCGGCGGCGTTGAGGCAGGTGGGGGCGATGTCGATGATGTGGCCGGGGGCATGGCGCAATTTGTTCTGGTCCTTCAACCCGTCGGGCCAATGGACGATGAGCGGGGTAGCGACACCTCCTTCATGGGTGTAGCGCTTATACATGCGAAAAGGAGCGTTACTAAGGTTGGCCCAACCTCGACCGGAACTAGAGGACCAGCCGCCGCGTCGACCCCATTCGGAGTAGTTGTCCACGCGTGTCTCAGGGTGACGACCGTTTTTGGCGAAGAGCCCGCGCCAATCATGCACGCCAGTGCCGGGTACGCCGTTGTCCACCATGAAGAGGAATAGGGTGTTATCCAGTCGGCCGGCGGTGCGGAGTTTCTCGATCACGCGGCCGATGTTTTGGTCCATGCGATCGATGATCGCGGAGTAGAGCGCCATTTTTAGGTCGAGTTCATCGCGTAGCTTGGCGTCGTAGGTGTCCCACTTGGGCACGTCGGCTGGCGAGAGGGCCCATTCTTTTTTTATTAGGCCAAGCTCTATCATCCGTTCGTAGCGTTGCTGGCGGAGCTTGTCCCAGCCGGTGTCGCGAAAGCGGCCGCGATATTTTTTAGTGTCCTCTTCGCGAGCGTGCAGCGGGAAATGCGGCGCGTTATGGGCGATGTACAGGAAGATCGGCTGATCGCTGTGTTTCTTGAACGCCTCGTCCATGAAATGCAGTGCGTAATCGGTGAAGACATCCGTGGTGTACCA
>CAJWVY010000166.1 GCA_913048135.1 uncultured Verrucomicrobiales bacterium
CGATGGTTAAACAGGAAGCCCCAAGCGCTCTCAACCGAAGCCGGCAAGCGGTTCGTAATTTACGCGTTCTGGGCAATGCCCGGATTGGTAAGGAGAATTTCCCGTTGAACGCCTATCAGGATGCCACTGCCGAGGTTCCGGCCTACAAAGCGCCGGGTAACGGCAGGCGCAAATAGCCTTACCCAAAGGGTGCCATCAGCATTTCGACCAAACCGCTCACTAGGTTTACTCCTGCCCAAGTCACTGCGAAGAACAGGAACCATAGGGATAAGGCAACCACCGACACGCACAATCCCACCACTGCCAGATGCCGACCGCGCAAACGGCCTTCGCTGGCGTCAATATTGCGCAAGGCTCCGATGCCTAACGGCACGGCTGCAATCGCTGGCAGCAGGAAAAAGCCTAATGCGGCGCAGAACACACACAGGATTGCCAGCACACTGGTCCGGGGCGACTCATTGGATGCGATGGGTTGGTTGGATTCCAACGCGGCCGGCTCTTCGCTGCGATCCACGTGGGGTTTCTCTTCCATGCGGGATGGTTCAGGCATAACCACCGTTTAACGTTCCTCTTTGATTTCCTTCAAGCGCTTGAAATCGCCGAGCGGCCGCTTGAAGGTTGCTTCGTAAGGTTTGTCCAGTAAATGCCTTTTGGCTTCGGCGGTATCCGCTTTGCCCAGCTTGGCAAACGGCCAGGTAATGACGTACATCGCGCCGCCCAAAACAGTGCCTGCGAGACTCAAAGGGCGGACGACGGCCTCTGCCATCATCGCCTCGGTGGATCCATCCTTCAGCCGTTCGCGGGCTTCACTCGGCGTTGCGATGAGTAGACACGCCACCACTGTTAGTGAAAAAGCACGGGACTTCATGGCCGATTATGTATCAAAAAAGCCTCGGGCTGTCGATGCTCAATTGATTCGTGGGCAGCGTGTTGGCCGGTTGTTTCCATTTGCCATCCCCACGTTCCCGCCGCAGAATCCCTGCATGTTGCTGCATTTCAATCGGGATGGGCAAGCTTTCGGGCCGTATCCCCTTGAGGAAGCGCGCGAGTATTTGAAGCGCGGCCAAATCCTGCCTACCGATCAGGCTTGGTATGAAGGCTGCGCAAATTGGATGCCGGTGGTGCAGGTGCCAGGCATGATTGGCGGTGGCACAACTGACACGCCTCCCCCACCTCCACCGCCTTCGGCTGCCCCGGCGGGGCCAGTGGTGCTCGCCAGCTACAGCAATGCGACCATCAAGTTTAATAAAAAATTTTTCCAAACCGAGCTGGCGCGCTTTCTCAAACTCAATCCGGAGGGGCAAACCGAGCAGCTTTTTATGCGAGTGCGGACCGGTGAAGAGTATGCCCTTTATCGCGTCGCAAAAACGGAGGGGGATCATTGCGTGATTCAGGTGGATGTCGATGGCGTGCGCAAGGATAAGCGCGTGGATTATTTCAACATCAATGACATTGAAATCCATCAGCGTTAGTTTGCTCTGCAGTCTGCTCCTGTGGGCCGACGGTTGTGCAGGGCCGGCTGGTGGTGGGTTGCGGATGACCGATCCCGTGCTGCAACCGCATGAAGATGCTGCCGAATTGGAACAGCTGGTTCGGCAAGCGCACGATCGGGTCAACGCGCATCGGGCTTCGCTGGGATTGACTCAGGTGACTTTGGACAATCGTATTTCCCGCGTGGCCCGACGGCACAGTGCGAGCATGGCCCAAGGCGGGGCGTTCAGTCATCGGGGGTTCAAGCAACGCGCCACGGCCATTGGCCGTTTCATGCCTTACCGGACGGTGGCGGAAAATTTGGCGTACAATTACGGCAACGCCGATCCGGCGGCACGGGCGTTTAACTCGTGGTTAAACAGCCCCAAACATCGGCAGGCCATGGAGGATCCCCACTTTACCCATACAGGTCTCGCGGTCGCCAAGAGCCCCAGCGGCCGCTTTTATTTTACGCAGTTGTTTGTGCTGCCTCGTTAGGCGCAGGCAATTGCCGCAAAAGTTTTCGGTGCGCGGCGGTAATGGGAAGAGACTCCAATTCGTCTCGACGGCACCAGCGGCCCTTGAGGGCGCGGGGCTTGGTAACGGCGTAAGCCATGAGTTGGATGCGGTACTTGGTAATCGTGTGCCGTACGGTGGTGAGAGGCTCAGATTGGGGCGGCAGCGGAATACCGGGGCCGGTTTCGTTGTTGGGAAGTTCCCAAAACCCGGCATTGTGAAATCCTTTCGGCCGTTTTTGCAGCAGGATTCGGTTTCCTCGGGTGATCCAATAAACCTCGATGCTCCGGGCTTCTGTGCGAGCGCGGGGCGGTGCAGTGGGTATGAGGTGGGTGGCGTTGTCCTTGCGAGCTGTACAGCTGCGTTTCACGGGGCAGTCCTTGCAGTTCGGTGAGCGCGGATGGCACACGGTGGCGCCGAGTTCCATCAGAGCTTGGTTGAGCGCAGCGCAATCTTCGGTGCTGCGCACGAGGGTTTCGGCCAATGACCAAAGTTCATTTTGCAGAACCTTGGCCTTGGGATCTTCGCGTCGGCCAAACAGACGGGTGAGGATGCGGATCACGTTGCCATCCACAATCGGCTCGGGGAGGTTGAAAGCGATACTGCTGATGGCACCGGCGGTGTAACGGCCAATGCCTGGCAGTGCTCGAATGGCCTCCGGGGTGTTGGGAAATTGGCCCTGATGATTCTTGAGGATTTGATTGGCGGCTGCCTGTAGGTTACGGGCGCGCGAATAGTAGCCGAGTCCTTCCCAGAGTTTCAGTACGCGCTCAGGCTTGGCTCGGGCGAGATGGTTCACGGTCGGCAGGGCGCGCATCCAGCGTTCCCAATACGGGATCACGGTGGCTACCTGCGTTTGCTGGAGCATGATCTCAGAGATCCAGATGGCGTAGGGATCGCGCGTGCGCCGCCAGGGCAGATCGCGTGCATGCTTGCCATACCACGAAAGGAGTCGCGGCACCAATCGGCGGGCTTTGCGTTGTGCAGGGGGCTGGGGCACGGCTGAGCGTTGGGGTACGGGGAATGGGTTGTCAAAATATTTTCCGTTGCATGGGCGGTTGGCTGGTGTAGACAGGGGCATGCGCTTAATTCTTTTAGTTGCTCTGATGTGTGCTGGTTCCAACACAGGCTGGACGGCGGAATGGGTTTCGATCTTCAACGGCAAAAATCTGGATGGCTGGACGCCTAAGATCAAAGGGCAGCCCGCGGGCAAGAACCTGCACAACACTTTTCGAGTGGAGGATGGATTGATGAAAGTGGGCTACAAGGGGTACGAGCAATTCGATGAACAGTTCGGGCACATCTTTTATGAGAAGAAATATTCTCATTATCGGATCCGGCTGGAGTACCGGTTTGTGGGGGAGCAGTTGAAGGGCGGTCCCGGCTGGGCCTGGCGGAATAGCGGCATTATGCTGCATTGTCAGGATCCCAAAAGCATGGCGGTGAATCAGGATTTTCCGGTGTCCATTGAAGTGCAGTTGCTGGGCGGCAAGGAAACAGGAAAACGCACCACGGCCAATCTCTGCACTCCTGGCACGAACGTGGTGATGGACGGCAAACTGCAAACACGCCATTGCTTCAGTAGCGCGTCCAAGACCTTTCCAGGTGATCAATGGGTGACCGTGGAAGTGGAAGTACGCGGAGCTGAGGTCATTGAGCATTTCGTGAACGGCGAACGCGTGATGCGCTACACCCAGCCGCAATATGATCCAGCCGATGGCGATGCAAAAAAACTCATCAAAGGAAAACAGTTGTCGTTAGGCGAGGGCTACATCTCGCTGCAGTCCGAGAGTCATCCGGTGGAGTTTCGCAAGGTGGAGATCAAGGTGTTGGACAAGAAGTAATGGCGGAACGGGCGCTCAATTCCTACACCTGTAAATTAACCGAGGACCAGGCGACCCAGCTGGAGGCGCATTTACAGTCGCAAAATTACGAAATGCGTACGGTGCCGCACACGCGCTTTGCTGGGCATCGCGAAAAATTAAACGTCAACTTTTACACCAGCGGCAAGCTGCTGGTGCAGGGTAAGGGCACAAGCGACTTTGTGGAGTTTGTGCTGGAGCCGGAAATCCTCAAAGAAGCCCGGCTGGGGTATGAGGCGGAGATTGATCCGGACTTCGTCCGCCCGCGTCTAGGTGTGGATGAATCGGGCAAAGGCGATTTCTTCGGACCTCTGGTGATCGCGGGCGTGTACGTGAATGAAGCGGTGGTGCGCCATTGGCAGGAGCAGGGCATTAAGGATTCCAAGAGGGTGACCAGTGACAAACGCGTGGCGGAGCTGGCCAAGATCATTCGGGAAACCCCCGGCTGCCTGTGGACAGTGGTGCCGATTGGGCCGGAGACCTATAACCGGATGCACGGCAAAATGCGGACGGTTAACAAGATGCTGGCCTGGGGGCACGCGCGCGTGATCGAGAATCTCTTGGAACGCGGCTCCGAAATGAAACCGCCGCCGGAACGGGCAATAAGCGACCAATTTGCCCGCAGCAAGAGCACGGTGGCCGATGCGTTGATGGAATTGGGCCGGGAATTGGAGCTTATTCAGCGGCATAAAGCCGAAGAAGACTTGGCGGTGGCCGGCGCATCGATTCTGGCTCGAGACGTTTTTGTGCAGAAAATAGCCGAATTAAGCGGAAAAACGGGTGTTTTACTACCAAAAGGGGGTGGGAAACCGGTGGATGTGGCGGCCAAAAAACTGGTGGAAACGCAGGGGGGCGCCGTTTTGGGGCAGGTCGCCAAGCTTCATTTTCGCAATGCAGCCCGGGCCTTGGGCGAGCCCGAACCACCCAGAACGGGGGATTTGTGGAAAAAAAAGTAAAAAAAATATTGACCATAAGGGCTTAGACTGTATTTTCCCGCTCCCGCCAATTGCGCCTGAAAGGGTGTTTTTGGCCGAAAACACGGCAGAACCTCAGTCACTTTTGCTCAAAGAAGAGGAAAAGTGGCACGGAGTGGGACGAGTCTTCAGCGGAGAAAAAGCGGAACGCGGACATGTCTGCCAAAGGTTATCATTCCTAGTCAGTTCAGCCCAGCCCAGCCTCAGCGCCCAATGCCTTCTCTAGGAGCAAGAAGGGTAAGGGCTTACAAGGAAGAAAAAGAAAGCGGCTAGCATCTGCGGGTGACACATTTCCCAAAATCGGACGGGCGGGCGGGGGGATTTCATTTTATTATTTTACGGTTGGACTTCCCTCGCATCTTGCTCCTTTCTGGGGAAATATAGAATTTCTCCGGCCCGAAATCGGGCGGGGGGGATGACCCGCACCGCAGAGTCAACGCCTCGGCCCCTAACCGTTGCCGCTGGTGCCGACGACCCTCTGGAGCTTCTCCTTTTGCATCGCGCGCTTCGACGCTATCTGATCGCGACCGTGACGCGCAGCTTGGTGCTCGGCGTCGTCGCTAAGTGGTATGCCGCGAAGAAGCCGTGCGTAATAAAGCCCCAGCTGAGGCAGCCCCAGGTGATAAGGACCGCGTACGCGAACAGCATCGCGTCGTTGAGGTCAAACCAGGGGATGGCGCCGATGAAGACGCAGGCAACTCCGAAGATTGCGGCTCCGTGGTGTAGCCACGTCATGAAGGATGGCCGCGGGTCCGACACGAGCTCGTAGATGTACAACGACGACGGGATCGACGCGGCCCACTTTACGTACCGGTAGTTGTGAAACGGGTCCTCGAAGGGCATCGCGATACCGCGCGGCGGGTCACTGTTGAGCTCATCGCGCAGCACCGCCGCCATTGGAGGCATCATCAGCGCCGCACTCACGATGTAGAGCACGCCTTTCACGAGGTGGAGCGCGACCTTGTCGCGCTTAGCGGGGCTCACGTCTTTGAGACGGCTGTGGACCCCGTGGCGGAAGAGC
>CAJWVY010000167.1 GCA_913048135.1 uncultured Verrucomicrobiales bacterium
AACAGCCAAAGCCATTTCCACGGGAGAAACTGCCCTGCTAAGTGCAAGTTCGTGAGCCAGAATTAGCTGTGACTTGATATCTTCACCAGCCTCAGTGGAGAGACGATCAGCAAACATAATGGATTGACTGAGCACAAAGCGATTATTCATCAGCGCAAGGGATTGAAGCGGCGTGGTGGTGGAGGCGCGGTCCGGAGCGAGGGCGGAGGAGTCGGGGCAGTCAAAGGTATCCAACAGATTCCGTCGGGCACCGCGCGGACTGAAGCGGTAGATGGTGCGGCGGAACTGCTCCGGTTTATCCTGCGCGATGATGTCGTAAAAATTGCTGCCCTTGAACGAGTACGCGCGCACATCGCGATAGCCCACACCGCCAAGTTGCCGGTCGAGTTTGCCGGAGGCCACGAGCATTGTATCGCGCATTTCCTCGGCCGCCAACCGGCGCGGGCTCATGCGCCAAAGCAGGCGGTTGCCGGCATCCACGGCCATGGCGTCGGGCTGGAGACGTGAATCCTGCCGGTAGGTAGCGGAGGTGACGATGTAGCGGTGTAGCGCCTTGAGGCTCCATTTTTGATCGGCAAAATAGGTGGCTAGATGATCGAGCAGGGCGGGGTGCGACGGCCGCGTGCCGCTGAAGCCGAAATCGTTGGGCGTGTTCACGAGGCCCGCGCCGAAGTGATAATGCCACACGCGATTGGCCATCACGCGGCCGAAGAGAGGGTTGTCCGTATGCGTGATCCACTCGGCGAGCTTGGCGCGGCGCTGGGCGTCGGGCGCGTTGTCGGTTAGGCCAAAGTCGGCGGACAAGCTCTTGATGGCCGGGATGCCCGCGGGCGCCACGGCGCCGATCGGCCTGAGCACATTGCCGCGGTCGAGAATCTGCATGACGCCCGGGTTGCGCGCTAGAACCGTGTAAACCTTCTCAGCTTGAGGGCCCTTGGCGGTGATGGCTTGGATCGCCTTGCGCACGGTGGCGAGTTGGTGGGAGTGTTGGGCGCGCGCTTCGCGTTGCTCCGGCGTGAGAGCCTTGGAGACCTCGGCTTCGCTGATGGTGATCGTGCCCACTCCGGCCGAAGCGGCGACTTCCTCCGCCTTCAAGGCGCGATCATAAAAACGCGCTGCAGTGATGGTGCCCTTGAGCATGCGATTGGCGCCGGCGGTCGTGCCGTGGCGGATACCGAAGGCGAGGTGCGCATTGTTCTCGGCGTGATTTTGGAATCCGGTCTGGTACGCCTTGCCGTACACCTTGCCGTTGCGATAACCGGTGATGGTGCCGTCTGCCTGATACACGATCGCGAACTGCACGGCCTGCTGGTCGGCTTCGGTTTCCTCCGAGCCGGCGAAGGATTTGGTGCGCGTGAACCCGTTGCTGCCGGCCATCCAGCGCTTGGGTTCGCGTTCGCCGAAGACAATGCTGTCAAACACCACGCCGTTGTTATCCTGCAACGTGATCGCGCCGCCGCCGCGTTGGTTGAGATCCTTCAGTTTCACCCGCACCTCCAGTGTCTTCTCGGTTACCGCCATGGGTAACGGCTCGGTGATCGCCCAGCCGCCGCCGTCGAGCACCAAGCCTTCGTTCGTTTGCTTGGCGGACCCTTTCAAGGTCACCGGCAGTTTACCGTGGGCTTCATTCAGGCCGGCGGCAAAATTCCACGCAGCCAAGGGCTTGGGCGGCGGCGGACCTTTGGGGCCGGCCTTCTGCGCGGCCTTGAGCAGGCGTTCGCGCACGGGATCTTCCACCGTAGCAATGGCCTTCAGCCAATGAGTCTCTTTAGTACGCAGGGCATTCAGCTCGGCGGCATCCTCGCCGTTCACCATGCCGCGCAGATCGCGTTCGCCGGGATTCACACCGGCTAGGGCGGCGGCCATCGCGTAGTAGTCCTTTTGCGAAATGGGATCAAACTTGTGATCGTGACACCGCGCGCAGTTGAGCGTCAGGCCGAGAAACGTTTGCCCAACCATGCCGACGAGATCCTCCATCTCATCCTGCCGCATGGTCTTGCGCATGGTATCGTTGTTCGGGCGGGTGGTGTTGTGCGGGCCGGTGACGAGGCAGGCAATGGCAATCACGCCGTCGGCCGAGCCGGGCTCCAGCACGTCGCCAGCGATCTGCATTTTCACAAACCGATCGTAGGGTAGATCGGAGTTCAGTGCGCGGATCACCCAGTTGCGGTACGGCCAGGAATGGTTGCGGGGTTGATTGTACTCGAAGCCGTGGCTCTCGCCGTAATGCACCACATCCAGCCAGTGCCGAGCCCAACGCTCGCCGTAATGCGGCGAAGCCAAGAGGCGATCGACCACCTTCTCATAGGCATTCGGCGCCTTGTCATTGACGAACGTCTGCACTTCCGTCGGTGCCGGAGGCAGGCCAGTGAGATCATAACTGAGCCGGCGAATCAAGGTGGCTCGGTTGGCGGCGTTCGAGGGTGTGAGTTTGTGTTCCTTCAGCGTGGCGAGCACGAAGGCGTCGATGGGATTACGCGCCCATTCCTGGTTTGGCACCAGAGGCACTTCCGTCCGCTGCACGGGCTGTAGCGACCACCAGTTGGCGTCGGCTTTTTTTTCTTCCGCGTGCGTGGAGATGAGCCCCGCTACCAGTGCCGTCAGCACGGCTGGCGCGGCGATGCGGCTAGGCCAGGATATCTTTGATGACTTCGCCATGGACGTCGGTGAGCCGCATGTCGCGGCTGCTGAAGCGGATGGTGAGCTTGGTGTGATCCATGCCCAGCAGGTGCAGCATGGTGGCGTGCAGATCGTGGATCTCGAGGCGTTTATCGACTGCCTTGTAGCCGTACTCGTCGGTGCCGCCGTAGACGGTGCCGCCTTTCACGCCGCCGCCGGCCATCCAGAGGCTGAAGCCGTACATGTTATGGTCGCGCCCGGTGCCGAGCTTGTTGTCGCCGGTCTGGGTGAAGGGCGTGCGGCCGAATTCGCTGGTGAATAGGATCAGCGTGTCCTCGAGCATGCCGCGTTGTTTAAGATCCTTGATCAGGGCGGCAACGGGTTGGTCAATACGCATGGCTTCGCGGTTGTGGTTGCGGCGCATGTCCTCGTGGCCGTCCCAGTTGATGCGCGGGGAACCGAACGAGCCGCCGGAGATGAGCTGTACAAAGCGCACGCCCTTTTCGAGGAGGCGACGCGTCATCAGGCAGTTGCGGCCGAAATCCTTGGTTTCATTTTTGTTGAGGCCGTAGTTCTCGCGCGTGGCGGCCGTCTCGCGATTCAGGTCAGCCACTTCAGGAATAGCCAGCTGCATGCGGGCGGCCAGTTCGTGGCTTTTCATGCGGGCAACAAGCGCGTCTTCCGCACCGAAGGTCGCCTGATCACTTCGGTTCAGAGCCTCCAGTAATTGACGGCTGGCGGCCTCAGTGTCGGCGGCGATCGGCTGGGCGGGCTGAAGATCGGGGATGATCGCGTCGCCATTGCCAAAGGCCACACCCTGATGGGCGGAGGGCAGGAAGCCGTTGGACCAGTTGATTGTGCCGCCGGCGGGATAACCGCGCGCATCAGGCATTACCACGTAGGTCGGCAGGTTATCCGTTTCCGATCCCAATCCGTACGACACCCATGAGCCCATGACCGGGAAGCCGTTCAGCTGAAAACCGGACAGTTCCTCAAAGGTCGCCGGCGTGTGATTGGCCGAGGTGCCAACCATCGAGCGCACCACCGCCAGTTCATCGGCGCAGGTGGCAAGGTGCGGAAACAAATCCGAAACCCACAGGCCGCTTTGGCCGCGCTGCTTGAACGCCCAGTCGTTTTTGCGGATCAAGCCAATCCGGTTGAAAAAGGTCGCGGGCCGTTCCTTGTACTGCAACGGCTTACCGTGAAACTTCGCGAGGTCCGGCTTGTAATCAAACGAATCGATGTGGCTCAAACCGCCCATCAAAACCACATGCACTACGCGCTTGGCGGTGGCGGGAAAATGACTGACCGGCTGTGGGGCCGCCTGTAAGAGACTCGTTAAGGCAGCACCTGTAAGGCCCCACGTGGACCACTCGAGCATCTCGCGGCGGGAAACGGGTGGGGGTGTTTTCGTTGCACCGAAAGGGTCCGGGATTTTATCCGCAACAAGATCCTGTGGCTCTGGCGCAGCAACTGCTTTTGGATGAGATCGAAATTCCACCTGAGATAATACGTCTAACGGGTTGGCCTGTCTGCGGATGCTTGGTAAGAGGATCGTCCTTCATCCATTGCCAATATTCAAAACGAGTTGGCTTTTCCGCCGGGCGTCGGGGGATCGTTTCGTAGACGTATGTTGGCACGGGTGGCGTGAAGTTAGTTGGTTTATTTATCCTCTTTACTATCTTCCTTTGATTCCTCTTCACCGTTCGTTTCTAAAGAATCATCTTTTACATCTTCCCCGACCGATCCTTCTTCTTCAGTGCCGTTCTCGGAAGGAACTTCCGCATCATCACTGGCTAAGGCAGATGCCTCATCGGTTACATTTGAACCATCTTTTTTGTCTACTAATTCAGTGCCACTTTCGCAGTGTGCGCATTGCTCACACTCACCGGCGGCTTTATCAATTTCTCCGCCTACCTGGCTAATGAGTGCTTCCCCGCAGGCTGTAAATAATGCGACTGCTATAATGGTTACTCCTAAGGACTTCATAAAATTTAACATGGTGAGCAAATATTCTCACAATTTTGGAAAATCGCAACCAATCAATCGCATTAAAAAATCTCTAGAGATTTAAGAATACAAACCTTTCGAGGGAACGCTCAAGTCAGATACAAAATGGATAGATGGAGAATGCCGAAACTGGAACCAGTTTTCGCGCCCTTTGAGAGGGTATACTGGGTGGTGATTTCCTCGACTTTGAGGTGTGTAAAGATGCCGCCTTTTACAAAATCAGTGCGTAGTCGGGACAAGATCAGGCTGTCTAATACGGGGCGGAAGGGTAATATTATTCAGCCGAAACTTCGATCCACAAAACCTCTCCGCCGTCGATTTCAGCAGTGAGGGTCAAGGGCCGGCAGCACACTTCGCAATCACTAATGACGGTCTGTATGCCATCCGTTTCGTCTAAAGCTACTGCTGTACGTTGTCCGCAAAAACAGCATTGCACATAGGTGCCAGACATCACACCCCAACCCTACGTCACCGAACTCGAATATCCAGCGAAAATGAAGTACTTTGAATACCCATCTTTTCCTAAATGGTCGGCGGCCTTAAAGAAATGGAAACGCACTTTCCGCCCTACCGTCTCATGAAACTTTACGAGCTACAATGCGGTACACAGATCGGTAAGTTGCGTGGTAAATATTTATGAGTTCAATCATTGCCGTTTGCTCGGGTTTTTCGAATGGTTACGGCATGTCTGAAACCACAGATTACGAAAAACAAAGTGGCGGTATATCGCCGAACTTAAAAATCATTGCTGCGCTTTTTGTCGGGCTAATTTTAGGAGCATGGGCAAACGACGAATTTGATGATGACGACAAAGGTAAGTTTGAGTTTATGTTCGAGGGAGATGCCTTGTTGAAGCTCAATAAGAAAACAGGAGAAGCTTGGGTTGCACCCCCCTCAGATGATCCAAAGTGGAATAAAATTCCAGACTGACGCGCCGCCACCCTTCCGAGAAGCCAACGCTCTTTCTCAGGGCGCGAGAATTAAGAATAGACCGGTATAAAATGCTTTAACGACTTTTTTGGCGTTTACCTTACATACAAAAACGCGTTCGTATTAAGTAAAACACGGCAATAAGCCGCCATGCCGTGATTTTTCACGAAATCAACAGCCAAAGCCATTTCCACGGGAGAAACTGCCCTGCTAAGTGCAAGTTCGTGA
>CAJWVY010000168.1 GCA_913048135.1 uncultured Verrucomicrobiales bacterium
CGAATCCGGAAGTGGCTGTTGCCGAGGCCGGCGCGGCGGCGGCGGCGGGTGGAGGCGCGAAGAAAAAGAAACTTATCATAATCGGCGGCAGCGTGGCGGGCGTGGTGGCGATTGCCGGAGTGTTGTTGTTTGTGTACCCCGGTTTTTTGAAGGATGACGAAACGGGCGAAGGCGGCGGTAGCAATGGCGGCGGGGCTTCCGGTGGCGGACAGAATTTCGCCGCAATCGTGGAGCCTATTTTCAAAAGAAGCACCTGTTACGACTGCCACGAGGGAGACGATGCGAAAGGAAGTTTTGATCTGACTGATTCCGCTTCGGTGCAAGAGGCTATCACTGCTGGCGATCCGGATGGTAGTGAATTAATTGTTCGTCTCACCGACCCCTCCGACCCGATGCCGCCGGAGGGTAAGGGAGACATGCTGCCTGCGACTGACGTGCAGAAGATCAAGGATTGGATTGCGGCCGGCGCACAGTTTTAGGTGGTTTCATGATTCACATCCTTCGCGATGGCCAACAATTTGGGCCTTACAGCTTGGAGGAGATAAACGCGTTTCTCGCCGACGGTAGTTTGCTGCCTTCGGATCAGGCTTGGTACGAAGGCGCGCCTGAATGGATTCCCCTCACCGAGGTGCCCGGCGTGGCTCTTTTGGCACAACCCGTTTCATCGCCGGTTGCTACGGGGGTAGTGGCATCGGGAGGCAGCAGCAAACGCAAGAAACTTCTGATCGGTATTGCTGCCGGCGTGGTGGTTTTGGCGGGCGGCGCCTTTGCGGGGATGCATTTTTTGGGTGGGGAAAAGGAATCCGAAAAGCCGGTCGGCACATCGGCAAACAAAGAAAAGGGTGTTGACGGTTCAGTTGAAAATGCCCCGACCACGGGTGGGGCAATGACATTTTCCAAGGTGGAAGGGATTTTCAGAAAGTATCGTTGCATGGAGTGTCATAATTCTAAGGAGAGCAACAAGGTGGAGGCGGATTTGGACTTTTCATTTCCAACCACCACGCGGGCCTTTACCTCGCCGAATCAGCCAGGAAATCCAGCTACAGCTCCGCTGGTGTTGGCCATTACCCCGGGCGCCGGCCGACCCATGCCGCCCAATGGGCCCATGATCTCCAAGGGGGAAGTGCAACAGATTATGGATTGGATTGCGGCCGGGGCTAAGTTTTAGCGGCCGTTGGGCGCAGGGTTATTCGCGCATTTCGTCCAGGCACTTGCGCAGTGGTTCCAAATCTGGATCAGTGGAGGCGGCAGTCTTGACCGCGCCGGCATCAATCTTCATGGCGGCATGCAGTTCGCGTGCGGCTTCCTTGATGCGATCGAGCTGAGTCAGATAACAGGCGAGATTGTACGGGATGATCCATTGATCCGAAAATACCCGGCGAACGGAGTTTAACTTGGAATAGGCTTCTTCAGTGCGATCGAGTTCATGCAGGGCAAACGAACGATGAATCCAGCCTCCGGGACGTTCGGGCGCCTGTCGCACCAATAAGTCGGCGGTCTTCACGCAGGCATTCCAGTTCTTCTCGCGGGCAAACAACATCCAGCTCACCTCAAGCACGTCCGGATGATCTAGGCGCTCGGCGGAGATATGAGCGAGTTCCGAGCGAGCCTCGTCCGGTGAACCCAACTCCAGCCAACCTTCAGCCGCCCGAAGGTGATGCAGGTCCGATGGCTTGAGTGGAGAGCGCATTGTAAAAAAACTCTGGTTTTGTAATAGACCCTACTGGGCACCTGAGTTAGCTTCTTATTAGACGAGCGCCCAATTCAATATACTCCCAAACTCTTTGACATGCAAAATTCCAATGAACCTTCTTTTCGCGAAAATGTAGACCTCATGTACGACCGGGCGGCGGCCACGTTGGATCTGCCGATCGGGCTGGCGGATCAAATTCGTACCTGCAATTCCGTGTATCAGGTGAAGTTTGGCGTGAAGATTCGTGGCGAATACAAAGTGTTTTCCGGTTGGCGTGCGGTGCATAGTGAGCATCGGTTGCCGGTGAAGGGCGGAATTCGGTATGCGGATTTTGCCAATCAACAGGAGGTGGAGGCGCTGGCGGCGCTGATGAGCTACAAGTGCGCGATTGTGGATGTGCCGTACGGCGGCTCCAAAGGGGCGTTGTGTTTGCGGCCGAAGGATTACACAGAGGAGGAATTGGAAAAAATCACGCGCCGCTTTACGCAGGAATTAAACAAACGCAGTCTGGTGAGTCCCGGCCTGAATGTGCCGGCGCCGGATATGGGTACGGGTGGGCGTGAAATGGCCTGGATGGCCGATGAATATCGGCAGTTGAACCCGCAGGATATCAATAGTCTCGGCTGCGTGACTGGCAAGCCGGTGGAGGACGGCGGCATTCATGGACGTACTGAAGCCACGGGGCGCGGGGTGCAGTTTGGGTTGCGTGAATTTTTTCGGCATCCGGATGATGTGAAGCGCGCCGGTTTGGAAGGCGATTTGGATGGCAAACGAATTGTAGTGCAGGGGTTGGGTAATGTGGGCTTCCACGCTTCCAAATTCCTGACCGAGGAAGATGGCGCCTTGGTCACGGCCATTATCGAGCGTGGCGGCGCGATCATTAATGATGCCGGGTTGGACATCGAAGCGGTGCATGCGCATCGGATGGAAACCGGCTCGGTGAAGGATTTTCCAGGGGCAGAGTTTGTGGAGGACGGTCCGTCGGTGTTGGAGAAGGAATGCGACATTCTCTTGCCGGCGGCGTTGGAGAGTCAGATTCATTTGGGGAATGCGGATCGGATCCAAACCAAAATCATTGCGGAAGCAGCCAATGGTCCGGTGACTTATGGGGCCGATGAAATTCTACGGAACAAGGGTGTGGTTATTATTCCTGACGCGTATCTCAATGCCGGCGGTGTGACGGTGTCTTATTTCGAGTGGATCAAGAATTTATCGCATATCCGTTTCGGTCGAATGGAACGGCGCTATGAAGAAGCGCAAAGCAAAGGGCTGGTCGAGGCGATCGAGGAAGCCACGGGCAAGACGTTGTCCGATGCCGTGAAACAAAAATTGATCTCGGGGCCGGACGAACTGGATCTAGTTCGCTCCGGATTGGATGACACCATGCGTCAGGCGTACAACAACATCCGCAATATCTACAACGCCCGCGAATCGGTGGTGGATCTACGCACTGCGGCCTTTGTGTTGGCGATCGAGAAGATTGCCGACAGTTACAAGAGCATGGAGCTTTAAGTTCGGCGCCTACTCAAACCGCCATAAATGGGCGGCAGTACGAATGTAGAGGGCGCCATGGGCTACAGCGGGCGAGGCAAGAGAGCGTTCGCCTAAGCTTTTCTGGGAGAGGAGATTGAACTCCTTGCCGGCTTCCAGTACGTAAACCGTCCCGGCTTCGTTGACCTGATAGAGTTTGCCGTTGGCAAGGATGGGCGAGGCTGAGCAGCCGCCCCCAAGGCGTTCGCTCCACTGCACCTCACCGCTCTTGGCATCCACACAACTGGCAATACCGCCGTCGGATACCATGTACAACTCGTTGCCAGTGAGCACCATGCTTGGCGTGTGCGGAGCGCCTTTGGGGAGAATCCATTTCACGTGTGTCTCGGTCACGTCGCCTTTGCCGCCGAGTTGCACGGCCATGGCTTTCGCGCGATCAAAGCCGGTGCTGAAGAACACCATACCGTGGCCAACCACCGGGCGGGGCACCACCGAATAGCCGTCGTAGGTGGCGCGCCAAATCTCTTTGCCATTGGCCGGATCATAGGCACCGATCATGTCGCTGCCGGGCAGGAGCACTTGCGTGCCGGTGGTGGTTTGAAGCACGAGCGGTGTGGAAAATGAAAATTTCCGTTTGGCGTCGATGCTGCGATTGACCTTCCAGGCTTGGGAGCCGTCCTTGGTGTTTAAGGCGATGACGAAGGGATCACGGGCACCGTCGCAGCTGAAGATGAGTTTGTTATCCGCCAAGGCGGGCGTGCCGCCGTTGCCGTGCACGGGCGGGTACTTGATGGTGTTATTTTTCCAGGCGACCTTGCCATCGAGACTGAGGGCCGCGGTGCCCATGTGGCCGAAGTGCACGTACACCTGTTGGCCATCCACGATCGGGGTGGGGCTGGCTTGGCTGTTCTTGCGATGCATGCGCGGGGCGGAGTCCACGGCGAAGATCGGGGTGTTCCAGAGCAACTTGCCGTTTTCGGCACTGAGGCAAAGGGCGTTGAGCGAAAGGCCTTCGCCTTTTTCGATGGCGCTGGTGAGGTAGATTTTGCCGTTCAAAATCACGGGCGAACTCCAGCCGCTGCCGGGGACGGGGGCTTTCCACTTCAGGTGATCGCTGGTTGCACTAATGTCGACAGGCAGCTTCGCGTTGGCGTGGCCTTGTGCGCCGGGTCCTCTGAATTGCGGCCAGTCGTTGGCGTGAAGATGCAGAGCCAGCAGGGCGGTCGCCCAGGCGAAAGCAGTTTTCATGGGCGGAGTGTGGTCGGGCAATGAAGGGGCGTCAAGTCGGGTGCGGGCAAAAAAGATTGTTTTTGCGGGCTGTTTTTCACAACCTGCGCAGCTATGTCCTTTCTTGATATCAAGCCCGCCGACCAGTGTCGGTACGATATGATTGCACTGGGGGAAATCATGTTGCGTCTGGATCCCGGTGATGGGCGGGTGCGCACGGCGCGCCAGTTCGATGTGTGGGAAGGCGGCGGCGAATACAATGTGGCGCGCGGCTTGCGCCGTTGTTTCGGTCTCAAGACCAGCGTGGTGACGGCTTTTGCGGACAATGAAGTGGGCCGGTTGGTGGAGGATTTCATTATGCAGGGCGGCGTGGATGTGGATTACATTCAGTGGCGCGATTACGACGGCATCGGACGCACCGTGCGCAACGGGCTGAACTTCACCGAGCGCGGGTTTGGCATTCGCGGCGCGAAAGGCGTGCCCGATCGCGGCAACACGGCCGCCAGTCAGATCAAGCAGGGTGATATTGATTGGGAAAAGATTTTCGGCGAGGACGGCGTGCGTTGGTTCCATACCGGCGGCATTTACGCGGCGCTGAGCGACAGCACGCCGGAGGTGGTCATCGAGGCGGTAAAGGTGGCCAAGAAACACGGCACGATTGTGTCCTATGATCTCAACTATCGTCCGAGCCTTTGGGACAGCATCGGCGGGCAGGCGAAGGCGCAGGAGGTCAATCGCGAGATCGCCAAGTATGTGGATGTGATGATCGGCAATGAGGAGGATTTCACCGCGTGCCTAGGCTTCGAGGTGGAGGGTGTGGATGAAAATATTTCCAACATTGAGATCGATGCCTTCAAGAATATGATCAACACCGCAGTGGCAGCGTTCCCAAACTTCAAGGTGACCGCCACTACCTTGCGCGCAGTGAAGAGCGCCACGGTGAATGACTGGGGCGCGATCTGCTGGGCGGACGGCAATTTTTATGAGGCCACCAATCGCAAGGAAATGGAGATCTTCGATCGTGTGGGCGGCGGCGATAGTTTTGCCAGCGGCCTGATCTACGGCTTCATTGCCACCGGCGATCCGGCGCAGGCGGTGGAATACGGTGCGGCGCACGGTGCCCTGGCCATGACCACGCCGGGCGACACCTCCATGGCCACCAAGGGTGAGGTGGAACGCCTCATGGGCGGCGGCGGCGCGCGCGTTCAGCGCTAAACCGGCACGCTTTCGCCGGCTTCGATGGAGCGCTTGGCGGCTTCGCAGAGTTCTATGGAGGTTACTCCATCTTGGACCGT
>CAJWVY010000169.1 GCA_913048135.1 uncultured Verrucomicrobiales bacterium
GGAGCATAATTAGGTTTCCCGTTGCTTTATCCTAGGAGCTTGTAAGGTAAACTTGCTCCACCCATCGGGTGGTGGTTCAATCGGGCATGCACCTTTGGTTTCTTTTGGGTTTCCTGTTGGCGGCGTTGATTTTGGACGCGAAGGATCGGTCACCAAATTTTGTGGTCATCCTCGCCGATGACATGGGTTACGGCGATGCCACCTGTTACAATCCCAAATCCAAAAGTCCCACGCCGCATATCGATCGGTTGGCGCGCGAGGGCATGCGGTTTACTGATGCGCATTCGCCGGCCTCATGGTGTGTGCCCACGCGGTACGGGATGTTGACCGGCCGGTATCCGCATCGGGCGGATATGAACTGGCGCCGGAACGCGGTGATCGAAAAGGGCCGCACCACAGTGGCGTCGGCGTTGCGCGAGCAGGGCTACTCCACGGCGATGGTCGGCAAATGGCATCTCGGGTTCGATGGCGGTCCGGACTATGACTACACCAAACCGCTGGTCGGGGGGCCGTTGGATCGCGGGTTTGATTTTTACTACGGTATGTCGCACTCGCTGGACATCGTGCCGTACTACTACATTAGCGGCCGCAAGGCGGTGATGGTGCCGGATCAGCAGATCGGTCCGCGCAACACCGAAGGGTGGAGTCCGATCCAAGGTGAGTTCTGGCGCGGGGGTCCTATCTCGCCGGACTTCAAACATGTGGAAGTGTTGCCACGGTTCACGGAACAGTCAGTGGATTACCTGCGCACGCGCCGCGACAAGGCCAGCCCGTTCTTCCTATACGTCGCCTTGCCAGCGCCGCACACGCCGTGGTTGCCGACCAAGAAATTTCAGAACCGCACCAACAATATGTACACAGATTTTGTGGCGATGGTGGATGACACTGTTGGCCAAATCCTGAAGGCGCTGGATAAGAACGACTTGGCGCGTGACACGCTCGTGTTGTTCACCAGCGACAATGGGCCGGTGTGGTATGATTCCGATACCCAACGGTTTGGCCACAGCGCCACGACGCCGTTGCGCGGCATGAAAGGAGACTCTTGGGAGGCCGGCCATCGCATGCCATTCATTGTGCGCTGGCCGAATGTGGTGAAGGCCGGCTCGGTGAGTGATGCGCTGGTGTGCCAAACCGATTTGCTGGCGACCTTCGCCGCGATTGCCGGCCGCAAGCTGGCGGATGATGAAGGCGAGGACAGCGAAAACCTGCTGCCCATACTCACCGGCCGCCGTGAGGAAGGGCGGTTTGAGATGGTGACCTTGAGTTCACGTAAAGTGCTTGGTGCGCGTCGGGGCGGTTGGAAGTACATGAACACCCTCAGCTCCGGCGGGTTCACGAAAGTGCCTCTTACCAAACCGAAGCCCGGCGATCCAAAGGGGCAATTGTACAACCTAAGTAATGACATTGGTGAAACGGAAAATCGCTGGAACGATGCGCCGGGTGTGGTGAAGGAATTCGAAGCCATGCTCGCCAGCCAGAAGCAAAGCGGCCGGTCGCGTCCACGTATGCAGGCATTTACGCGCGCGATTCAAGCGGCTAAGAGCATCCGGACCTGGCGGTTGGATCCGGATGGCCAGAACGGGACGTTTGCCGACTATGCCATCGGTGCGCCGGGCAAAATCCTTGCCGGTAAGGTTTCCGCGTCTTTGCGGCGATTGGTATTGGCCAATGCGGATGCGACCACACGGCACGACGAGAAGTTTCATTTCGACCCGGGCATCCTGCTGCGATTCCAGTCCGGCAAAGACGAGGTGCAGGTGGCGATCTGTTTCATCTGCAACAAATGGGCGCTGTACCTGAACGGCGAGACGGTGAGCTACACGTCGATTGAGAAGGAACGGCGCGCGGTGTTGGCCGAGGTGAAAGCCATTTTCCCGAACGACAAAATCATCCAAGGCATTCCCGAAAAACTGCAATGAAAACCATTCTGACACTGGCGATCCTCGGGCTGGCGGCGTTGGACGCTTGGGCGCGCCCGAACATTGTGTTGATCATGGCCGACGATGTCGGTTGCGAACCGATCGGTGCATACGGCGGCGAACGTTGGAAGACTCCGCACATCGATGCACTGGCCGAGCGCGGCATGCGATTTGACTACTGCTTTGCCATGCCGGTGTGTCATCCCACGCGCACGACGCTGCTGACTGGCAAGTATCCTTTTCGGCTGAAATCGGGCTGGGGCTCATTTCCCAAAAGCGAGGAGAAGCATTCTCTGGCGCAGGTGCTCAAGCGCGCCGGATACGCCACGGCCGTGGCCGGTAAGTGGCAGTTGTGCCTGATGAAAAACGACCTGCAACAGCCCGCCCGAATGGGGTTCGATCAATGGAGCGTGTTCGGCTGGCATGAGGGCGCACGTTTTCATGAGCCGTATATCTACGAGGACGGCCGGTTGCGTACGGACACGAAGGGCAAGTACGGGCCGGATTTATACGTTGATTTCCTTGGCGACTTTATGGCCAAGAATGCGAAGGCGGACACACCGTTCTTCGCCTTTTATTCCATGGCCCTTGCGCATGATGTGACCGACGACATTCCGGTGCAGGTGCCATATGTGCCCGGCAAGGATCGCTGGATGGATTACGGCGAAATGATCGAGAGCATGGACGACATGGTCGGTAAGCTGGTGAAGAAGATTGATCAACTCGGCCTGCGCGATGATACCGTGATACTGTTCACTGGCGATAACGGTACGGCTCAACGCTCCAAGCTGCGCCACATTGAAGGGCGCAAATACGAATACGAACAGGTGTACTCCATCCGCAACGGCCAACGCGTGCCCGGCGGCAAGGGCACCTTACTGGACATCGGCACCAACGTGCCGTTGATCGCCAGTTGGCCCGGGAATATTCAGGCCGGCAGTCGTGGGCATGAACTGGTGGATTTTAGCGATTGGCTGCCCACGCTCGCAACATTGGCCCGTGCTAAGCCGACCCAGCCGCATGACGGCGTGAGCTTCACCTCTGCGCTCCTACACACCCGGCGACGCGAGGCGCGGTCATTCGCCTTTGCCGAACACCGCGGCGGCAAAGCGTGGGTTCGCACCAAACAATACAAACTGTACAACGACGGCCGTTACTTCGATATCCAAGCCGACCCCATGGAAAAACAGCCCCTCAAAAATCTAAACAACCGCGCCGCCACAGACCGCAAGTTGCTGGAAGCGGCGTTGTTGAAACTGAATTATCCCGCAACGGAAAAATGATGCGGTTGATGCTGCCTGTTTAATCCTCTTCGCGCCGAAGGACGCGTACATCGCCGCGTCGGGCTGTGAGGCCGTCGCGATCGAGCTTCTCCAGCACGGGAATCAAAATCCGTCGCGACACATTCATCGCCTTGCGCAGATCGCTGGCGGTGGCCTGTGTGTGTTTGCGTAGATGTTGTTTCACGATCAGGCGTAACCGGTTGAATTCCGGAGCGCCCATGGCCAGCTCGGAGCTGATGTCGATGACCTCGCCGGTATCGATGAGAAACTGCAGGGCCGACCGGCCCGTGGGGCTTTCGGTTAGAGTTTTGCGCGCAGGCGGATCGGTGGATTGTAGCGCGGCTCGAATGCGCTCGCCGGCATTGCGGAGGTGCGCGGGCAGGGCGGGTCGATGGGTGCGTTTGGCAATGTGCGTCTGGTGTCGCTTGAAACCATTCTGCTCAAGATCAGCCAGCAGTTCTTCAAACACTTCACGGCCATTGAAGGCGCGCTCGGCGTGAGGGCGGAGTTGATCTAGCGGTAGGCCGGGGCGTTCGGGATGTGATCGGTGTTCCTCATCGATCAATGCCGTACAGGTCTCGCGCAGAGCGGTCCAGTGTTGGCTGTCCACCAGCCAGTCTCCAAGGCGGGTGGCGGAATCCAAGCCTTTGATCGCATTCTCAATTTGCGCCTTTGTGAAATGCGATGGCCGCAACAAGGCATCGGCACGCGCGGCACCGTCCCGGGCTAACTGGGACGCAATCCAGACGCCGGCATCCTCTGGATTTTCGGCGCGGATTTGCAGGAATGCGCGATGAGCCTCGGTGCGTAGTTGCTTGCGGTCGCCATGCGCATTGAGCACGCGGCCGCCGGCCAACGTGGCGCTCTCGGGCCAATTGCGGATCACCAGCCTGTCGCCGGGCCACACGCAGGCCGGTTGTTCCAGACGCAATTGGGCCAATTGGCGTTCGCCGCCGGCCAAAGCCTTGCCTTCCATTAACACCAGCCGCGCCGGCCAATGGCCGCTGCCGTGATGCACCCACACGCGCGTGTCGTTGCGCAGTGGCGTGCAGTCGGCCGGCAAACGCGGGGAGCGTTCGAGCAGGACGTCGATCGTCTCTGTGGGCTCAGCGAGTCCGGGCAGGGTAATGGTGGCGCCACGAGGGAGTTGGTCGCGCGATAATTCAGATAAACCCAGCGCCGTGCGGGTGCCGGGCACGGCATCGTTTTGGCCGCGGTGATGCGATTGCACGGAGCGGATGCGGCTGTTCGCACCGGGCGGGAAAGCGGCGATGGTTTCGCCCTGCTTCAGACTGCCGCCGGTGAGTGTGCCGGTCACCACCGTGCCGATGCCTTGCAGGGAAAATACGCGATCAGCCGCGAGGCGCGGTTGGCCATCATCCACGTGCGGCGGCATGGCTTGGGCGGCGGTGGTGAGCGCGGCCTTTAATTCGTCTAGGCCCGTGCCTTGGTGGGCGGAGACCGGGACAATGGCGGCCTCGGCCAGTGGGCTGTTTTGCAGTTGCTGGCGAATTTCGTTTTCGCGCAATATGGTATCGTCCACCAAATCGGTTTTGGTTAGCGCAATCACGCCCCGGGTGGCGCCGAGGTAGCTGAGGATTTGCAAATGCTCCTCGGTCTGAGGCATCCAGCCGTCATCGGCGGCCACCACCAGCAGAGCAAGATCCACGGCGCCTACGCCGGCGACCATGTTTTTCACGAAATCCTGATGGCCCGGCACATCGACGATGCCAAGGTTGTGCCCGGGCAATTCCAGATGAGCGAAGCCGAGGTCGATGGTGATGCCGCGCTGTTTTTCCTCCGGCAACCGGTCGGGGTCATGCCCTGTGAGCGCGGTGACCAGCGCGCTTTTGCCGTGATCAATATGACCGGCCGTGGCCAGGATGGCATGACGGATGGACATCAGTGGAACGTGCTACCGGGTTTCATTTTTCCGGCAGGCGTTTGAATTCGAAAGTGGCTTTCACGGGGACTTCCTTGCCGTTCACCTCGAGGTGTGGCCCGAAGAAATAGTTGAACGGGCCAGCTTTCGGGGCGGGTTTGACGGTGATGTCGCGGCCGCGGCTGAGCTCGAGGCGATTGGCGGGGTGATGGCCGAAATAGTAATCGGCCAGCTCCGGATGCTTGTCGGCCTCGCTGATGTCGACCGGCACCCATTTGCCGTTGGCATGAAACTCCGCCCAGCAGTGGTAGCCGCCAATGGCGCCGGCGTTTTTGTTGGCGGGGATGGTGAAGCCGATGGCGAATCGCGCGGGAATGTTGACGGCGCGGCAGAGGGCGATGAAGTAGGCGTGGAAGTCGGTGCAGTTACCGGTACGCGCGTCGCAGGCGTAGAGCGCATCGCCACGGCCCCAGCCTTTGCCGGTTTTACTGTAGCGCATATGATCGAGCACATGCCGGTAGAGAGCCTGAGCGCGGGCGTGATCATCCTTCCCCTTTATCTTGGCGGTTGCGGCATTGGCGATGGTGGTGAAGCG
>CAJWVY010000170.1 GCA_913048135.1 uncultured Verrucomicrobiales bacterium
ACCTTCAACGCCTGTGGCCCGATGCTCCCGTCCATGTTGCGAGGCATGCCCACCACAATCTGTTCGGTCTCCCGTTCGGTTAGGAGTTCCTTGAGCCGTTTCAAAAACGCATCGAATGGTTGGGCTGGAATAAACTCCAACGGATGAGCCATCATCCCCAGCGCATCGCTCGCCGCAATCCCCATCCGCTTCGTCCCGTGATCAATCGCCAGAATTCTCATAAGATCAAAGCGTCGCCATCACCTTTTCGGCCGCCGCAATGGTGGCATCGATGTCAGCCTCGGTGTGGGCATCCGATAAAAAGGCGGCCTCGAAGGCGCTCGGGGCAAGATACACCCCCTCGGCTAGCATGCCGTGGAAATATTTTTTGAACCGCTCACGATCGGCTTGCATGGCCTCGGCCAGGTTGTGCACCGGTTGCTCGGCAAAGAACAGACAACTCATAGAACCGGCACGTTGAGTGATCACCGGAATGCCCGCCTTCTTAGCCACCGCATTCAGCCCTGCCTCCAATCGCGCGCCCATTCTTTCAAGCCTCTCATGGACAGAGCCGTCTTTCAATTCCTTCAAAACAGCCAAGCCTGCAGCCATGGCCAATGGGTTACCGCTCAGCGTCCCGGCCTGATACACCGGACCATCCGGCGCAAGCACATCCATCACCTCCGCGCGCCCACCAAAGGCACCCACCGGCAGGCCACCGCCGATGATTTTACCGAAGCAACTGAGATCAGGCTTGATGCCAAACCGTTCCTGTGCCCCGCCCAAACTCACGCGAAAACCGGTCATCACTTCATCAAAAATCAACAGACTCCCGTGCTCCGCAGTGATCTCGCGCAGAAACTCCAAATACCCTTCGCGCGGCAGGTACACGCCCGCATTGCCAGCCACCGGCTCAAGGATCATGCCAGCCACCTGACCTTCATTCGCCGCAAACGCCTGTTCGACGGCCTCGCGATCATTGAACGGCAACACGATGGTGTGTGCAGTAAATTCCGCGGGCACGCCGCCGCTATCGGGATTACCGCAGGTGAGCGCGCCGGAGCCGGCCTTCACCAGCAGCGAATCGGCATGGCCATGATAACAGCCATCGAATTTGATGATCTTCGGCCGGTCCGTAAACCCGCGCGCCACGCGGATAGCGCTCATGCACGCTTCGGTGCCAGAATTCGTCATGCGCACCTTCTCAACACTCGGCACACAGTCTTTAACCAACTGCGCCATACGGACCTCCGGTTCGCTTGGGATGCCAAAGCTCGTGCCGCGCTCGGCGGCCGCCTGCACCGCCTGCACAATGGCCGGATGCGCGTGGCCGAGAATCGCCGGGCCCCACGTACCGACGTAATCGATGTATTCGTTACCGTCCACATCCCACACGTGCGCTCCCGCGGCGCGTTCGGCAAAGAACGGTTGCCCGCCTACCCCACGAAAGGCCCGCACCGGCGAATTCACACCGCCGGGAATGTGATTGAGGGATTCGGCAAAGAGTTGTTCGGATTTTCTCATGAATTATCCTTTGTATCGCTGCGCCACTGGAATGCGTCGACCCACGCCGAAGGCCTTGCTGGTGACCTTCAAGCCTGGCGCCGCCTGGCGGCGTTTGTATTCGTTTAAATCAATCAGACGCACCACGCGCTGCACGGTCGCCTCATCAAACCCGCCGGCCACGATCTCCGCCACCGATTGGCTCTCCACCACGTACCGTTCCAAAATGGCGTCCAAAACCTCGTACGGAGGCAGGGAATCCTCGTCCTTCTGATCCGGCCGCAGCTCGGCCGAAGGCGGCTTGGTGATAGTCGCCTCGGGAATGATCTCCCCGTCACGATTGATCCAGCGAGCCAGCTCGAACACTTTCGTTTTCGGAACATCACTGATCACCGCCAACCCGCCGCACATGTCGCCGTACAACGTGCAATACCCGACCGCCAGCTCGCTCTTGTTGCCGGTGGTGAGCACGAGGGAACCGAATTTGTTGGAGGCCGCCATCAAAATCAATCCACGCAAACGCGCCTGCATATTTTCCTCGGTCACATCCTCCGGCCGATCGCCAAAGATCGGCTCGAGACTCGCCTTCATCATTTCAAAGCCCGCGTGAATGCCAATCACATCGTATTGAATGCCGAGATTCGCCGCGAGCGCCTCGGAGTCATCGAGACTGCCTTGCGAGGAATACGGCGAGGGCATCGAGATGCCGCGCACATTCTCCGCGCCAAGCGCCCTGACAGCGAGCGCCGCCGTGACTGCCGAATCAATGCCGCCGCTCAGGCCAATCACCGCGCTGCGAAAACCGCATTTACCCAGATAATCCCGCACGCCCAACACCAACGCATCATGCAGCAGCGCCATCTCGTCCGGCTCGGCTACCGACTGCACCGACCCGTCCAAATCCACCTCCACCAAGGCCTCGGCAAACTGCGCGCCGACAGCCAGCACCTCCCCTTGCGCGTTGAGCGCCAGACTGCCGCCATCAAACACCAGCTCGTCATTCCCGCCCACCGCGTTACAATACACTACCGGCCGCTGCGCTTTGGCCGCGAGACTGGCCAGCATTTCGCGCCGCATGCCTTCCTTGCCAAGATTCCACGGCGATGCGGACACATTCACAATCACCTCCGCGCCTTGCTCCACCAAGCCATCCACCGGATTCGCCCGATACCGTGGATCGGACCAGAACGCGTCGTCGTTCCACACATCCTCACAAATCGTCAATCCCAATTGGTGGCCATTGAAGATCACCGGCGCATTGTCTGTCGCCGGCTCGAAATAACGATCCTCATCAAACACATCGTAGGTCGGCAGCAACGTCTTCGTGCGCGTAGCCGCCACTTTCCCGTGCTGCAGCAGCGACACCGCATTCACCGCCGGCCGGCCCGGCTGTCGTTCATTAATGCCCACGTGCCCCACCACCAGGCCTACCTCGCCCACCGATTGCGCCAGCTCCGTCAACGCCGCCAGATTGCCCTCGATGAAGCCGCTCTTGAGCAGCAGATCGCGCGGCGGATAACCCGTGATCGCCAGCTCCGGCGCCACCACCAGCTCCGCGCCGGCCGCCACCCCGCGTTCATACGCCGTGAGAATCAGCGCAAGGTTCCCCGCGAAATCCCCCACCGTAGTGTTAACCTGCGCCAACCCCAGTTTCATCAACGCTTCGGAAAATATGTTTGAGGCAAAGTGCCCTGCTCAGTCATCACCATCGCTCCCGGTCGCACGCCCTTGCGACCAAACCACCCCTGTGGCACTTCCAGTGCATACTGAATGTTTTGACTTAAAGAAAACACGCCATTGGTGCGAAACGGTTCCATATCGTGAATCTCCAACAATCGCCCGGACGCATCGATGTAACCGATGGACAACGGAACAGACACATTTTTCATCCAGTAACTCCGTGCCGAAGGTTTTCGATGCACAAACAACATCGCATCATCATCAGTCATTGTCTTGCGAAACATCATCCCTGTTTGAATCTGCCGTTCCGTCTGACATTGTTCCGCCGCCAATTCCACTGTTCCCACAAAGAGCTTAATGGTCGGTAATTTAGACTGAGCCTCGGTCGGTTCCCAAGGTTTGATCATCTCGGGCGAAGGAACGGGAGGCGCGGACACAGAATCGTCCCCCGGCTTTTTGCAGCCGCCCCCGCAAATCAGTACCATCAACAACAACCGCACGCGCGCACCATGCCTGAGCTCCGCTAGAATTCCAAGGCCCCAGAAACAACTCCGACTCCACCCACTAAATTTCTACCGGGTCGACCAATAGTTGATCCACGAAATCGGCCACTGTCAAATCGCCCCGCTCCAGCCACGCCGCACCATCCGCCGGCTCCAGCATCACCGGCATTCGATCATGATATTCCCCCACCAAGGCATTGGGCGGCTGGGTCAAAATTGTAAAGGTCTCCAACATCGGCGGAGGCGCCTCAAAGGAATCCGCAAACAACTCACCCTGCCGGGCCGGCGGCCGCTCCCAACGTTCCCAGAGACCGGCAAAACAAAACAACCCTCGATCCGGTCGTTGAAAATGAAACGGCTGTGATCGCTTCCCGTTTCCCTCCGCACTTTGCCGTCGACGCCATTCATAAAACCCCGTACTCGGCACCAGACAACGCCGTTTCCGCCATGCCTCCCGAAAAGCCGGCTTTTGATCCGCGGTCTCGCAACGGGCGTTAAAGAGCTTGGCCCCGATCCTTTCATCATCCGCCCAGTGAGGAATCAACCCCCAACGCATTTCTTTCAGCACATTCCCCTCACGCGCCTGCACCACCACTGGAGCCCTCTGACTCGGCGCCACCGTCTTTCGGGGAGTAAACGTGCAAAGTGAATCCGCCAAGGCCAGCACATCCCCCAGCACCATTGGATCTACTAATTCAGAAAACCGCCCGCACATGCCCCGCCTCTAGCCCAACACCACAGTGGGTTCAAGTCCATTCCATCCCTTTCCCCATCCCCCGATCGCCCACCATTTTATTTCGGTTCCGGCGGGAGTTGGTATTCCACCACCACAGCCCGATGATCGGTGGGCCAAGGTTTCACGACAATCTTCGCATGCGCTTTTGATTCACCCACTACGGCGGCCTGTTGAATGGTCTTGGAGGGTAAATTGCTAAACACATAATCGATCCTATCATGGCGGTCTTTGGGGTCAGAGGGAAGCGTGGTGGGGGTCCAAGTCCAGCCAGGGTGTTTGACCGGATCAGGGAACGCACTCCGGTATCCATCCAGCATACCTACTGCGACGATTGATCGAGTGGTGGGATAAGCCACGGGAATCGGAATGCGGCCGGCCGTCACGACCGGGGCGGTCCAATCCTGATGCGAGGGTTCGTTCAAATCGCCTGTCAGAAAGCAGATGTGGCCTGCCTTCAGGCTGGCTTTCAACTCGCCAAGCAACCGCTCGACCTGATCGCCGCGCGCAGACTTCGCCCAACGGACCGCTTCCGCCTCGGTCTTGATGAAGGGGTAATCCCCATAGGGAATGCTCGCCAGTTGATAGGGTTGATAGGGGGCGGGGCGCAGATGGGCGTTATAAGCATGGATGATCCGGCCGGATGGGAGCTTGATATGAACACCCCATTTACGTGAGGTATGGCCCACGATCGGGTGTCGGGAAATGATGGAGGTGCGGCCACCCTGATCGAAATGATGCCAATTGAGTGTTTCGGCAATGATAGCGGCATTGTTGGCCGTGCCGGCGTGAGTTTCCTGAACCCCCACGAGGTCAGCCTTGGCTTCGTTAATGACCTTCACGGATTGGGAAAGAGGTTGCCCCAGCCGCACGCCACCGTGAAGCAGGTTCAAGGTCATTACCCGCAGGGAAATTGAATCAGCAGCGTGTGCTTCAGAGACGAAGTACGCTATGGCTAAAAGGAAGGGCTTCAAAAGTTGGTTCATTGATCGTACGCGCTTATATGCAATAAAGATTCGCCACCATAAGCGAATTGCAAAACCCACTTCCAGTGACAAGGTGGGCCGTTTTATGGCTACCAAGTCCCTTCATTCTAGCAATCACCCTGTCGTTCTGGCAATGGGTTCCCTCCACTAAAAAATGGCCAATCTTGACAAATGGCTTCAGCTTTCGTTCATTTGCGGGAAGCCCTAATTGCTGGGTGGATGGGCGAATGGCGCAGCGGTAGCGCAGCGGCTTTACACGCCGTTGGTCGGGGGTTCGAATC
>CAJWVY010000171.1 GCA_913048135.1 uncultured Verrucomicrobiales bacterium
AAAAGGCGGATCGGCGGTTTGATACGTTACCGGCGCGGATCACGAAGCTCGATGATCTGGAGCGTTATCAGGAAATCGTCGACCTATTGAACCTAGGCGAGATGCCGCCGGAGGATGAGGCCCAGCCGACGGCGGCCGAGCGGGCCACGATGATCGCCCATCTCACCGGGCAATTGAAAACGGCCCGGGCCAAGTTAAGCAATGCCGCGGGCGGGCGCAGTGTGTTGCGTCGGCTCAACTCCTGGGAATATCGGCAGACCATTGGCGAACTGTTCGGGCTTAATGTGGACGTGTGGAATCCCGCTGAGGATTTTCCGGAGGAGGTGAAGGTGCACGGGTTCGATAACAACGGCGCTGAGTTGGTTACTTCCGGCCGGTTGATGGACCACTATTTTATCGCGGCGGAAGAGGCTATTCGCCGGTCTACACAGTTTGGGCCTCGGCCAGTCTCCCGGAAATACGTGCAGCAGTCGCCATTTTACTTTAAGGGCAAGGAAGGTGCGGAGTTGCCGAAGCTCTTTCAGGTCGACCGCTTCCGGTATATTCCCGACACGCCGTACACGGATCTCGTGGGCCGCCATTATCGTGGTGGGCACATCGGTTTCGCGCCATTGCATCGGGAGGGCGGCGTAGCCCAGAGCGGCATCTACACCATCCGCGTGAGGGCCGCCGCGGTGGATCGCGTGCATGATTACGGCAAGGCGCTCGGCGACTTTCGCAACGGCGATCCCTTGGTGATGGAGCTCGCGGCAGTCGATCGTCGCGGTAGTGTCACCAGCACCGGTAATGTCTCGAAAATGACCTCGCTGGCGCGGGTTGAATTGACCAGTGAAAAACCGCAGTGGTTCGAGTGGACCGTGTTCATGGAAGCGGGCTATGAACCAGAAGTACGGTTCCGCAACGGCCCGCTGGCGGCTAAGCGAATGGTCCGCGTACTGACGACTCTGGCCGCCGACAAGCCGGAGATCAAACCGTTCGTCGACATGAAAGGCGGTACCGAAAAGGCGCATGGCGTGCTCAAGGCGTATCGCGGCCCGCGCCTGCGCATTTGGGAAATTCAAGTGGAAGGCCCGCACGTTGAGGCTTGGCCAACCGCCGGCCATCGTGCGCTGTACGGCGATCTGAAGCCGGAGCAGCTCAACGCCGCCACCATTTCCCGCCGACTGGAAGCCTTTGCTGAAAAAGCGTTTCGCCGCCCGCCGCTGACCGGCGAGCTGGAACCGATCCAGCAACTTGTGACAGCCAAACTCAAGGAAGGCGTGAAGCCTTTGCAGGCGCTTCAGCTAGGGTGCCAAGCGATTCTCTGCTCGCCCGGCTTTCTGTATCTCAATCTTGGCGATGGGGAGCTGAGCGAAGTGGCGCTGGCGTCGCGACTCTCGTATTTCCTCTGGTCCTCGCCGCCGGACGCCACGCTCCTCAAGCTGGCCGCCGCCGGTAAACTGCGGGCCGATTTGACCGCGCAGGTCAAACGCATGCTGGCTGACCCCCGGTCCGAGCGGTTTGTCCGGCACTTTGTGCGTCGCTGGCTGGATCTCGACAACATCGGCACCATGCCACCTTCCGCGGAATTCCTGGTGTTCTACCGCGACAACCTCGAGGCCGCTATGCGCCGGGAAACGGAACTGTTCTTCCGGCACGTACTCGATCACAACCAGCCGCCGCGCGAATTTCTGGACGCTGATTATTCCTTTCTCAACCGCGAACTCGCCCTGCATTACGGCATCAACGGCGTGGAGGGCAACGCCCTCAAGCGAGTGTCGCTCAAGGGCACCGGTCGCGGTGGGTTGATCGGGCAGGGTGCCTTCCTTACAGCCTCGGCCAACGGCGTGGACACGTCGCCGGTCGTCCGGGGCATTTACGTGCTGGAGAAACTGCTCGGCTATACGCCGCCCCCGCCCCCGCCGGATGTGCCGACGATTGAGCCAGATATTCGTGGCGCGGTCACCATTCGCGGTCAGCTAGAAAAGCACCGGGAAATTGCCACCTGCGCCGAGTGCCATCGCAAGATTGATCCGCTCGGGTTCGCGCTGGAAAACTTCGATGCCATCGGCGGCTGGCGCACGGAGTACGGACGTAACCTGCCCGTGGACGCCTCCGGTAAATTGCCAGACGGCGCGACCTTCAAGACGCCGGACGAATTTCGCCGCCTCATGGCGGGTCGCCACGAGCAGTTTACTCGAAATCTCACGGAAAAACTTCTCACGTACGCGCTTGGCCGCGAATTGATCGCGCTCGATCGCCCGCAACTCGACGCCATCACCGCGCGCATGAAGCAACCCCACGCCGGCCTGCGCGATCTGGTGGAAGCCGTGGTTTTGAGCAAGGCATTCCAGTCAAACTGATCAAACGCTCGTCGCGTCGCCATTCGAGTTCGAGTGAGAACAGCCTTTTTTTGAGGCTTCTGATTCATCGGTCTATAGATTCTTCCGGCAACATCTTAATTTTTGGGAACCTCTGAAGGATTAGCCACCAAATATTGAACGGGAATAGTGGGTGTTAAGTAGGGGTAGTTTGAAAATCGTTTTACTTTATTGGTTCATTCCCTAGCCCAAAAAACTTTTCTTTTCCAATCTGGGCGGCATCATCAGGCCATGCAGACTCTTTCCCGTCGTACGTTTATTGGTCAAGCCGCCATGGCCTTGCCCGCCTTGAGCTTCGCGCCCACCTTGTTGGCCAAGGACAAGAATGACCCGAACCGTTTCCAGATCGGCATTCAGGAATACACCTTCAACCGCTGGATTGGCAGCGGCAAGCTAACTCATATGGATTATCCCGGGTTGGCTAAGGAAAAGCTTGGAATCACGCATATCGAATATTGGAACCGCCCATTCGGCGGCAAACATACCGACAAAAAATATGTTGGCGAACTCGTCAAGCGCACTACCGGTGAGGGCATGAAAAACGTACTGATCCTCGTGGACGCCCGGAATCAGCTCGACGCACGTGATGAAGCCGCCCGCAAGCGCGCGGTGGATGAGCACAAGGGCTGGATCGACTGCGCCGAACAACTCGGTTGTGACGCCATCCGCGTGAACTGTCGATCCGGTGGCGACCGTAATCAGAACATTGATAACGCTGCGCATGGAGTCGGGGCGTTGTGCGATTATGCCAAGGATTCCGGCGTGAAGGTGGTCATCGAGCCGCATGGCGGCAATTCGCAGGACCCCGATTGGCTTCTGGCCGCGATGAAGAAAATCGACCGCCCCAACGCCGGCCTGTTGCCGGACTTCAACAACTTCGGCCGGTATGATCGCTACGACGGCGTCACCAAATGCCTCCCACACGCCCCTGCCGTTTGCGCCAAGGCGCTTAAGTTTGATGACAAAGGCAATGAAACACGTACCGATTACTACCGGATGCTGAAGCTCATTTACGAATCCGATTACTCCGGCGTGATCACCATCGAGTTTGAAGGGCACGACGTTGATCCGATCGAAGGCTCGCTTAAGACCAAGGCACTGATCCAAAAAGCCCTGAAGGCAGCGGCAAAATGAGGAGGGTGATTTGGCTCGGATTGGTTTGTGTGTGCAGCCTGTTGGCGAACGACAAACCGAACGTTATCTTTATCTTTGCTGATGATCTTGGCTATGGCGATTTGGGCTGCTACGGCCATCCCTATGCCCAGACGCCTGCGTTGGATCAGCTCGCCAAGGAGGGAACGCGCTATACACAGGCGTATGTCACGGGCGTGACCTGTTGCCCGAGCCGAACCGGGGCGATGACCGGTCGTCATCCGGCTCGGTTTGCGAAATACATGGCCGACCACGGCTTTGGCAACTCTGTGACCATCACCGAGCTGCTCAATAGCAACGGCTATCGCACTGGGCATTTCGGTAAATGGCACATCGGGCCGGATTCCAAGCCGGGCACGTATGGCATTGATGTGATTAATAACAATGGGGCCGCGGAAAAGGACGACAAGTCCACCCGTGGCCGGGACGCGCATCTGATGGATGGCGCGATTGCGTTTCTCAAACAGACCACCAGAAAAAAGCAGCCGTTTTATCTAAATGTCTGGGGCCACATCACGCATTTTCCCGTGAAGCCTTTGCCGACCTATGCGGGGCGGTTTGCCAAGGTGCAGGTGGATGAATCGAAGTTCGGGCCTGAGATGAAAACGAAGTTTGCCCAATGTCGCGAGCTGGGGGGCGATGTGACCACGGGCATGCGGCATTATCTCGCCGATGTGTATAGCATGGACCTCGGCATCGGCCGACTACTGAAGGCGGTGGATGATCTCGGTCTGCGCGAGAATACGATCATTGTGTTTTCCAGCGACCACGGCCCGGCACCGGTGGTGTTGGCTAATGAAAAGAACAAAGCTCCCGATCGCATTGAGTTTGCCCGAAACATGCTGGGCACGCCCGGACCGTTTCGCGGTGGTAAACATACGCAATGGGAAGGCGGCGTGCGGGTCCCCTTCATCATTCGCTGGCCCGGCAAAGTGCCGGCCGATCAGGTGAACACCACCTCGGTCATCTCCTTCATGGATTGGTTGCCGACGCTTTGCAAACTCACCGGCACCAAAAATACCGCTGTTGATTTGGATGGCGAGGATGTGTCGGACATCTGGCTCGGCGCCAAACGTACGCGAACCACTCCGTTATTTTGGCGGAATAGCTCGCCAGGCGGACAGGTGAGCCTGCGAACGGGCGATTGGAAATTCCACCTACGCCGCAAACAAGCCGGCGGACCGTTGTTGTATAACTTAGCCAAGGACCCCGCCGAATCGCGTAACCTCGTGGATGAGCAACCCAAGCTGGTGCATCGGCTCCAGCGGCAGGCCACCGAATGGGCGGACACCTTGCCCAAGGCCTATGACAAGGTTGAGAAGCCGAAGAAAAAAGACCGTCCCAAACGGCCGCGACGCGATTAACCCAACGCGCTCAGCGCTTCGTTAAACATTTCACACGGCCGCATGGCGGCGGCGGCCTTCTCTTCGTTTGGCTGGTAGTAGCCGCCGATGTCCATCGGTTGGCCTTGAAGGGTGTTGAGTTCCTCGATGATAGCGGATTCGTTTTCGGCTAGGGCCGCGGCGCAGGGAGAGAACTGGGCGGCGAGGTCGGCCTCGTCGGTTTGGGTGGCCAACGCCTGGGCCCAGTAGAGGGCGAGATAAAAATGGCTTCCGCGGTTGTCCAGTTCGTTGACCTTGCGCGAGGGGGATTTGTTTTCGTCGAGAAACTGACCAATGGCGTCGTTGAGGGTTTGCGACAGGATAAGCGCCTTGGCGTTGCCGGTCTTGGTACCGAGATCCTCCAGCGACACGGCGATGGCGAGGAATTCGCCGAGCGAATCCCAGCGGAGATGGTTCTCGGCGTTAAACTGCTGTACGTGCTTGGGCGCGGAGCCGCCGGCGCCTGTCTCGAACAAGCCACCCCCGGCGAGCAGGGGTACGATGGAGAGCATCTTGGCGCTGGTGCCGAGTTCCAAAATCGGAAAGAGATCGGTGAGGTAATCGCGCAGTACGTTGCCGGTGACGGACACTGAATTCAGGCCGTCCTTGCAGCGTTGGCAGGTGATCTTGGTGGCCTCAACAGGCGACAGGATTTCGATGTCGAGTCCTTCAGTGTCGTGGCTCGGCAGGTAAGTGTTTACCTTGGTAATGAGGTTTCGGTCGTGCGCGCGGTTTTCGTCCAGCCAGAAAATCGCCTTGGCAC
>CAJWVY010000172.1 GCA_913048135.1 uncultured Verrucomicrobiales bacterium
CGAGCGATTCCAAGACCACGGGGGCTCGGGGCGCTTGGATGAAGAAGGCTTTCTGGTTGCGCTCTCCTGTCGCAACACCCAGTTTCCCAAAACGCTGCTGCGCCGTTTGGCCAATTGCCCGCGGCTGGCCGAGGTGGACTTGAGCGACACGCAGTTGCGCGATTATCATTTGGAAAACTTGGGACTAGCCCATTCGATACGGCGTTTGAACCTATCAGAAAACCCAATCAGCGGTAACGGTCTCAAATATCTCGCCAGCCTGAGAAACCTCCGAACTCTCGATCTTTCGGCCACCCAATTGAATCACACCGCCCGGAACAAACTCAAGCCGTTGACGGTGCTGGAGCATCTCTCCAACTTGAATCTCTCCAACACAGAAATCCCTACCGGAGACACGGATAACATTCTCCGAATGTTCAAGAAAACCGATGTCACGTTTTAGCACCCTCCGAGAATTCGGCTTCACCAACCTTGCCACTCTCGGCAGCCACCGCTAGGCTCGCGGCGATGAAACAATTGATTCTGTTGGCCATCGTATCACTTTTTCCCCTTTCGCTCACGGCGGCAGACAAGGGAGTGGTGGCACTCTTTAATGGCAAAGATTTTACGGGCTGGACACAAAAAGGCGGGGTGGCCAAGTACACCGTGAAAGATGGCGTGATCGTCGGCACGGCGGTGGCCGGTACGCCCAACTCCTTCATGTGCACCGAGAAACTGTATGGCGATTTCGTGCTCGAATACGAGTACCTGTGCGACAACCGCCTCAACTCCGGCGTGCAAATCCGGTCCAACATGTTTACCAAGGATACCACCGTGGATCTCGGAAATGGCAAGACGCGGAAAATTGCCAAAGGCCGAGTGCACGGGTATCAGGTGGAGATCGACCCGAATAAACCCGACCGCATGTGGAGCGGCGGCATTTATGATGAAGGCCGGCGGGGCTGGCTCTTCCCCGGCCAACACGGCGGCGATGCGGCTCAATTCACCGCCACCGGCGTCAAAACCTACAAGCCCGGCAAATGGAATACGGTGCGTGTCGAGTGCCGGGGCGATTCCATCAAGACCTGGCTCAACGGCGTGCCGCGCGCTGATTTCAAGGATTCCCTCACCGCCAAGGGTTTCATTGGCCTTCAGGTGCACGGCATCGGTGGCAAAAAAGAACTCGTCGGCGCGCAAGTCCGCTGGCGCAACTTGGTTCTTAAGGAATTGAAGTAGACGTTCCGTGCCACGAACCCTCGATCAACAAACCGCTCTCATCACCGGCGCCTCGCGAGGCGTCGGAGCGGCGACGGCATTGCAGCTGGCAAAGGCCGGTTGCCGGGTGGCCATCAATTATCATCAATCCGCCGACCACGCCGAAACCGTGGCTAGCCAATGCCGCGAAGCCGGCGTGAAGACCATTTTCGTACCAGGCGATGTGGCAGAGGATGCCGCCTGCCGCCGGATGGTTGCCCAGACTCTGGAAACTTTTGGCGCTCTCGATATCCTCGTCAATAACGCTGGCACCACGCGGTTCATTGATTTTTCGGATCTCGAAGCAGTTCAGAATGAAGATTGGGATCGTATCCTGGCCGTCAATCTCAAGGGCCCGTTTCAAATGGCGCGGGCGGCGCGCGAAGCACTGGCCGATGGAGAAGGCGGTGTGATCGTTAACACCGCTAGCATCGCCGGCATCGTAGGTGCCGGCAGCTCCATCCCGTACTGCGCCAGTAAAGCGGCCGTCATAAACCTAACGCTTTCTCTGGCCCGCACACTCGGCCCCGAAATCCGTGTCAACGCCGTGGCACCCGGCTTCATCGAAGGCGATTGGCTCCAACAAGGCTTGGGCGAGGCCTACGAATCGGTGCGCAGCGCCAAGGCCGCCGGAGCCGTGCTGGGGAAGGTAGCCACGCCCGACGACATCGCATCGGGCATTCTCGCCATGATCCAAGCCACCCACACCACCGGCCACATCCTCCCCCTCGACGGCGGCGACACCCTTGGCCCGCGCATTGTTTCCGGATTGAAATAAACCTAAAGTTCCTACGAAAATCGCCGAGGTGTACTGGGTGGGTTTTGGGTGATGAAACCGTATATTATACAGGGCGGCATGATTGGGTTTTTGCTGGTGTTCGGGTTGAACACGTTCAACGGCAATGACCTCGGGGTGTCGCTGATGCGCGCGTGCATTGCGGCGGCGGCCTTTGGCCTGATGGCGCGATGGTTTGCGCGGACGATGTTTTCTGAACTGCACTTGAGCCTGTATCTCGCGCAACAGGCCGCCGCGGAGGCGGCCCAGAAAGCGGCCGAAGAGGAGGCCGCCCAAGCAGCCGAGGCTGAGGGGGAAACGGCGGATACGGCAGCGGCTGAATAAGCGGGCGCTCCAATTCAGTTGAACAATTCGGCAACGAAGACTTGCGCGCGCTCCCGCATTCGCCACAATCGGCCTGAACCATTCTTGTGATGAAACACTTATTATTGACCTGTCTGGCGGGCGCCTTGCTCGCGCAATTCACTTGGGCCGAGGACAACAAAATCCCGCGCAATCCGTCTCCCAAAGGGGCGAAAGTGGAAATCCTGATGCCGAGAAATGGCAAGACTGTACGCGGCCCAGTTCGAGTGGTTTTTGGCCTGAAAGGCATGGGCGTTTGCCCGGCCGGTCTGGTGCTGCCTAATGGAAAGCCACAGGAAAACACCGGTCACCATCACCTGCTGGTGAATGCCGAGGAAATGCCGCCGATGAACCTGCCTTTGGCCGCTTCGAAAACGCTGATCCACTTTGGCGGTGGGCAAACCGAGACGACACTGGACTTGCCCCCAGGTGAGCACACCCTGCAATTGGTGTTCGCGGACTTCGCACACATCCCACATGATCCGCCGGTGATCTCCAAAAAAATCACCATCAAGGTGGAGGCGCCTAAGAAAAAGAAGTAGACACGCCCTGTGCCAAGCATCTTTCCACGGCGGGCTTCGGCCCGCCTTTTTTATTTCTCCAGCTGATTCAATTTCCAGCCCCAAAGAAAACAGACGGTGCCCACCACGATAAAGAGAACGCCCATCGCTCCCACAGGCGTCAGCCGATTGGCCGCGCCATCCACGCCCTGGCTCAACAACAGCACGCCCATGATGAACAGGCCGATGCCGCTATTGCGCATGCGCACATTAGCCGCGTGGAGTTTTTCTTCACGGGCACTGCGCCGATCCAGAGGATCATCCCAGCGATGCGATTCCTCCATCCCACCTTGGCAACGTGGGCACACCGATCGCGTGCCAACCACGGGAGTGCCGCACTGGGGACATTTGCGCGTATGCGCCATGCGGCATAGAGTAGGAGGAACCAGTTTGTTTGGCCATGAGCTGCCCGGCTCGGGATTGCAAAGTTATTAACAATCCGGTACGAGAATTGCTCCGTTCACTACGCAACCCGGCTATGAATAAGGTGAATTTGACGCCGAATAAGGCTGTTAACATGGAAAAAACGCTGAAAAGCGGCTTTTTTGCCGTTACAGCGAGCCTCTGTGGACTCCTCACCGGGTCCGCAGGGTGCTCGGCTCCCACACCGGTGAGCACGCTCACTTTTGCCACTGGCGCCAAAATGCTGAAGGATCATATCCAAAAGCAGTCTGCCGGCGACCAATATCCACGCCTGATTGAACCACAGTTTTTGGCGCGGCTGGATGAAAGTCGACAGGCGATATCGATGCCCAATCCCAATAACCCCGCCGGCGAGGCCATTCCCACCAATGCCGTACCGCAGGCAGATTTATGGGATACCGCACTGTATTTTGCGGTGAAGGAAACTTCGCGTGACTTCAGCTATTTACCGCCGGTACGGGAAATCTTTAGTTCGGATTTTGGCGCACTGACTTATGAGGTGGATGACACCGACGGCACCACCAAAATGAAACCAGCCGCCTACGAAGCTGAACCCTACACTGGCCGAGTAATTCTCGAAAATAATGGCACGCAAATTTTGGTGGCCTACATTAATCGCGGCCGTCTCGCCGAAACCGGAACGCTCTGGAATGACACCGGCGAACTGGTGTTGGCAGAAAATCATTACGACGAATTGGGATACCCTGCTCAAGCCAAGGAATGGGATGCATCAGGCCAACTCATTGCCCAACGGCCCCAAGTAGATCCCACGCAACCTACGCTGCCTCCCGGCGTTCAGCCGCTACCGGCTGGTGCGATTTTGGTAGCGGATTCCGAGGTGCGCGGTGAATTTATTTACCAACGCGCCGATGATACGTTGTTGGAAAAACTTAACGAACAGGTCGAAGCGGCCACGGACCCGGATGAACGTACCCGGTTGCAGGGCGAATTGCTTCAAGCCCAGCTCGCCGCCGCGACTCCGTTTAACGGCACCGTGCTCGAATTTTGGGATAAGGATCGCACCAAGAAAAAGCGCGAGGAACCCGTCGTCATCGGCAAACACGAGGGCACCGTGATTTGGTGGTACGAAAACGGCCAAAAACAATTTGAGGCCGAATACCTCAAGGGCATCCCGCAAGGCCGCACCGCATGGTACCGCGAGGATGGCTCACTGGAGTACGAAGGATTTTGGCAGGACGACAACGGCACACCCAAGTTGGAACGTGCCACCACATGGGATGCCACCGATGCCCAGAGCGGACAGGTAACCGCCGGCAACGGAACGCTCGTGTATTTCCACCCCAACGGCCAAAAGCGTTTGGAGGAAACCTTCACCAACGGCCTGCTCTCCGCATCCTCGTTCTGGGATGACATGGGCGAGCCGGTGGAAAGCGTCGATCCCTCCTTCATCCCACCGCCGCCCAAGCTCGATTAACCGCCCTCGCCAGTTCGCGGCGGGCCAACTACACTGCGCCCATGCAGGCGCCGTTTCATCTCGCGTTTCCCGTCAACGATCTGGAGAGCACTCGGGAGTTTTATGTAAACGTGCTCGGGTGCGACACGGGGCGGGAGAGTGAGAGCTGGATTGATTTCGATTTGTACGGGCACCAGGTCGTCGCGCATGTGGCCCCGGAGGAAACCGGCAACGACACATTCAGCGGCGTGGATGAACAAGCCGTGCCGGTGAAACACTTCGGCGTGGTGCTGCCGTGGGCCGAATGGCACGCGCTAGCCGATCGCCTGCGCGCGGCTGGCGTGGCCTTTCACATCAAGCCGTACATCCGTTTTGCGGGCGAGGTGGGGGAACAGGCGACGATGTTTTTTCCGGATCCGAGCGGGAATTTTCTGGAGTTCAAATCGTTCAAGGATCCATCGCAGTTGTTCGCGAAAGATCTCAAATCTTGATCACGCGAAACGTCGGCCGCTCCCAGTCGCCCTCGGGCAACAGCCAGCGAAAGATTGCGCCGCCTTCTGGATGACCGGCGGTGTCGAGCCAATGCGGCAGACCCGGATCGCGATGGGCGATGGCAATGCGGAAGGAGCCGTCGGACTCGAGTGGCACCTGCGAATGATTCAGGATCACCCGGCGGCTAACATAATCGCGACTCTCCAGCCAACGGCTACACAACTGCACGCTCCAGTAACGGCACGCCGGCGCGCGGCCTTCCATCACCAGCGCCTCGTTCTCGGCCAGCGCGTACCAGCCGCCCACATAATCGTTGTCCGGCGTGGCAAACAGGCTAGCCCAATTATCGGCCGTGCTGTCCAC
>CAJWVY010000173.1 GCA_913048135.1 uncultured Verrucomicrobiales bacterium
GGCCTTTTGGAATGCCTCCACCTCCTCGACCGTCGGCGGCAGACCGGTCAGGTCATAGGCCAGCCGGCGGATCAACACCGCGGGCGAGGCATCCGCGGTGGGCTGCAGTTGCTTCGCCTCCATGCGGGCGAGGGCGAATTGATCCAGCGGATCGCGCGGCCAGTCCGTCTGTTTCACGGCCGGCGGTTTGGGATTGCCGATCGGCTGGAACGCCCAAAGCGATTCGTCGGCCGGTTCCGTTTCCGCTGTCGGCCACGGGGCGCCGAGTTTTACCCATTGCTCAAAATCGCGAATGGTCTGTTCCGGCAACGGCTTGTGCGCCGGATGCGTGTCCGCCGCGCGCAGGATGCCCACAACCCCCGCCGCCTGCACCGGTTGCAGTGGCTGATCGAACCGTACCTTCTCCATCTTCTTGGCCGAATGGCATTCGTAACAATGCCGCACTAGCACCGGCCGGATTTTGGTTTCGAAAAACTGCCGATTCTCGGGCGACACCCCGGCCTGCAGGCCGATGTGCAGCGCGGTTAAAAGCAGAATGGTCAGTCGGCCGAGCATGAGATTCTATTTCAATTTATTCCAAGCATTGATGGAGCGTTGGAGGTTGGTTTTGCTGTCGCCGCGGATGGCGTAGCACTGGAACCCAACGGGACCCTGAAATCCAACGGCGCGGAGCTGGGCGCGGAGGGCGACTTGATCGTAATTGCCGCGGTCGACGGTTTGGATGAGCTGACCCCAGCTGGTGCCGTCGATCTCGGCGCCGCTGGTGCTCACGCGCCATAGTAGTGGGCCGGCGTCCTTGAGTGCGGCGGCGAGGTCGGTCTTGGGTTCTACTCGCAGGAAATGGCAGAGGTTGAACATTACTCCGACATTGTCGCGCTTGGCCTTGCGGGCGATGCGGACGGCGTCGCTGAGGCGGTCGATGTAAAAACCGGTGTGCGGATAGAGCACAACCTTTACGCCGTGCGGTTTGGCTTGGTCGGCGATTTCCTGCACGAAGGCGACGGCCTGTTGGTCGGTATTGGAACGTTTGTTGCCCTGCACATACAGCTCGAGCAAGGTATCGCGTCCCTTGAGATGCGGTAGGGCCTGCGTGATGGCAGGGCTGTAGCTGTGGCCGTTGGTGCCGAGGCGACCGCCAACGTAAAAACTGTAGAGTTTTAAACCGGCCTTATCGTAGGCCCTGAGGCGAGCGTGCAGGGGAAGGTTAGAGCTGAGATTGGCTGAGCCGATACCGTCGTAGCCTAGCTCCTTGAGCACGGCAATGCGTTGTTCGACCTTGCCGAAGTGTACGCCGTTTTGAAACGCAAACACCGGCCACGGCTTGTCCGCGGCAAGGAGGCCGACTGTGGTGATAAAAACAAAATGAAAAAGCACGCGTCGCATGTCCAAAAATCAGCGCCGTTATTATACGCAAAAGCCGACCCTTTCCAATCCCCAACTATTGTTTAACGCTGAGGTTGAACAGCAGCCGTTTGCGGCGCAATTCCATTCAATTACCATGCGATGATATCCACTTTCTGCATTGGTCCTGACCATCGTCTCCTCCGTCAGCCCCAAGCACATCCTGCTGCCAAAACGAGGAAGATCATGGATTAACGTTTTCCGAATAAGTAGCGCGCGTTAAGCCAGTATTTCTTTGATCACATGCCCGTGCACGTCGGTGAGACGGCGTTGGATGCCGTTGTGGTAGACGGTGAGGTGTTCGTGGTCGAGACCGAGGAGGTGGAGGATGGTGGCGTGGAAGTCGTGCGGGGTGATGGGGTTGTCCGCGGCCTTGAAGCCAAACTCATCGGTGGCGCCGTAGCTCATGCCGCCTTTCACGCCGGCACCGGCAAGCCAAGCGGTGAAGCCGTGCGGATTGTGATCGCGCCCGTAGGTGCCGGCCTGAAACATCGGCATGCGACCGAACTCGGTGGCGAACACCACGAGCGTGTCTTCCAGCAGGCCGCGTTGTTTCAGATCGCGCAACAAGCCGGCGACGGGCTGGTCGAGGATGCGGCCGTGCACGTCGTATTGTTCCTTGAGCTTGAAATGGCCGTCCCAGTTGATGCGGCCGCCGGAGGCGTAGGCGCCATTAAAGAGCTGCACGAACCGCACGCCGCGTTCCACCAGTCGCCGGGCCAAGATGCAGTTCTCGGCAAAGGCGGCCTGATGCCGGTCCTCGCTGTCCGCGCCGTACAGTTTTCGGATGTGCGCCGGCTCGGTCTTGAGGTTGGCGGCCTCGGGCACGGTGAGCTGCATGCGGGCGGCCAGTTCGTAGCTGGCAATGCGCGCGGCGAGATTGGCGTCGCCGGGAAAGGCCGCTTGCGTCTCGGTTTCTAGCGCGCGCAAAGCAGACCGCACGGCGGCGTCCTGTGCGGCGCTGATGTCCTTGGGTCGTTCCAGAAACCTGATGGGCTTGGTGCTGCTGAAAGGCGTGCCCTGGAAGGCGGCGGGGAGGAAGCCGTTGGCCCAGTTATTCGGACCGCTCTGCGGCATGCCGCGCGGATCCTCAATGGCCACGAAGGCTGGCAGGTTTTGGTTTTCACTGCCGAGCGCGTAATTGATCCACGCGCCCATGCTCGGAAATCCATCGAACACAAAGCCGGTGTTCATGAAATTTTCCGCCGGGCCGTGTGTGTTGGATCGGTTGGTGAGCGAGTGAAAAAAACAGAGTTCATCGGACAGCTCGCCAATGTGCGGCACGAGATCGCTGATCTGTTTGCCGCATTGACCGCGCGGCTTAAAGTCCCACAACGGCTTGGTGAGGTTGCCGTTCGGCCCCTGAAATGACACAAGCCGTTCATTGCCCGGCAACGGCTGGCCGTGGCGCTTGACCAGTTCCGGCTTGAAATCAAACGTGTCCACATGGCTCAAGGCGCCGGAACAAAAAACCTCGATCACGCGCTTTGCCTTGGGTGCAAAATGCGTGGGCCGCGGCGCGTACGGGCGCGTGGGATCAATGCGCGGCTCAGCCGCCCGGGCGTCCTCCGTCAACATCGCCGCCAGCGCTACACCGGAAAACCCGTGCATGGACTCCATTAAAAATTGTCGGCGATGCATCATGGGAGCGTCAGGAATGCACTGGTGTTGAACAGCACACGACAGGCCTGCTCGAGGTTGTGGTTTTTGGCAAGGGCCGTAAGCGTGGCCAGTTCGCGGGGGTTGGGATCGCGCGCGGTGGCCAGGCGAAAGGCGTGGGTCACCTGAGCTTCGAGGTTTTCCCCCGCCTCGCGCCGGACGCGGGCGGCGAAGAAGCCGGCCTGTCGGTTGGCGAAGGGGCTGTTGAGTAGGCTGAGCGATTGTACCGGCGTGATGGAACGGGTGCGGCGCGGTTTCATTTGGCCGGCATCGGGGCAATCGAACGCGCCGAAAATATCAACCGCCTGCATGCGTACCTTGTGGGCATAGATCATACGCCGCCAGCCGTCGGCTTCGAAGGTTTCCTTGGAATGATAATCGGACAGTCCACCGCGTTGATTGAAAAAATCAAAGCCGCGGCCGCCGGTTTGCAGATTCAGTTTGCCGCTGATCTGGAGCATGGAATCGCGAATGGCCTCGGCCTCCAGTCGGCGCGGGGGGAATCGCCAGAGTAGCCGGGCATCCGCATCGATACGGGAGGCCTTGGCGTTGGGACGATTGGCCTGCTGGTAGGTGCGCGAGGTGAGGATGCGGCGGTGAAGTTGCTTAAGCGACCAGCCTTGCCGCACGAACTCGCTGGCCAACCAATCGAGCAACTGCGGGTGCGAGGGCGCGTTGCCCATCTTACCGAAATCCGACGGGGTATCCACAAGGCCGGCACCGAAATGTTTTTGCCACACACGATTCACCAGCACGCGGGCAGTGAGCGGATGATCCGGGCGCGTGAGATGCTGCGCGAGGGCCAGCCGGCGCGCGGGCTCGGTGGCGTCCTTTGGCTGAAGTTTTCCAAGCACGCCGGGAATGGATGGCGGCAATTCCTCCAGCCGCTGCATGGGATCACCACGGCGCAATAGCCAGGTGGGATCGGGCGCGGCAAAGTTGGCGGCGAAGGTTTGCGGTCCGGCATTGAGCCGACTCAATTCGCGCTGTGCCGTGCGAAGCTGGCCGATGTGCTCCATGAGCGCCTTGACTTGTTCGGCGTCCAGACCGGTGAGTTTCACGGTTGCCGGCGCGCGCTGGTCGTCCGTGCGCGGCAACCGATCGCGTGTGTGGGCAACGGGCAGCCATACGTCATCGGCCTGCAGTACTTCGATCACGTAATCTGCCGGAACACTGGAGCCGTTGTGCCAGGTGATGCTTTGGAGGGTCACCGGTTTCGGGAAATCAATGCGAAACCAGGCGGGGCCGCCGCTGGCGGAGACCCACGGAAAGGATTGGCGCCGGTCCACCGAGCCATCGGTCAGATTTTCGAAATGCCGCGTTTGATTGGCCAAAGCAAAGCTCGAAGCGCTGGGTACAGCGCCGGTGGTGGCGAGTGCGGCGTTTTGTTTTTGGGGCGTCCACGCCTCGAACTCATAAATCGAGGCCGCCGCGCCATTCGCCGTGGCGGCAATCTTCATGCGCACTGATTGCGCCAAGACGGGTTCGAAAGATTCGGTTTGCACGCTGGCCAACGGCGGCCGCAGCGCGTGTTTCTTGCGCAGGGCGTTCAGCTCAGTTTGCAACTGCTGCACCTTGGCTCGCGCGGCGGGCACCTTGGCGGTCCAGGCGTCGTTCTCCGTGCCGCGCAGGCGACGGTTGCCGTAGCGCAGGCCGGCGAACACGGCCTGCATGCCGTAGTAATCCTTCTGGAGAATGGGATCGAACTTGTGATCATGGCAGCGCGCGCAGCCGATGGTGAGGCCGAGCATGGCTTGGCTCACGGTACGGATGACTTCATCGAGTTCATCCTGCCGGGCCGAGCGCATGGCCTCCTCATCGCGGCCGATCTGCCCGGGCTGCAGCGCGGGGCCGGACACCAGAAACCCGAGCGCGGCATCCGCACCGGTGACATCGCCGGCCAGTTGATCGCGAATGAACCGGTCATAGGGCAGGTCGCGGTTGAACGCGGCAATCACCCAGTCGCGATAATGCCAGGCAGCGGGACGTTCGGTGTTGGTCTCGAAGCCGACCGTTTCCGCCCAGCGAATGACATCCAGCCAATGCTGCGCCCAACGCTCGCCGTACCGCGGCGAAGCCAACAGCCTGTCCACCACGGCTGCAAATGCCATTGGCGTCGGGCGTTTGTCCGCGCGGAAGTTTTCCAGTTCTTTGATCGTGGGCGGCAAGCCGGTGAGATCGAGCGTCACCCGCCGTAAGAGTACCTCCCGGTTCGCCACAGGCGACAAGTGCAGTCTCTTTTCTCCAAGCTGTTTCCCAACAAAATAATCGACCGGGTGAATCCCCTCCGGTGTTGCGGGTCGCGAGATGGGTTGTAACGACCAGTGTGTTTCCGCGGACGTGGCGAGTGCGCTGAGGATAAGAAAGATGAACCTAAGGCGATTCACGATAGATGCTTGGCGAAAAACTGCTGCACGTGGTCCCACATTTTTTCGGAGAGCACGT
>CAJWVY010000174.1 GCA_913048135.1 uncultured Verrucomicrobiales bacterium
AACGGTAAGGGTTACGGCTAAATTAGACCATTGTTTCATCTGGCTAGGCCGTCTACCTAATGTATTTAAAAAACACAAAACAGCTGCGCCCAACAGCATTGCCATCATTAAAAGAAGACCAACCCCCAAAAATATATTGTTACTCATAGCATCAATGGCCGCCATTAAAGGCATGCCATATTGTCCAGGCATAAAAATAAATACTAATATCCCAATCGCCCCCAACATGGATATTCCATACGCAATAGTACTATCAGTCCGATAATATCTGGACTTGGTCCCAATCGCCAACAATAGCCACCCAACCAAAAAAACTGTGATACTCGTTGAATGCTGATCCGGCTCGAGGCCCATTTTTTCAAAAAACACATTTTTATCTACAAGTTCGATCTTCTTTTCCGGGATATCCACCGTGCCTCCAGCTTCTTCAGACGACAATGGCTCCGGAATGGGGGTAGATGTATCTTCTACCGGGGTCGCCACCTTAAAAGCCCCAATCTCCGGATCCGTCACGGCCAAGCCCCCCATCGCCAACCCTAACACCAATACAACAATACCTCGATTACGCCCATGCATAGCTGACGCCAAAACTATTAAAATCACACCGACCACCACAGGTCCGATGATACTGTACATCGCCTGCCATTCAGCTAATTCCCAGAATTTCCAGGCAGGAACTTTCCATTCTCCATCACCGAATACGGGCATCAAACCAGCCATTAAGAGACCCCAGCCCACAGAATTCACAAATGAAGATCGATCGGCCAATTCATCTTCGTAAGTTAATGAAGGTGGTATCTTCCGCTTCTCTTGCGGTACATTTGCTTCTTCCGCAACCTCCACAACCGGTTCATCCAAATTATGCCCACAGGCCAAACAGATGACTTGATCCGCCTCCAAGCCAGCTCCACATTTAGGGCAGGTGACACCGAGAATGGCAGGTGGTGGGGGCGCGCCGCCGCTTACTAATTGCGGCAGAGGCACCCAGTCAGCCGTGCCTTCCACCCAGCCCAGATCAGTAGTCAGAAGACTGCCGTCAGCCAAATAGGCCTGCACATCCTCGGGGGTGTACGGGCCGAATTGCTGGCCGTCTCTGGATACGTGGATCAACATCACCGGGCGGGTCGCGCCGTGGTGAGAGGACACGAAATGGCCCGTTTTTTCAAGAACGGAGTCCAGCCGGCCACCAACGCATCACGCGGTGTACGCCGATTTCCGGCAGTTCAAAGAAGTCGCCCAGCGGCTCAAACCCGAGTCGTTCGTAAATCGGGATAGCCTTTACACGTACATCGGCCCAGAGCGATTGGCCAATGGCGCTGGCGTGTTGCTGGGCGGCGATTACAAGTTGCGCGCCCACGCCCTGCCCGCGCTCGTTCTCAAGCACGCCAAACCAACGGATTCTTGCGGCGCAGTCATGTTTTGACTCAGGCAATACCGCGATGCAGCCTATCGGTTTATCACCACGGAAGGCTCCACCAAAAACGGCCTCCAAATTGGCGGTCATCTCAGCGTCTAAGTCTGTGCTGGCTGGCTTGAATGGGTATAGTGACAAACGACGCACCTCAGCCAACTTGGCAGGTAGCACATCCCACCGAATGGTCACCACGCCGGTCACGTTAGCCACTAATCACACTTATCTCCACCGGCTCAACTTTAACACCTTGGCGATCAAGCCATTGGGAGGCTTTCTTGAGAGATGAACGTGGACCTTCGAGCTCGAGGCAAACAATGCCAATTTCATCGCGCACTTCAGCCTGACGAATATTGGCCTTCAATTCAAACCGAGTGATTAACTCCCAAACTATCGGTGAGGTGATGTGCTTGGGCGGGTACATCAGCCATAAACGAAGACGCTCTTGCTCTTTTTCCGCACTCTTTTTAGGCGCCTTTTTCTTGGCTGTCTTCTTAGCTGGCATGCGCTCAACCACCTGCAATGGCGGGAATGATACTTACCTCATCGCCATCTTTGATCGCAGTGTCTTTGTTATCGAGAAAACGAATATCTTCCTCGTTAACGTATACGTTGACAAATCGCCGTACTTCACCGGACTCATCAAGCAACCGTTCCTGAATACCCGGATAACGGGTTTCAAGGTCGGCGATGGCCTGACCGATGTTTTCGGCACTGGTTTCCACCACTTCTTCATCATGTGTGAGCTTACGAAGCGGCGTAGGGATACGAATATTTACTGGCATAATAATGTTTATTGAGTAGCTGCTGCGAGCTCTTTATCGCTATCTAGCAGCGACTCAAACTCCCGCAAACTGGGAGCAATTTCACGAGTGCTACCCGCATGGTTTTCCACGGCATCGAGCGTTTTCAGACCGTTGCCGGTGATGCAAAGCACGGCCGAATCATCGGCAGGGATAGCGCCGCTGGCAATGAGTTTTTTAGCGACGCCAACGGTTACGCCTCCGGCAGTTTCAGCAAAGATACCCTCGGTTTCAGCAAGCAGCTTAATACCTTCGCGGATCTCTTCATCAGTCACGTCATCCGAGGCCGCACCGGTTTCTTTGAAAACTTTTAATGCATAAAATCCATCGGCCGGCGTCCCTATCGCTAAGCTTTTAGCAATCGTGTCAGGTTTAACTGGCTTGAAGAAATCCTGTCCTTCCTTGAAAGCCTGACTGATTGGCGAACAACCCGTAGCCTGTGCACCATGTACACTGTATTCGGCCTCGTCCACTAAACCAACCTTCACAGCTTCCTGATAACTCTTATGGATCTTGGTAAGTAATGAACCAGAAGCCATCGGAACAACTGTGTGTCGCGGAATCTTCCATCCAAGTTGTTCCATAATCTCAAAACCTTGGGTCTTGGAGCCTTCCGCATAGTAAGGCCGCATATTCACGTTTACAAATGCCCAATCATGTTTGCCGGCAATCTCTGCGCAGAGACGGTTCACTTCATCATAGTGCCCCTTAATACCAATTACGTTGGCATCATAAATCAGCGAATTCACCACTTTACCCTTCTCAAGGTCGTTTGGAATGAAAACAAATGCCGTCAGGCCTGCAGACGCCGCGTTGGCTGCTACGCTATTGGCAAGGTTGCCGGTTGAAGCGCAGGCCACCACTTCATAGCCCAGCTCGCGCGCCCGGCTCAAAGCCACGCTCACCACGCGGTCCTTAAATGAAAGCGTCGGATAATTCACTGCATCGTTCTTAATCCAAAGCTCGCGAATCCCCAGTCGCTTGGCCAGACGATCAGCCTTTATCAGCGGTGTGAAGCCTACCTCACGACCAACGGTTGGCTCTCCGGCCACCGGCAATAGTTCGGCGTACCGCCACATACTTTGAGGACGTTGCTCGATCGTCTGACGAGTCATTTTACTTTTGGCCGCCTCATAGTCATAAACCACCTCTAACGGTCCAAAACATAACTCGCAAACATGCCGTGCCTCGAGCGGGTATTCCTCACCACACTCACGACAACATAACGCCTTCATGTATCCCTGTTGTTCAACCATTGTTCTGTCCTTTCCTTCAATATGTTCGCCGACAACAGGCTACAAAAAAGCCCGCTCACAGCGATGAGCGGGCGAAAATTTTTGCGCCGGGGCTCATCTTTCCCGGCTTTCGCCGGCTGGATTTGGCACCTGGTCATCGAAACGCGCTGTTTCAACCGGTTGCCGTGACATCATCGGGCCAGTCCCTCCGTCACTCTTTATGAGCGCCCCCCTTTCAGGGAGCGGGGCAAACATAGGGCAAACGCTGGTCAGGTCAACCCAAAATCCGCATCATTCGCCCAGTTCCCCTGTAAACCCCTGCTGCCGCAAGGCTTCGTACAGCACCAGCGAAACGCAATTGGCCAGATTCAGCGAGCGCGCTTCCGCGTTGAACATCGGAATCCGCAGCCACGAATCCACATTCGCCTCCAGCAGTGCCTTCGGCAGACCCGCCGTTTCCCGGCCAAACACCAGAAAATCTTCGGAACCAAACACCGCCTCATCGTACCGCTTCGCCCCACCCTGCTCCACCAGCCAATACCGGGCCGTGGCCGGTTGTTCGGCGGTGAAGCTCGCCCAATCCTCCCACAGATACCAATCCACCTGCTGCCAGTAATCCATCCCCGCCCGCTTCAATTCACGGTCGCCCAGCCGAAACCCCAATGGCCCGATCAAGTGCAACCGCGCACCCGTCGCCGCACACAATCGTGCTACATTCCCGGTGTTTGGCGGTATCTCCGGTTCAACAAGGACGACATTCATCAACCTTCCCCTTTAATAAACCACCTTCAACAACGTCAACCCGCAGGCCGGGGCGTTCATGCCGGCGACGCGACGATCGCGCTCGCCTGTGTCGCCGCGATCTACTACTGTATTTAACATTTTATTAACACTATTCATCCGGCGTGGGCGGCGGCACGAATCCCGTGTTTGCGAACCACTCGCCGGCCTCGATATATTCCGGCGCGTAGTCGGCGTAGATCTCGTCGCCGGCCGCGAGCGCCCGCGCGGTCCCGCTCCGCCAGCTCCACAAACACCAGTCGTCGCCGTCGCTCCGCCAGTTCTCGGCCGTCACCGCCGTCCGCGCGGACTTCGACGACGTGTCGCCGGACCGCCTTTTCCGCGCGCTGAGCCGCGCCGCGACGCGCGCGCCCGACGTGTCGAAGGACGTGAAGGGCGCGCCCGCCTTGTCGTGGTTGCACAGATCGAGGAGCGGCACGAGCGTCGGGTTCTCGCCGCCACCCATGGCCCGACTCGACACGACGCCCAGTGCCCAGCACAAATCAGCGGCGTCGACTCCCGTATGCTGCCCAAAGTCCCGCGCCAGACCGTGCGACACGCGCGACGCGTAGGCCGCCGCGCGCTCGGCCTCCTGATGGCACGTCTCTCGTTTTGAAGCGTCGCCCCGCGCCGCGGCATCCAGGAGGGCTTCGTATCTCGCCGAGTCGCCGCTTATTAACGGTGCCCACCCGTTGGGCAATTCTAGAATGTCCTGCGGCAGGCTTCGCAGGTACGGGCCCCAGAACGTGTCCTCGCGGGAACGCCGTCGTTCCGCGTCTAGCGCGGCCAGCCAAAGGACGACGACCGCGCCGTTGTCCAGTTCCCCGATACCAGGTACGCTCGCTAGCGCGGTTCGCGCGCGCGCCGCATTGATCTCGAGCGACGCCGGAACGACGACGAGCGGTCCCGTGCGCGCGTCGGTTTCAGGGATGGGCTGCGCAGCGACTAGGCCACGCGAACCGCATGGGGCTGGGTCTGCCAGCGCCAGCGACCGGTGCACTCGTCCGCCGTGGCGCCGAACGAATGCTGCCAGCTCTCCATACTCGAAAGCGTTACCGCTGCGGCAGCCCAGCACGAGCAGGAGTGTGAAAACCATCGATGCTGGCATTGATGCTGGCCAAATCTGTCGTGCGCGCAGGCTAGCGTCCAGTAACATACTAGCAAACAAGCGCCTTTTTGCCATTTGATTTTCGAGACGTACGCCGGCCAAACGAGCGGCATGTTCCTCCTCAATACTTGCGCCGCCTGCGCCG
>CAJWVY010000175.1 GCA_913048135.1 uncultured Verrucomicrobiales bacterium
CGACGCAACACACTGCGCCCGCCTGCGGCATTACTTAACTCGACCCGGGCTGTTTTCAATTGCCCGGTCAGATGCGCAATCATTGCAGCCCGCTCGGCCGCCGTCGGTTGGGTCTCATCCTCCGGCGGCATCTCACCCAGATTTAATAGATCGACGATTTCCTGATAACGCTCCAGATCATCAAGCTTCGTGATCCGCGTCGGCAATGTATCAAATCGCCGATCCGCCTTTTGTTTCTGCGGACCGTGGCAACGGATGCAATGGGTCTTGAGAAAGGTTTTGGTCCGTTCGTCCGCGTCGGCAATGGAAGCGGCTGCGACCATGAACACGGCGGCATATTTGAAAAGCGTATTCATCCTCACCCAATTTTCATTGGTGAAAACGTGCCGGTGCTGCGACCGAAACGATCGGCCTCGGAGCCGAACCATTGCAGGACAGACAACCACAGGTTCGCAAGCGGCACGCGCTGGTGTTGATTGGCCGGGCAGACAAGGTGACCGCGGTGTTCCAGGCCGCCGCCGGCCAGGAGCACGGGGAGATTGCGGTTGCTGTGGCTCGACGCGTCGCTCATGCCACTACCAAAGACAATTAGTGTGTTGTCGAAAATCTGGGCTTCCTTCAACCGGGCAATGAAGTTGCCAAGCTTGGTGCTCAGGAAGGATTCAATGATTCTCAACTGATCAATCCGGCCGGGGGCCTTGCCGTGGTGTGAGATGCCGTGGTACCCGTCCAAATCCAGCTCGGAGGTGCGGAAGCCCATGCCGGTTTCCAGCGTCGCGATGCGCGTGGAATCGGTCTGCAACGCCAGCGCCATCAGGTCATAAAACAGCGCCACTTCGTCGATGTGCTGCCGTTCCTCATCCTGCACCTCGGCAATGGGCGACTTGGGCTTCGGACGGTCGAGCCATTCCTTCGACATCTGCAAACGCCGTTCCACGTCGCGCACCGAGGTGAGGTATTGGTCGAGTTTGCTGCGGTCGGCTGAGTTGAGGGTACGGTTTAGAGCTCCGGCCGAATCGCGCAGGGCGTCGAGCACACTGCCACGATGTTGGAGTCGCGTGCGTTCCACTGCCCGAACATCCTGCGGCGAATTGACGAACAACCCCCGAAACAGCTTTGCGGGATTGTTAACCGGCGGCACGTGCACGCCGGCGCGCGTCCAGCACATGTCGGTGCCGTTGACGATGCCGGTGTTGATCGTCGGAAAACGCGTGGCGCTGCCAACCTGCTCAGCAGCAGCTTGATCCAGAGAAATGTTTTTTTCGGGAAACCCGGAGGATTCTTCTTTCTTAATGCTGGTCAGAAAACCCTGCACCGCTCGGTGACCGCCATTGAGCTCGTGATCTAGATTCGAGAAGACGGTGAGCTCATCGCGATGCGCCTCCAGCGGCTTCAGCGTCGAGGTCGCCACATAATCTTTCCCGGCGGTTTGCGGGAAAAAATTGCCCGGATAAAAGCCGAGATGATTGCCCACGCAGACAAGCCGCCGCGGCGTTTTTTCACCAGTCGCCGCACCAACCGTCAGACTGTCAAAGGCCGGCAGCGTCAGTGCGAAGCCGGTGCCCTGCAGAAAACGGCGGCGGCTTAATGGGATCGTTTTATTCATCAGTAAAAATGTATATCCGGCGAACGGATTGAGTTACGCCAAAACCTCCTTCACCACATGCCCGTGCACATTGGTCAGGCGCCGTTCAAGGCCGTTGTGATAAAAGCTCAGTCGCTCATGATCAAGCCCCATGAGATGCAGGATGGTAGCGTTGAAATCATACACGCTCGTGCGATTATCCACGGTCTTGAAGCCAAACTCATCACTGGCGCCGTAGCTCATACCCGACTTCACGCCCGCGCCGGCCATGAAGCAGGTGAAGGCACCGGGGTTGTGGTCGCGGCCAGTACCGTTGCCCTGCAGGAACGGCATGCGGCCGAATTCCGTGGCCCACACGATAAGCGTATGATCAAGCAGACCGCGGCGCTTGAGATCGCGAATCAGCGCGGCAGTGGGCTGATCCATTATCTCCGCCTGCATCGCGTGGGTGTCCTTGATGTTCGCATGCGAATCCCAGTTGGTGATGCCGTTACCGCCGGAGGGATCACTCCCGTTGAAGAGCTGAACCACGCGCACGCCCTTCTCGATGAGTCGACGTGCGAGAATACAATTTTTTGCGTACTCCTTGCGCAGATCACTGCCGCTTTCCGTGCCGTATTCTTTTTGGATAAACTCCGGTTCATTCGTGACCTCCATCACCTCCGGCACGGAGGTTTGCATCTTGCCCGCCAGCTCGTAGCTCGCAATGCGCGCAGCTAAGTCGGCGTCGCCTGGAAATTTCTCGAGGTGCCGATTATTGAGCGACTTCAGTAAATCGACCGTCGCCGCATCGTCGGCCGCAGCAAATTTCTCCGGACGCTTCAGGTTGTCCGGCGGATTGATCGCCGTAAAATTCGTACCCTGAAATGACGCTGGCAAAAAGCCACTGCCGAAATTGTTATTGCCAGAGCGCGCCAATCCGCGCGGATCATTGATCGCCACAAATCCGGGCAGGTCAGCGTTTTCCGTGCCCAAAGCATACGTTACCCACGCACCAAAAGACGGGAACCCTTCCATCGTGAAACCGGTGTTGAAAAAGTTTTCGCCCTGCGGATGCGCCGCCGTCTCCGAGTGCAGCGCGTGAAAAAAACAAAACTCATCGGTCAACGCCGCCAGATTCGGCAGCAGATCACTCACCATCTTGCCGGTCTGCCCACGCGGTTTGAAATCCCAGAACGCCTTCGCCACATTTCCCGGCGGCCCTTCGAAGGTGACCTTGGGAATGTAGTCGGCCTTTTGTCCGTGCTGTTTTTCAAGCGCCGGCTTGTGGTCAAACGTGTCCACGTGGCTCACCGCACCCGGACAATAAATCACCAGCACCTGTTTAGCCGGCATCGCGAAATGCCCCGGCCGTGGCGCGTACGGATTGTGCGGATCAATCGTCGGGCGGATCGGCTGTTTGCCGCTGAAACCGGTGGGATCCTCCTCAGCCAATAAGCCGGCCAATCCCAGCCCTCCCAGCGCGAAGCCGGAGGTTTGCATAAACGACCGCCGGTCCAACAAACCGCGGCCCAAGGGTGAAATGTGTTCGGCGTTGCTCATGGGATGAAGGCAAATTCGTTGCTGTTGATCAGGGCGCGGGCGACGAATTTCAGGCCGCGCTTTTGGGAAACCGCCAGACTGGCTTTCAGTTCAGCGGCCTGCGGCGCGCGGCCGAGCAACAGCTCGAAGCATCGCTTCACCGCCCTGGCACCCTGCCCCGCTTCCCGCTCGGCGCGCTCGGCGATCAACGCCGATTGCTGCACCACGAAGGGGCTGTTCATCAGGTTCAACGCCTGCAAAGGCGTGGTCGAAACCGGTCGCTTGGCGCGCACCTGACCGCAGTCCGGGAAATCGAACGCTGTAAAAATCTGGTCGTCCACGCGCCGCATGCGTTCCTGATAGAGCATCCGCCTCCAGGTATGAGGCCCGTGATTATCCACCACCTCCCATTGGGCGTAGGTTTTCTTCACGTTATGAATGCGATAACTGCGCCCGCCGAGGGTCGCATCCAGCTTGCCGGATGCCCGCAGGATGCCGTCGCGAATCACCTCCGCCTCCACGCGCCGCGGAGGAAAACGCCAGAGCAAGGCTTCATCCGCCTTGTGAGCCGCCGGTCGGCTAGAGCGCTGGAAGGCATCCGAGTACAGCAGCAGCCGCAGCGTATCTTTAACCGACCACGCGACAGCGTTGCTGCGGACGGGCAACATGAACTCGCTCGCGAGCCAGTCGAGCAACTCCGGATGGCTTGGCCGGGCGCCGGCTTTGCCAAAGTCGCTGGCGGTCGCCACCAACCCCCGCCCAAAGACGTGCTGCCAAATGCGGTTCACCATCACGCGAGCCAGCAGTGGATTCTCCTGGCTTGTAGCCCATTCGGCAAAATGCGCGCGCCGCTTGGCCTCGGGCGATTTCGAATCCAGCTTCAAATCCCCAGCCAACAACTCCGGCGCGGCCGGCGGCACCTCAGCGCGCAAGTTTTCCGGGCTGCCCCGGTGCATCACGCGCGTCACCCCCGGCTTGACGAAACGCCCGACGAAGCTCGGGCGCGGCGCCTGTTCCTCATACTCGCTGATGTGCGCCTGAATCGCCTTCAACGGCGCCGCCCGAGCCGCGCGGTCTTTATTGATCTTCTCAATGAAATGCGTGTCGACCAGTGTGCGCCATTGGCCGTCCACGCCCTGCCCCTCGATTTTCATGTGGCTAAAGGACAAGCCCGGCATGCGCTCGAGGTAATCGACCTCGTAATAATATTCGCGGTTCGTGCTCAGGCGCACAAAGCTCACTGTCTGCGGCTCGGCAAATTCCAGCAGCGCCCACGGCTTTTCCTTGGAGCCATTCGGCGCCCGCGCGCGCCAGGCCATTGTGCCGTACTCGCCGTCATTGATGCGGCTCACCGTCGTGCGCCCGCGCTGGGCCATATGATCCGGCCCGCTCACCTTTGTGCCACGCGAGGCCAGGGCCACGTTGCCCACCTTGGGATCCGGCCCAAACAACTCCAGTTCATCTACGCCAACGTACGGCGTTTTGAAATTCACCTTGATCGCCTTGAACTTCGCCGCGCCGAAATGCACCTCGCGATAGCCCCCCCAATCCTCCTGCCACGGGCCCGTGTCGCGCAGTTTTTTGCGTTCACCGGCAATCGCTTTGAGCAATGCCTCACCCCGCTGACGCCGCGGATGGTCCGGCCCGAACTCCGGCGAACGGCTACCAAACTCGATCCCCTGAAACACTGCCGTCATCGAGTAATAGTCATCGATCGAAACCGGATCAAACTTGTGATCGTGGCACCGCGCGCAATTCATCGTGAGGCCGAGCAGCGAGGAACCCACCGTCTGGATGATCTCATCCATGCGATCGGCGCGCGCCTGCCGAATGGCCTCGGGGATCTGCCCGATGGTCGCCGGCGGAACGTGCGGCCCGCCATTGTGGTCCTGCAGGTAGAGGCTGCTTCCGCGCATGTCTTCGGGCGCATGCGCGCAGTCGAGGACGTGCGAGTGCGGGTCCTCATTGTCGCCTGCGAGGCGGTAGCACCATGCGCAGAAGCGAGCGGGGCATGAGGCGCAACGGAGCGAGAAGCAGTCGTCGAAGCCCGCATCCATGCACGTCGCCTGCCCGCAGCGTGGGCACTGGAGGGCGCCAGGGCAGACCCGGCGCTGCGTGCGTATCCCGGT
>CAJWVY010000176.1 GCA_913048135.1 uncultured Verrucomicrobiales bacterium
ATCCGCGCGGGACTCATGATCGCCTTCGGTAATTTGATCGAGCTTCTTGATATTCGGCAGCGTGAGCTTCTCGCCGTCATGCAAACTGATTGGCGCATACCGCGCCCCGAGAAAGCCGGGTGAGATCTTGGAGGAACTACGCCCCTCGGTGCTGGTGTAGAAATTAACATAATCAGGCACAGGACTATCCATCCGGCCCAGTTCGCGGGAGACCACTGCACCGAGATCGGGGTACTTGAGATTGGCCTCATCCTTCCGACCGCGCATCATCATCTGCGCGCCACCGCCGTGGCCGCCATCCCGCGTGTTCAGCGAGCGGATCAGGCAGGAGTGTTTCATGCGCTTAGCCATCTCAGGCATCAGCTCGCTGATGCGCACGCCGGGGATATCCGTGCCCATGTCGGTGAACGGACCGCCGGTGGGCGCGCCGGGCTTGGGGTCCCATGTTTCCAACTGGCTGGCGCCGCCGGCAAGCCAGAGGAGGATCACGCGTTTGTTGGTGTTCTTGAGCGCCTTGTTCAGGCCGGTCTCAGCGAAGGTATTCACCGCCGCACTGGTACCCAGCCATCCGGCGCCCATCGCGCCGACGCCTCCGAGAAACGCGCGCCGACTGAGATCGTGCTCAGCTGAGCCGCAGAAGTTGTTGCTCGTCTTCATAAAATTAAAATTATCGGTTAAATCGCATTTCCGCGCAGGTCATCAGCGACCACACCACCTGCTGCCAGGCGCCTTCCTCGTTGTCCTTGCGGGCATCGAGATAGTCGCCCAAGAACTTGACTTCGTCGGCGGTGGGTTTACGCGAAAGGGTGTTCAGGTAGGCCGTTTCCAGGCGGGCGGCGCGGTCTTCCAGTTTGAGCAGGTGCCCAACCAGTTTACCGCCTTTGCCGAGCAAATCTCGCTGCACGCGGTCGTTGTTACTGAAATAGAGCGCCTCATCGACGCTCACCTGAAAATAATCCTCCGGCCGCTGGAAGTTGCGCCCCCAGCCTTCGCCGGTTTTTTCGTACTGCTCAATGCGCTTCCGGAGATCTTCGGGTTTAGTGTCCGGCTTGAAATTTTCCGGATCGATCGAGGCAAAGATCAGCGCGCTGCCGTATTGATTCGGCGTGAGCGGCCGCGGCTGGGCCACGGCGAAGTAGGAGGCCGACGGCCGTTGGGAATCGCCCCATTGCGAGCCGCGCGCGTACGCCGCACTCAACACAAGACCGCGAATAGTCCGGCGCAAGTTGTATTCGTGGCTCACCAGATCGCGCGACAACCATTCCATCAACTCCGGATGACTCGGGCGATTCGCACCGTGCAATTGATCCAGCGGCATCACCAGGCCGTACCCGAGGAAGCGATACCAGAGACGGTTGATAATCGCCCGGGAGAAAAAGCCATCGGCACCCGGCTTCAGCCCGGCGTGGATCAGCTGCTCGCGGCGGCTGAATTCCGGCGCCGGCACGGGCTTCTTATCTTTTTTGAATTGCTCGAGCCGCTTCTTCTCGGCCTCCTTGGCCTTGTTGTCCGGTTCCGGCGCCTCGGGTTCCTTGATCACCTCGCCCGAGAGGAACATCAGGTCGGCATGCTTCTCCTCGCCGGCTGTGGTTTTGAATTTCACAAACCCGTACTCCCGCTCTGCCACAAAGCCGCCGTTGTCAAAGGTACGACTGAAGAAAGATTTCATGCCGTAATAATGATCCTGTTTCCAACTGGAAACTTCCGGATGATCATGGCACTGGGCGCAGCTAACGTTGATGCCGAAGAAGCGCACGCTCACGTCATTGGTCAACCGGTCGAGATCGCCGATGCGTTGTTTGTAAAAACCGGCTGCGCCCTTGGAGGCATCATTGTCATCGCCCCGGGCCAAAATCACATCACGGAAGACGCGGTCCCACGCGCGGTTTTCGGAAGCGGCATTTTGCAGATACTCTTTCATGCCGTCATCGTTGCCGGCATTGAGCAGCCAAAGCATCTCGGTAACCTGCTGGCGCTCGAAACTGTCGGAATCCAACAGACGATCCACCAGCTTCGCCTTCTTGTCCGGCTCAGAGGATTCCACATACGCGCGCACCTCGTAGGCAGTCGGCGTGCGCCCGGCTAGATCCAAGGTTACGCGGCGAATGAAAGTGTACTCATCGGCAGCCGCCACGGGTGAGACCTGATCCGCCTTTAACTTGGCGTCCACGTAATGATCCACCGCCTGCTCGATCGGTTCCTTGGCCGGCAGAATCTTGTTTCGGTCCACCAGTTCCCACCAATCCTTCTCCGTCTTGGATGCCACGCCTTCCGGAAAGTACGCCCCTTCAGTAATCCATTTGCTGAAATCGGCCACCACCGCCGCCGGCAGTTTTTCCTTAGGCGGCATCTCCAAACCGTCCTGATGGCGCAGCGCGAGGATCAATAAACTTTCATCCGGCTTGCCCACGGTCACCGATGGACCTTCCTCGCCGCCCTTGAAAATTGCGGCGCGTGAATCGAGCAGCAGATCGCCCTTCACTTTTTGCGCGCGCTCGGAATGGCACTTGTAGCATTTGGAAGCCAGTACGGGACGAATCTTTTCCTCAAAAAACGTCACTTGAGTCGGCGTCGGTTTATCCTCGGCCGACACGCCGGCAAGTAACAGCAGACTCCCGGCTACAATGGCAATTCGTTGCATCACCCGACAGAAAAAATAGGTTATAAACGGTGGTTTGAGCAATTCCCGTTTGTCCTCAAATCGACGGCAACCTATGAGGATTATTCAGTGTTTTACGCGGAAAAAAGAAGGAGGGCGGGTGCCTTGCAGCAACCCGCCCTCCGAGGCATGTCACAGACCTTGTATCCTCAACGAAAGTTTCTTTATTAGCGAGGTCTGTTCCAACCTATCACTGGTATCACTAGAGCATGGCTCGTGCCAAGGGATGGCACGACGTAAACCACTTGTTTTCAGGGAAAAATGAAGGGGCAAAAATCACGCACCGAATAGGTGCGTGAAGCTCACCCGTTTGGCGGAAATATTTTGCGCTTATTCGACCGTCAAGATCGGTTCTCCCAACACATCCATGCGCGGCGTCACGCCCAAGCCAGGTGCCGTGGAGGCGGCCAGTCGACCACCCTGTCGTTGCGGCGCGCCTTCGGCGATGGATTGGGTCACGTAGCTGTTGAAATCCGTGGAGCTAAAGAGCAGTTCCGGCGGCGTGCTATGCGCCAGCGAAGCGATGGCCGCGGTGACAATATCGCCGCCCCAGCTGTCCTCTACCGTCATCGCAATCCCCAGATCAATGCACAGATCCCTCGCCTGCTTGAGCTTAGTGAGGCCGCCGAGTTTGCTGATCTTTAGATTCACCACATCCATCGCGCCATCAGCATGGCCGCGCAGGAGCGGCGCCAGACTGTCGATGTTTTCATCAATCACAAAGGGATGATCCGTGCGCCGACGAATGGCGAGGTTCTCCTCGTACTTGGCGCAGGGTTGCTCGATGTACACATCCACCTCGCGCACGGCTCGGACCACGCGGGCGGCCTCGTGCATCAGCCAGCCGGTATTGGCATCGGCCACCAGCGTATCGGTCGGCTCCAAAATAGCCCTAGCGGCATGGATGCGTTCGATATCCTCATTGGGATCGCCCCCCACCTTCAGTTGAAAACGGCGGTAGCCTTCCTCGCGGTACCCGGCAATCTTGCGGGCCATCTCCTCCGGCGCCTCCTGCGAGATGGCGCGGTACAAATGGAAATCCTCCCCATAACGCCCCCCGAGTAATTCACACACACTCTGACCGCTAGCTTGTCCAAATAGATCCCAGCACGCCATATCCAACGCGCTCTTCACATACGGATGCCCCTGCAGAGCCTTGTCCATCAGACGATTGATCGGCCCCAGTCGAGTGGGATTCTGCCCGATCAGGTGCGGCCCCAATTCGCCCACCCCCGCGCGCGCGCCGGCGGCGTAGGCCGGCAGGTAAAATGGCCCCAACGGACACACCTCGCCGTGTCCCGTAAACCCGGCATCGGTCTCAATCGCCACCACCGTGCTGTCAAACACCTCCACCGATTTGCCGCCGGACCATTTATAGCTGCCCTCATGCAACGGCAGATCCACCTGATACACCTTGATACGCGTGATCTTCATGAACGCAGAGGAGATACCGTCCGAAGCAATTTTAGCCAATCCTCAAATGCATTTAGAGCAACCGAATTCGTCAACGAAGAGTTTTCCGAATTCGATTCTCGTTGTGCTCACCCTAGATAGATTCTAGTGTGCCAAACCCTTCGCCGACTAGGCATGTTTCCTGATATCCAATTCAATGGTGAATTGCGTCCTTCGCAAGCGGATGTAGTCAAAATTGCGCGCCAACAACTCGAGGCCGGCGAGCGAAAGCTGCACATTGTGGCACCACCGGGCTCGGGCAAGACGGTCACGGGGCTGTACCTGTGGGCGGAGATCATCAAACAGCCGACGTTGGTGCTTTGCCCAAACTCGGCCATCCAAAGCCAATGGGCGGCACGGACGGATTTGTTCTCCAGCAATGGCGCTCCACTCCGTAAACACTGGGTGAGCACGGACCCGGAATATCCCGGGCACTTGACCTCGCTTACCTATCAATCCGTTACGCTACCTTCGCGCGATGACAATACGCTGGATATGATGGCGGTTTTCGATTGGGTGGATCATCTCATCGAGAAAGGTCAGGCCCAGGATCCGGCGGAGGCTCAAGTGTGGATCGAAAGCTTGGAAAGCCAGAATCCGGAATACTATCGAGACCGCCTCAGTTTCTTTCGAAAAAAAGTGCGCGACGTGGTTTCTCTGGAAGGCGGCACGATGAAATTGCTGCACGCGTCCGCGCTGAACACGCTCAAGCACGTGCGTAATAATGGCTTGGGTTTGGTGATTCTCGATGAATGCCACCACCTTATGAGCCATTGGGGCCGGGTGTTGGCGGCAGCCGATGAGTTGCTTGGCAACCCCATTGTGCTGGGGCTGACGGCCACGCCGCCGGATGACGCGCAGAAGGATACGGAGGATGCCAAGCGGTATCGCACCTATTTCGGCCCGGTGGATTACGAGGTGCCGGTCCCCGCTTTGGTCCGCGACGCCAACCTCGCGCCCTACCAGGACCTCGCCTACTTTGTTCGCCCTTCTGAACCAGAAATCGAGTATATCGCCGGCGTCGCGGACGGGTTCTCGGAGTTGTTGGTGGACCT
>CAJWVY010000177.1 GCA_913048135.1 uncultured Verrucomicrobiales bacterium
ATTGGCATTGGCCACTGGAATTTCCGAGCAGGGCGAATCATCAATCAATTACGCCATCAACGCTGTTGATTGGGCGCTTCATTTGCAGCCAGCTGATCGGCAGGCACTCCAATTCCATGCGTGGTTAAATGTGCAGGCCGAACGATGGGAGGCCGCTCGCGAGACGTACAATCGCTTGTTCGAGCTGGATCAACCGCGGTTGGAAGATCTTTTGCCGGCGGCGGTATGTGAGTATAAGGCAGGCAATTCGCCGCGAGCCATCGAACATTGGCGGCAGGTGTTGGCTTTGGATCCGGATAATGAGATGGCCCGTGATAATCTCTTGAGCCTCGGTGAATCCGTTGCAGAGCCACCGCGTTTTCTGAGTCAGATCAAAAAAGCGGCGGCGGTTCTTTAAAGTAGTTTTCCCTGTGCCGAAATGGACTCGCTGGGTACAGTTCGCAGATGAGATGGTTGCTTCTGCTTGCGACGTGCGCGGCCTTGGTGTCGGCAAATGAAAAGTTGAATCGAAATGTGATCCTCCGGGGCAGTTATGCCAACTCGCAGTTGCAGTTTGATAAACTAAAGACAGGGCGGGTGGCGTTTATGGGCGGGTCCATTACGCAGATGAATGGGTATCGACCGATGGTGGCGGCGTGGCTGCAAAAGCGGTTTCCGAAAACGAAGTTTGATTTTATCAATGCGGGCATTTCCTCGACTTGCTCCACGACCGGAGCTTTTCGGTTGCCGTCCGAGGTGTTGGCCAAGGGGAAGATCGATTTGTTCTTCATCGAGTTTGCGGTGAACGATGATCAGGATGCCGGGCATGCGTCGCGTGAATGTGTGCGAGGAATGGAAGGGGTCATCCGCCAGGCGCGCAAGGCGCAGCCAAATATGGACATTGTGGTGACGCATTTTGTGAATCCCGGAATGCTGGAGCAATTGCGCGAGGGCAAGATGCCACTCTCGATGGCGGCGCATGAAAAGGTGCTCAAGGCGTACAATGTCTCTACCATTTTCCTCGCCCGTGAAGTGGCAGATCGCATTGATGCGGGTAAACTGACCTGGGTAGTCTTTGGAGGGACACATCCCAAGCCGGCGGGAAATGCAATCGCTGCCGACATGATTGGGCATCTGCTGGATCGCGCGTGGAGCAAGCCGGTCGCGTCCAAGACGGCACCGCATGCGTTACCGTGGAAACCAGTGGATGAAGGCTGTTATCAGCGCGCACATTTTCTTCTACCGGCGGCCAGTGCAAATGAAGCATGGACGTGGCACGAACCGGATTGGAAACAGATACCAGGAGGATTTCGAAGCGATCCTTTTGCCGGCAAAAAACTACTAACGGCTTCACTGGCCGGGCAGGAAGCCACCGTGCATTTCAAAGGACGCGCGCTGGGGGCCTATGTCTTGGCCGGGCCGGATGCCGGTGTGCTGGAAGTGAGCATTGATGGCGGCAAATGGCAGCGAGTGGATTTATATCATCGCCACAGTCGCGGTCTGCATTATCCACGCACGGTGATGTTCGCCGCGGACCTGAAGACCGGCGCGCACACGGCCAAGATTCGGCTCAGCAGCAAATCCAATCCACTCAGCAAAGGGACTGCAGCACGAGTGTTGCAGTTTGTTGTAAATTAGCTCAGCGCCTCTGTGGTGGAAATGAAATCCATCGATTCCAGTTCAATAATTGATCATGCCGGGCTTTGGCGTGGGGAAGAGTTGTGGGCACGCGATGACTGGGAGATTCGGCTCACTGCCGATGAGATCGATCAACTTGAACGGGCCGTGGCGGGGTGCGCAGATAGGGAAGTGGATGGAATTGGTCAGGAACATTTTGTGCTCGGTAGTTTTTCAGAGCGCCTGAAGTCGGCGCAATGCCAGTTGGAGAACGGTGCGGGTTTTGTGTATGTGCGGGGATTGCCGGTGGACCGGTTTGATGAGGGGCAATTGCGGCGGTTATTCTGGGGCATTGCTATTCATTTGGGCACGCCAGTTTCGCAAAGTGCGGCTGGTGAGCGACTGTTCAGCGTGGCGGATGCGGGCTATGCGCCGGAGGACGCGCGCAGTCGCGGCCCGAACACGAGCCGGAAGCTGAGCTTTCACACGGACCGCTGCGACGTAATTGGATTCTGTTGTCATCGCCAGGCAAAGCAAGGTGGAGAGAATTACATCGTCAGTTCGATGGCGCTGTACAACGCCATTCTGGAACAGCGGCCGGATTTGTTGGCGGTGTTGTGTGAGCCGTTTTATTACCTGCGACATACGGTGGATGGCGGGAATGACAGGCCGTGGTGTCGGCAGCCGGTGTTTTCATTTTGCGAAGGTCAATTTGCGGCCAATCTGCTGCGCGTGTTGATCGACCGCGCGCACGCGCATCCGGATCTGCCGGACCTCACGCCCGAACAAACCGAGGCGCTCGATTTGGTGGAGGCGTTGTCCAGTGATCCCGCGATGCACGCCACGTTCCGGCAGGAACCCGGCGATATGGTGTTCATGAATAACTGGGTGACTCTGCACAAACGCTCGGCCTTTGAGGATTGGCCGGAACCGGAACGGCGACGGCACATCCTGCGCATCTGGCTCAGCATGCCCAATAGCCGGCCGTTGGATCCGATGTTTGCCGACAACTATGGGGCCGTGGCGTCCGGAGCGCTTCGGGGTGGGATGAAGCCGAAATCTTGAACCACAGAGGTACAGAGAACACAGAGATTTTTCCGATTCAACACTCTGTGTTCTCTGTACCTCTGTGGTAAATTTCTCGCGCACGCACCATGAGATATTTTTTCACCCTCATAGTCTTATTTGCCCTTGGGCTGAACGCAATGGGTCGACCAAACGTCATCCTGATTTTTACTGATGACCAGGGCATGAATGACGTGGGGGCATATGGCAGCGAGATTGCCACGCCGCATATCGATTCGTTGGGGCGCGATGGGATGAAGTTTTCGCAGTGGTATGTGGCGTCCTCGATCTGCACGCCGTCTCGGTTTGGGTTGTTGACGGGGCAGTTTCCGACGCGATCGCGCGACGGGTTGTTGAGCGCGTTAATGTTTCTGAACGATAAGGAACGAGGGATTCAACCGGATGAGGTGACCTTTCCGTCGTTGCTGCGAAAGAGCGGGTATCACACGGCGTTGATCGGTAAATGGCATTTGGGTCATGGAGCGAAAACATTTTTGCCGACGCGGCATGGGTTCGCGGAGTTCATTGGGCACACGGGCGGGTGCATTGATTTTTACACGATGCGTTACGGCATTCAGCGGGATTGGTATCACGGCGAGAAACACGTGGATGAGTACGGATACGCGACGGATCTTATCACGGACGAGGCCGTGAAGTTTTTAAAGCGACAGAAAAAAGACCGGCCGTTTTTCCTGCATCTCGCCTACAACGCGCCGCACTTTGGGAAAGGCTGGGATCCGACGAAGGAACTGGCGGTCAATATCATGCAACCGCCGCCGGCAGATTTGGCGAGGGTGGGGCACATTAAGGATCCCGTGCGGCGGACGTTTGCGGCGAAGGTGGTGAACATGGACGACGGCATCGGCCGCGTCTTGGCGGCGCTGAAGGCCAATGGGCAGGAGCGGGAAACGCTGGTGATTTTTATGACTGATCACGGCGGTGATAATGAATTCGGCGGGAGCAACAAGCCGTTCCGCGGTGAGAAGGCCACCCTCTTTGAGGGCGGTATTCGAGTGCCCTGCCTGATGCGTTGGCCCGGCCGGATCAAGGCGGGCAGCACAAGTGACGAAATTCTGAGTGCGCTGGATTTGTTTCCCACGCTTTGCGCACTGGCCAAGGTGGATGTGGCCGGCCAACAACTGGATGGCGAGGATATCACCGACATCCTGACAGGCGTGCAGAAGACCTTGCCGGCGAGGGAGTTGCTCTGGCACACGGGCTCGCATGCGGAGCTGAAGCGCGGCACTTGGACGGCGCTGCGGCAGGGGGATTGGAAGTTTCTAGAGACCTCGATGGGCGACCAGTTTCTCTTCAACCTTGCACAGGATCCGCACGAGAAAGCGAACCTAAAGGCGCAGCATCCGAAGCTGTTCAATGATTTGCGAAAACGGCGGGATGGCTTGTTGAAGGAGTGCCTGCCCAAATAAAAACGGGCGCCGGTAAGGGCGCCCGCTGGATAGATGGATTGCCGGCCGATTAGGCGATCGATTTGCCGGTGCTTTCGAGGTCGTCGCAGGCCTCAACGAGGCGGGCGGCCATGGCTTCCTCAGCCTTCTTGAGATAGGAACGCGGGTCGTACACCTTTTTGTTGCCAACCTCGCCATCGATCTTCAGCACACCTTCCACGTTGGACATGATGTGGCTGGCGACGGGGCGGGTGAAGGCGTACTGCGTGTCGGTGTCGATGTTCATCTTCACCACACCGTAACCAATCGCTTCCCTGATTTGCTCACGAGAAGAACCCGACCCACCGTGAAAAACGAAATGTACGGGCTTGCCGGGCAAGCCGTGCTTTTCCTTAAGGTATTCCTGAGAATCAAGCAGGATCTTGGGGGTGAGCTCGACGTTTCCGGGCTTGTAGACGCCATGGACGTTTCCGAAGGCCGCGGCCACCGTAAACCGGTTGCTGACCTCGGAGAGGATCTCGTAGGCTTGGTTCACTTCCTCCGGCTGGGTGTAGAGACGGGCAGTGTCGATGTCCGTGTTGTCCACCCCATCCTCCTCGCCACCGGTTACCCCGAGTTCAATCTCGATCGTCATGCCGATTCGATTCATCCTCTCGAAATATTCCCGACAGGTTTGCAGGTTGTCCTCGATCGGTTCTTCCGAGAGGTCGAGCATATGAGAACTGTAGAGGGGCTTGCCCTCGCGCTCGTGAAACTTCTCGCCGGCCTCCAGCATACCATCCACCCAGGGCAGAAGCTTGCGGGCGGCATGGTCGGTATGAAGGATAACGGGAACGTCGTAAGCCTCAGCCATGGCATGCACGTGCATGGCCCCGGAAACCGAACCTGCGATTGCGGACGCTTGGTTGTCGTTGGATAGGCTCTTGCCGGCATAGAACACCCCTCCTCCGTTGGAAAACTGGATCATGACGGGCGAGTTGACCTCGGCAGCCGTCTCCAGGACCGCGTTTACCGAGTTCGTTCCGACTACGTTAACCGCG
>CAJWVY010000178.1 GCA_913048135.1 uncultured Verrucomicrobiales bacterium
GAGATTCGCAATTTCCTCACCGAACGGGGCTATGTGGAGGTGGAGACGCCCATAATGCAGGCCATCCCTGGCGGTGCCGCCGCGCGGCCTTTCGTCACGCATCACAACACCTTTGGCCGCGACTTCTTCCTGCGCATTGCTCTGGAGCTGTACCTCAAGCGTCTACTGGTTGGCGGCATTGATCGAGTATTTGAGATCGGCCGCAACTTCCGCAACGAAGGCATCTCGCGCCGGCATAACCCGGAGTTTACCATGCTCGAGGCCTACGAGGCTTACGGCGATTACGAAACCATGATGGAGCTCCTGCAATCGATGATCTGTCACGTGTCCGAGAAAGTGCTCGGCACACTGGTCATTGAGCAAAAGGACGAGGAAGGCAATGTCACCAAGACGATTGACCTCACGCCCGACTGGCGGCGCGCAAAGTATAAGGATCTCGTCCGAGAAAAGGCCGGAAACGATTGGTTCGAGCTCACGCCCGAACAACGCCGCGCTCGCGCCACAGAGGAACTGAAGATTGAGATCGACCCAGAAGAGGCAGATTTCGAGGTGACCAATGCGGTGTTCGAAAAACTTATCGAACCCACGCTCATTCAACCGACATTCGTCACGCACCTCCCCAAGGAACTCGTTCCGCTCGCCAAGCTATCGCCCGAGGATCCCGATTGCGTAGAGGTCTTCGAATGCTGCATCAATGGCCAGGAAATTGCCCCGGCCTACACGGAGCAAAACAACCCCATCGAACAACGCGAACGCCTTGAGCAACAGGCCGGCGGTGAACAGCAGAAGTTGGATGAAGATTTTCTCGTGGCGCTGGAGCACGGCATGCCACCCGCCGGTGGCATCGGCATTGGGATCGATCGACTCTGCATCATGCTGCTCGGCCAGGAAAGTATCCGCGACGTGATCCTCTTTCCGCAACTAAAGCCGCGCGAAGAATAGTTATCCCGCTAAATTGCCCCAGTCGATCGGCTGGTGCATATCAATCCGCGGCAACTCCGCAGTCACGCTTTCTGGGTATTTCTGTGCCGCGCCGGTATTAAACACCAGCACACGATCCTTGGATTTGATCTTCCCCTGCCCCATCAATTGATCCAGCACGCCGAGGCACACGGCTGTTTCCGGGCATACGGCGATGCCCTCCTTAGAATTGGCCAACTGCATCCATTTCGGAATATCACCTTCAGGCGCGCTCATGGCCACCCCGCCGCTATCACGCACGACTTCGAGAATCATAAAATCCCCAACCGCTTGCGGCACACGCAGGCCACTGGCCACCGTAGCGGCATTGTCCACCCGCTTGGCGTGGCGCGCGTCGGATTCAAACGCCTGCACAATCGGTGCACACCCGTCGCTTTGACAGGAAATCATCTTCGGTCGTTTGCCGCTCTTGAGCCAACCCAACGTCTCCAATTCGTCAAACGCCTTCCACATACCGATCAGGCCCGTGCCGCCGCCAGTGGGATACAAAATCCAATCGGGCAGTTCCCACTCAAACTGTTCCGCCAATTCCAGCCCCATCGTTTTCTTGCCCTCGATCCGATACGGCTCCTTGAGGGTCGACACATCAAACCACCCCATCTCCTTCATGCCCTCTCGAATCAACCGGCCGCAATCATCAATCAGCCCGTTTACCGCGAACACCTTGGCGCCGTGCAGTAGGCATTCCTTCTGGTTAATCACCGGCGTATCTTCGGGCATGAGCACCCAGGACTCCATCCCGGCCCGGGCCGCATACGCCGCCAGTGCGCCACCGGCATTCCCAGCTGTAGGCGCCGCCAACCGTTTCAGGCCAAGTTCATTTGCCATGGTGACCGCCATCGCCATCCCGCGCGCCTTGAAACTGCCGGTGGGCAGGCGGCTTTCGTCTTTGATCAATAAATTCTCCAGTCCAAACTCCGCCCCCAAGCGTTTGGCAGGCAGGATGGGCGTGATGGTTTCGGTTAGGGAAACGATATTGGCCGGATCCTCCATCGGCAGCAACTCGAGATAACGCCACAAGGTGGGCGGACGCCCAAAAAGCGCCTTCTTTGGAAACTCACGCTTTACCAGATCCAGATCATAACGCACCCAGAGTGGCCGATTACAGCTAGTGCAAAGACCATGCACTTCTCCAGCCGGAAAATCCTGATCGCAATAGGCACATTCCAGATGCGTAACAAAAGGCATCCGCGATGAAACGGGTTTAATGGCCCCTAGTCAATGGCGGTTGATCCTCACGAACCACTTATAACGTACTCATGCTTGCAGACACGGCATTCCATCAGGCAAAGTCCGGACATGGCACGCAAGGTTCGCATGGGTTTTATCGGGGTTGGCGCCATGGGCTACAGTCATTTGCAGCTCTTTCATCAGGAATGTCGCGGGCAAGCCGAGGCCGTCGCCCTATGCGCCAGTAACCCGGAACGGATTCAGCGGGCACTGGAGGTCGCGCCGGACATGGCCCTGCATAAAAAGGAATCCGACCTCATTCAATCCGATCTGGACGCCGTCGTGATTTCCTCACCCAATTTCACACATGTGCCGTTGGCGCTGGAGACCTTGAAAGCCGGCAAACATGTTTTCCTCGAAAAACCCGTGGGCATCACGACCACCGAATGCCGAAAACTGCTCCGGGCTACGCAGAAGAGCAACCGCGTGTTGATGATTGGCCATGAGCTTCGCTTCTCGGCGTATTTCGCGAAGATTAAACATCTGATCGACCGCGGCGCCGTCGGTACGCCGCACATGACCTGGTGCAAGGAATTCCGCGGCCCCTTCCAGCCAAAAAGCCGTGACTGGATTCAGGACCGCCGCAAAAGCGGAGGCTGCCTCGTGGACAAGAATTGTCATCACTTTGATTTAATGAACTGGTGGCTCGATGCGCGCCCCAAGCACGTTAGTGCCTTCGGCAGCAACGCTGTGAACCGCGTCATTCCTGGCCCCAATCAGGTGCATGACCACGCCACCGCCAGTTGGGAATACGCCAATGGCGCCAAGGGCACGCTGCATCTCAGCCTGTTCGCGCACGAGCCACCCAAGGAGACACTCGAGATGGGCGTGGTGGGCGAAACCGGCGTACTGCAAACCGATCTGGACAACCTGCAAATCCTCCATTGGGAAAACGGCAAACGCAAAGGCGCGCCGCGCGTGATTCGCGTGAAAGCTAAACGCGGCGTCGGTTGGGGCGGACATTTGGGCTTTGCGGAAATGCATCCGGCGTTTATTAAAGCCGTCCGCACGAACCAAGCGCCGTTGACCTCCGTAGCCAACACGATCGACGGCACACTACTCGCCATTGCCGCCGAGGAATCCATCCGCAAACGAAAAACGATTACAATCCAATGAGCAAACATCCAATCAATGACGCCCTCCTCAACGGCGATCTCGTCCGTGAACCTGTTGGCGATGAACAAGGCTACTGGGCCGGCGCGCCCGGCTGGGTTTGGGACGACACCGAACAGGCTGCCTACATTTGCTACCGCATCCGACGGCCGCGTGGCGTGGAACCTGATCGCGGAGGAGAATCGCGTATCGCCAAGACGACCGATTTCAAATCGTTCGAGGATGTATGGAGCGTGCACAAGGATGCCTACGAATCTGCGTCCATCGAGAAGAGCACCCTCCGCCGCGGCGCCGATGGTCGCATCCGATATTTCACAAGCTACGTAGCCCCCGAGGACGGCCGCTGGTGCACCACCGTTAATACCGCCAACACCGTCGCGGATCTGAATCCCGCCAACACCCAACGCCTGTTCACCGCTACTGACCTTGGCCTCGAAGGCGTCAAGGACCCGTGGATCCTTGAAGAGAACGGCCGCTACTTAATGTTCCTCAGCGTGGCCATCAATACCGCCACCACCAGCGACAGCTCGCACGACACTCTGGATATTTTCAACACCGGCGAATGCGTCAGCGCCACCGCTCTGGCCACCTCGGAAGATCTAGACGAATGGGAATGGCAAGGGATCGTCCTCCAACCCGAAGGCGACACGGCTTGGGACAAATACTGCCGTCGCATCAACAGCGTGTTGCCCCTAAACGGCAAATATTACGCTTTTTACGATGGCAGTGAAGGACACCACCAAAACTATGAGGAACGCACCGGCCTAGCTGTTTCTGAAGATTTGAAGACCTGGACCGTGCTCACCCCGGAAGGCCCGTGCATCACCAGCCCGCACACCACCGGCTCGTTGCGCTACATCGACGCCCAACCTCATGGCGACGATATCCGGTTCCTCTACGAACTCACCCGCGCCAACGGCTCCCACGAGATGCGTATGGCCACGTTCTCCGCCGCCGACTTCACCCTCGAGTGATCACTCCGGCAAATCCTGCCCTTTGGTTTCCGGCAGAAACGCCACGACCACCAAGCCTAACAAGAACGTCGTCGCCAATAGGCTCAGGGCCAGTTGTGTGTTAATGCCTTCCATAGCCTTAACCATTCCCGAGAGGATTAACATTGGGGCCGCCACGATGCGCCCAACATTGAAACAGAAACTGGTCCCCGTCGCCCGAAGATGGTTGGGAAATAGTTCCGGAAAATAAACAGCGTACCCCGCGTGCATACATAATGTGAAAAACCCGAACACCGGCAGGATGAACAACAACTGGTCATACGTTTGCGGCAAATAACAGGTGATCGGCACAATCAGAAAAGCGCCAATATGCCCAAAGATAAATGCCCGGCGCCGCCCTAGCCACGCACATAACGGCCCAAACGAGAGCAGGCCAACACCAGCCCCCGCCGTCTGCACAATGCCATAGGCGAATTTGGATTTTTTCCCAGCTTCATCTTCCGACAGTTTTTTCAATACCTCAGCATTCATTTCCTGCCGAGCATCGTCATCCCGCCCACTTTCAAGTGCCGCTAATACATTGGTGGATACCTTCATTTCCATTTCAGGAAATGCATTGGTCAACGTGATATTAGAAGCATGTGCTTGCCACCTTGAAATACCCGACGATTGATTTGAATCCGACTGCATGGCCGAAAGTAAAGCAGTGATTTCAACCGAGAATTTTTGGAAAATAGCGATTTTTAAATTTGAGAAATCATGAACATGAAAATACCTGCAAATAGCC
>CAJWVY010000179.1 GCA_913048135.1 uncultured Verrucomicrobiales bacterium
ATCGGCTCAGGCGAATCGAAGAGTTGCATGCTGGGGATGAGCTTGCTGCGCTTGATCATGAAATAAATACTGCGCCGCAGCATGCGCTCATCAAGGGTGCCGGCACCGAACATGCGCTCGTCAAGCCGGCCGCTAACCTTCAGGATACTGTCCCGAATCACCTCCGCCTCCAGCCGCGCGGGTGTGCGGCGCCAGTGTAGTTTGTTTTGCGGATCCGCCTTCAACTTGGCGGCATCATGTGCGGCGCTTTGGCGGTAGGTGGCACTCATCACGATCTGTTTGTGCAAAGGCTTGAGCCGCCAGCCGTTTTCGATCAGCTCCAGCGCCAGCCAGTCGAGCAACTGCGGATGCGTGGGCAGCTCGCCCTGCAGACCGAAATCGTTGGGCGTATTCACAATGCCGCGCCCGAGATGATGCTGCCACAGGCGGTTGGCCATCACCCGCGCGAGCAAGTGCCCCGCGCCGTGTTCGGTGTCCGTAAGCCAATTGGCCAGCGAACGCCGGCGGTAACTAGTGCGCCAACCCTCGGGCGGGGCTACCTGCCAAGACTGCTCGTTCTTGCCGCCGCGCATCAGCACCTGCAGGAAGCCCTGCGTGGCCTCGCCGTCTTTCTGGTTCGCATCACCGCGTTTCAGGAAATAGGTCTGCTTGTAAAAATGCGGGAACCCGCGGCCATCGGCGTGGTGCTTGGTGGGTTTGAAGCCTTCGCTGGTCACCTGCACCTTTTCCATCTTCGGCACGGGCTTACTGGCGAGGTGTTGCTGCACGTGATTGTTCAGTTTGGTCCACTCGGCGTCCTGCGCGCGGTAAATCTTCAGTAACGCCGCACGTTGTTTGGCATCCAGCTTCTCCACACTGCCGGCCTGCTTCACGGCAGCCAGCAAGGTGGCCACCGAGGCGGCGCTGGAATCGCCCTTGATCGCCACCGGTCGAGGCGCCGCAGTCACCGCCAACCGGGGTCGACCGATGGTGTGGCTGGTGTTCACATAGAAATCCATCTCCACCGTCAGGATCGTACCCCCCTCGAAACCGACCGGCGCAGCGAATTCAAATACCGCCGCCTGTTCCTTGCCGATACCTCCAAAATCTACCGCCCAACCGCTCTTGCGCTTGTCGCTGTCAATCGAGCTGGCCACCGACAAGCCGGCGGTGTTTTGCTGATGCGTGGCCTTGGGATTGACCAGCTTTACCGGCACCCGTTGGCCACCTTTTTTGTTGGCGGCAAACACGCGGATATCGCTCAGTGCAAAATTGCCGTTGCCCGCGCGGCCGGGGCCATTGCGGGGCATCGACTTGTCCGTGAGTGCCTCGATCCGAATGGCGTTCAGGCCCATCGTCTGCAGTTCGGCCGTGAGCACCCACCGATCATTGGTGGGATTTTTGCCGCCCACGAGAAAGGAGCCGTCGGCCTGTTTGGAAAAGGTCGCACCATCGAGCGACTTGGGCTGCAGATGATCGAGGATCATCCAGTCCTGCTTTTGCAGTGCGCTCTTCGGCGGATTCTTCGCCCACAGCGCAAAGCGCCTGGGCAACTCGTCCTTTTCAAACTTGGCCAAGGCAGCTGTGAGCGGCGCATGCGCCTTTTCCCATTTGGCAGCGGCCTCCGTAAGATCACCGTTCACCGGCAGATCAATCTCGCTGCGGATGGTCGTGGCGAAGGTGTTGATGAAACGATAGTAATCGCGCACGGGAATGGGATCGAACTTGTGATCGTGACAACGCGCGCAGCCGATCGTCAGCCCCAGCATCGCTGTGCCCGTGGTATTAGCCATATCATCGAGCTCATCGTAACGGGCGGATTCGAATTCCTTCTCGGTCAACTGCGTGGGAAACACGCCCGCGCCGAGGAAGCCCGTAGCCTTCATGGCCAACGGATTGTCCGGCGCAAACTCATCCCCAGCGATCTGCCATTTCACAAACTGATCATACGGCATGTCAGCATTAAGCGCCTGAATGACGAAGTCGCGGTAATGAAATGCAAAGTTACGGTTGTAATCCTGCTCAAACCCATGGCTCTCCGCAAAACGCGCCACATCCAGCCAGTGCCGTCCCCATCGCTCGCCGTAATGCTTGGAGGCAAGCAGACGGTCGACAACCTTTGCGTAAGCCTGCTCCGAAGGATCGGCCACAAACGCCGCGACTTCAGCCGGCGACGGCGGCAGGCCGATCAAATCAAAATACAACCGACGAATCTGCGTGCGCGGATCCGCCAGCCCGTTGGGCTGCAGCTTGGCCGACTCCAGTTTACGCAACACAAACCGATCAATGTCGTTGGCTGGCCAGTTCTTCTGTTGCACCGTCGGCGCCTTGACGGCCTGCAGCGGGGCGTAAGCCCAAAATTTCCGGTCATCATCAGTCACCTGCATGCCCTTGCCGGCAATAGATTGCTTTACCAGTGGCTGATCGTAAGGCGCGCCTAGGTTTATCCAATCGGCAATTTTCTTGAGGGCATCCGGGGAAAGCTTATCGGCCTTGGCCGGCATGAAGGGTTCTTCCTCGTGCCGCAGCACCGTCATCAGGAAACTTTCATCCGCCTTGCCCGGAATGATGGAAGGCCCTTCCTCGCCGCCTTTGAGCAATCCGGCGCGCGTGGTGAGATCCAGATCTCCGCGAATTTTGTCGCCACCATGACATTTCACACAGTGCTGCTTAAGCAGCATGCGCACGTCACTTTTAAACAAAGCCAGCCCCTTGGCCATCTGCGCCGCGTGCTTTTCGGATACCTTGGGCGCAGCCAATAACGAAGCGGACCATCCCAATAAAACGAAGAGCACAAATCGCATCAGGAAATTATGTCGGATTTTATCGTGGGCGCAAGCAATGGGCAAAAAAAAGGTGCCTAAAAAAGGCACTCTGTGAAAAGAACCTTTGCTAAAGCCTACTTGTGCACGTTATGGCAGGCTTTGCAATTGGCCGCCTTATTAAGCCCGGCCTGGTCACCCGCCTTGATGGCGGCCACAATGGCTCCGGTCTTAGCTTTCCAGCTTGCCGCATCGCCCTTCTCAGGCTTGTAAGCAGCAAGCCATTGGGCGTACTTCGCAAGTACTTCCTTATTGGCGGCCAGATCGTTGTGCAGTTTGGCCTTGAAACCTTTTTTCATCACTTCCTCGATTTGCTCGTGGGTGATTTTTTCCGCCGCATCCGCGGTGTGCACCATCGCCAAACCAAAGCAGGCGACCATCAGGCTTAAGATAGTATTTTTCATAAACTTGCGATAAACCGGGGGCATTCGACCGTGCTGCAGTGCTTTGAGCAAGGATTAATTGCTGTTTTTTGAGGTGAAATGAAAAAATAGAAAAACTTGCCATCACACGCATAAACAGTAGATTTCTTGCGTCCGAGGTTTAACGCCCTCGGGCAAATGCGTTAAAAATAGAAAGAAAATAGCTATGAAAAAATTAACTACATTAGCCTTGGCTTTCGCGTTCACTGCATTCATTGCATTGGCCGGCGAAAAGCCAGTTGAGGCAAAGATTGTTTGCGGTAAGTGCACTGCCAAGATTGCGGGTGCTGGATGCAGCGCTGCGGTTACCATGAAAGGTAAAGATGGCAAGGAAGTATCCTACCTGCTCTCGGGCAAGCTGGTGAAAGGCAAGGGTTGCGAAGGAATCGGTCACGGTACCATCTGCAAGCCCGGCTCCAGCGTAGCTGCCCATGTTACCGGCAAGGTTGTGGACGGCAAATTCAATGCCACCAAGATTGTTGCCAAGAAGAAGTAATTTCTTCTGAGATTAATCACATCAACCCGCTGGACATCTTCCAGCGGGTTTTTTCGTGCCCTCATACCGACACTGCACTAGTCTCCCCCGCCATGGCCAAGGCCTCCCGCGAATACGTATATGGCACCAATCCTGCCTTCGAAATCTTACGCGCCAAGCGACGCACGGTGTACGGGGCATGGCTGAACCAATCCGCACGCGACAAGCCGCGCATGCAAAAGCTGGTGAAGTTGCTAGAGCAGCACGCCGTCCCTATGGAGTGGGTGGAAAAAGGTCGACTCATTCAGCTCTCTAAGTCCACCGAACATCAGGGTGTGGTTTTAAAAACTTCACTCTACCCATATACGCCTAAGGAGGATTTATTTGAAAACCGAAGACTTCTCCTCCTCGATAATATCGAGGATCCCCACAATGTCGGTGCCGTGTTGCGCAGTGCGGAGGTGTTCGGATTTCGAGGCGTATGCCTGCCAACGCGGGGTGTACCCGAAGTATATCCCTCGGTGGTGAAAGTCTCCGCCGGTGCCACGGAGTTCATGCAAATCGCCCGTGACGCGTCGGCCAATCAATACGCCCGCAAGGCGCAGGAGGCCGGTTACCAAATCGCCGCGCTGGACATGAACGGCAATACCACACTCAACACCGTGCAAGCTGCCGCGCCGGAGAAGCTGCTGCTCGTGATCGGCGGCGAAGACAAATCCGTCGGCCAATTCATCCTCAACATGGCCGACCACATCATCGGTATCCCGCAATTCGGTCGGGTGAATTCATTAAACGCCAGCGTCGCCGCCGGCATCGCCATGCACGCGCTGGGCGGCGATTAGAGTTTCGGAAATAACATTTAAGCCAACACCGGCTTAATCAGTTTCCCGTGCACATCAGTGAGGCGGAAGTCCCGGCCTTGGAAGCGGTAAGTCAGCTTTTCGTGATCGATGCCGAGCAGATGCAGAAGCGTGGCGTGGAGGTCGTTGACGTGGGTGCGGTTTTCCTCGGCGTTGTAGCCAAGCGGATCGGTGGTGCCATGGGTCACGCCGCCCTTGATGCCGCCGCCGGCGAGCCAAAGATTAAAACCCTTCATGTGATGATCACGACCCACGGCGCCCTTGTTGCGCTGAGCCATGGGCGTGCGACCGAATTCGCCGCCCCACACGATTAACGTGTCCTCAAACATTCCTTTACGCTTGAGATCGGTCAGCAACCCGGCAATGGCGCGGTCCACGGACGGGCCGCAGTGGTTTTGCATGTAATCCACGAGACCATTGTGATGATCCCAACCGCGATGATAGAGCTGGATGAACCGCACGCCGCGCTCGGCCAAGCGCCGGGCGAGCAGGCAGTTGCTGG
>CAJWVY010000180.1 GCA_913048135.1 uncultured Verrucomicrobiales bacterium
ATGGGTGACCGGTTTTTCGCAGTACACATCCTTGCCGTTGCGCAGGGCCTCGAGGGTCTGCACGGCGTGCCAGTGATCAGGCGTGCCGACAATGACGATGTCCAAATCCTTGCGCGCGCACAGTTCGCGGTAATCGGTGTAGTGCGCGCAAGGCTTGGTCTTGTAACGGCGCCCCACCAACTCGGCGGCAGGTTTCCAGCCAAATGCACGGCCGGCGGTCTGGTCGCGGAAATGGGTCTCATACGGATCGCACACGCCAATCACCTGCGCATCTTGTTCGCCGAGGAACGAATTCATTACGCCCGTGCCACGGCCGCCGGCGCCAATGAGCCCGACCGTGAGGCGGTTGCTGGGGGCGGACTGGGCGCGCCCAAGGACGGCGGCCGGCACGATGGCGATCGTGGCGGCATTCTGGAGGAAGCGCCGGCGAGTGAGGCTTTGTTTTTTCATGAGATTAAAGTTTCTTGGCCATCGGTGGTCCGGCCGCCAGAGCCACGGTGGAGGCTTGCAGGAATGTGCGGCGGTTGAGGGAAGGGGAGGGGTTCATGTTACCAAGGCTCGGAGGTGCCGGGTTGGGCGACGGGATACCAGCCGTTGGCGTCCGGCATCACAGGCGGTTTACTGTCGAAACTGGTGAGGTTGTCGGGGACCAGTTTGTTTTCCATGGTCATGGCGTCTTCCCAAGTGACGTATTTGCCGGAGTACGTGGCCATGCGGCCGAGGATGGCCATCATGGTGCTTTCGGCGCCGTACTTGGCTTCCATGTGGGGTTTGTTTTCCCGAATGGCATCGAAGAAGGGGTAATGTTCGCCTTGATGGGCATCGAAACTTTTCTCCACGCGCCGCGTCCACGGTCGGGTGCCGGTGATCTGGTACAGCTTGCCGCCGTTGGGCACATCCGCATTGCCTTTGGTGCCGACGGCGTGTTCGGCGATGATCCGTCGGCAATGGCCCCGGATCTGGCAGCATTCGCTGAAGAGACGGGTGCCGTCGGCATAGGCGTACTCCACAAAGTGATGGTCAAAGATCTGTCCATTAACCTTGGCCTTGCGGCGTTCGCGGCCGCCGAGGCCCTGGGCCATGACCGGTAGCTCGCCCTTGATCCAGTGGGCGACATCCAGATTGTGCACGTGCTGCTCGACGATGTGATCGCCGCTGAGCCAGGTAAAGTAGTACCAGTTGCGAATCTGATATTCCAATTCGGTTTCGCCGGGCAACCGTTCCTTGCCGGCCCGGGAACCGCCGTTCCAGTAAACGCGCATGTATTGGACGTCGCCAATGGCACCGTCGTGGATTCGGTGCACGAGTTCCTGGTAGTTCGGGTCGTGCCGGCGCTGCATGCCGACGGCCACCTTCAGGTTTTTCTTTTTGGCGGCCTCGGCAGCCTTGAGCACGCGGCGGATTCCGTCGGCACAGGTGGCGACGGGTTTTTCCATGAACACATGTTTGCCCTGCCGCACGGCTTCCTCAAAGTGTAACGGGCGAAAACCGGGCGAAGTGGCCAGGATCACCACATCGGCCTCGGAGATGGCCTGCTTGTATCCTTCGAATCCATGAAACTGTTTCTCCTTGGGTACATTCACCTGACGCGGATGGATCTTCGAGAGAGTCTTATGCGCCACCTCGAGCACCCTCGGTTGCACATCGCACAGGGCCACGAGATGGACATCGGAACCGGTGTTGATGGCCTGATTCGCCGCGCCCGCGCCGCGTCCGCCGCAGCCGACCAAGGCGAGTTTGATTTTGTGGTCGGGCGCGCCATGCACAAAATGTCCGACGCCGGCCGATCCGGCCAATAGCCCACCGGCGGTTGTGCCGCTGGTTTTCTGAATAAAACGGCGGCGACTTTCGCTGGGGGAATTTTCGGAATCCGGATTCATGGGAGGAGCCTTTCGTCGGTGCACTGATTGCACCGTGCCCGAAGGGCAGACGCAAGAAAAGATTCACCCCGCGGCCGGGATGGCGCGCGGGGTGAACGTGATTGGGTTGGTCCGGCGGGTTACTTCACCGTCAGCACGCCGCGCATCATCATGGCGTGGCCGGGGAAGGTGCAGACGTACGGATACTCGCCCGGCTTGGACGGGGCGGTGAACTCGATGACCTGTTCCTTGCCGTGGTCAATGAGTTTGCTGGCCCAGATGACGTCGGAGCTCGGTGGCACGAAGCCGGTTTTGAAGCCTTCGGCGCCCATGGCGATGGCAGCGGCGGCTACGGCCTCGGTTTTACCGGGATTCACCAGCACGATGTTGTGCGGAAGGAAATCCGGGTTGGCAAAGGTGAGCTTGATCTTCTTGCCGGCCTTTACGGTGAGCTTGGTGGTATCGTACTTCATCTGCTCGACGAGGGTGCCGATACGGATGGTGGTGAGCTCCGGTGTATCCGAGAGGATGCCGGATTTCTTAGTCTCCACGGGTTTCTCCTCAGTGACCTCGTTGTTGGCCGCAGCGGAGGTTTCCCAGAACTGTTTCACGGTGGCGGCGGCCACACGGGCGTCGGCTACCGGAGATTCCAGCAGGGCCTTGAGCAGCTCTTCGTTTTTCGCATTGTGCTGCTGATGCATCCAAAGGGCTTCCATCAGGTGATGGGCGTCCTCGGCTTTCTTGGCGTTGAACTGCTTGGTCCATTTGCCGAGGGCGGCGACTACGTCCTTGGTGTCGCGTTCGCTGAGCTCGATGCGGGCGCGGTAGCGCGTGAGGTTGGTGCGTTCCTTGAGCAGGTCCAGCAGCTTGGCGATCGGTTCGCCGTCTACCTTCACGGGCGGCATGAGCTCGCGGCCTTCGTGGGTGATGCGGTACACGCGACCGAACTCATGGTCGCGGCTGGGGTCCCGCACGTTGTGCTGCATGTGTCCGATGATGATGTTTTGCCAGTCGGACACGTACATGGCGCCGTCGCTGCCAATCTCGAAATCGGTCGGGCGGAAGTTACGGTCCTTGGGTGAGAGCAACAGATCTTCCTGATCCACACCCCAAATATCGCCGAGGGAACCGCCGGGTTTCTTGTTGGCGTCGTTGGGATCAGATTTCTTAACGGTTTCATACTCATCGCCAAAGCCGTCGCCATCGCTGTCCTTACCCTGCGTGGAGTGGACCATCTTGTACTGCTTGATGCCGAGGAAGCCGATCGAGTTGAGGATGAGGAAATTGCCCTGATACTTGTCGGGGAAGTGTGGGCTGGAGATCACGCCGTTGGCGGGAACGGGACGCACGGTCTTGTTCAGCACGGCCTGCATACGGAATCCGCCGCGGCCGTCTGGGCGCACCTGATAGGCGCGACCGCCGGTGCCGTCGGTGGCGAAGTGGTAACCCCAGTAGTTGAAGCTGACACCGTGCGGGTTGGGGCTGTTGTTGGCGTGAAAGCTGTACTCGAAGGTGCGCGGGTTAAACCGGTACATGGCGCTGTTACCATGCTGTTGGTTTTTGGTCCAGGGCGTTTCCACATTGCTGACGTGGAACACGCCGCGTTGGTAGTAGAAGTTACCGTCTGGGCCGTACACGAAAGCGTTGGCACTGTGGTGGGTGTCGGCGCTGTCCAATCCGTGGAATAGGCGGATGCGCACGTCGGCCACGTCATCGCCGTCGGTGTCCTTGAGGAACAGAATGTCCGGCACGCTGGCCACGATGACGCCGCCGTTCCAGAATTCAAATCCGGTGGGGTTGTGCACCTTGGCGAAGGTGATGGCCTTGTCGGCGACGCCGTCGCGGTTCTCATCAGGCAGGATCAGCAGGCGGTCATCCATTTTCTTGAGCGGCTCCCACTTGGGGTAGGTGGGCCAGGTGGCGGCCCAGAGGCGGCCCTTGGTATCCACAGCCATCTGCACGGGGTTGGCCATTTCGGGGAACATTTCCTCGGAGGCAAAGACATTCACCTTGAGGCCCTTGGCCAGTTGCAGTTGGGCGGCGGTTTCGTTCGGGGAGATGTAAATCTTGTTACCTTCTTTCTGGGCATTACTGCTTCGGGAGCCGCCGCCGACGTTGGTTTTCACGCCGACCGGCTCCGGTACATTGGAATCATCCACTTTAAACTTAGTGTTGCCATTGGCGTGAGCCCAGACTTTCCGGTCGCGGTTGGCGACCATGACGTCGATCATATCCAGTTCGTGCATCAGCACGTCGCCGTTGGATTGGCCATCGACAAACTTGAGGCCAGCGCGGCTTCCCCAAACGTCATTACCATCGGTGGCGCGGTAGCGGTTGTGCCAATGCCAGTTCTTGTCCAGCACAGCCTCGCGGATACTCTCCACTTTCTTGGTGTCCTTGCTGACTTCTAGGCCGAACACTTCTTTCACCAGATGCTGGGCGATCAGCTGGTTGCCGCGGCTGTTGGGGTGGATGCCGTTGAGGGTAAGCGGCTCCTTGTTCATCATGTAAAGATGCTTGGTAACGTGGAAGAGATCCACGTAGGGCAATTTATATTTGGCAGCGGCCACTTCGGCAGCCCCGGCGTACTGCATGAGGCGGGCGTTGTTAGCCTTGCCGTCGGGCAGGTTGGGGGTGTTCAGATTTTCGTGCATGATCGGCGCACAGATCACCAGTCGTGGGGCTCCTTTGCCGCTGTAGTTTTGCTTTAAGGTTTCAGCAATCCACTTCTCCATCTCCTGCGTGAAACGGGCAGGATCGTTATCGTAGGATTCGTTGTAGCCCCAGAAGGCAATGATCACGTCGGCCTTGGAGATTTTCAGGTACTCCTGGGCGTTGATGAACCCGCGGTTGCGCGGCCGGCTGTTGACCTTGTCGCCAGAGAAGCCGTGGTTGCGGAAGGTGATTTCGTGCTTGGGCAGGGCCGCCTGCACGTAGCTTTCCAGCCAGCCGTGATGCTGCATGCGCTCGGCCAGCGTGTTGCCGATGAGCACGACGCTGTCGCCTTTCTTGAGTTCCAGTTGCGCCGCGCCCGCGGTGAGCGAGAAGAGGGCGCACAATCCAGTGATGAGGAGTTTCTTCATAAAGTGAAAAGTGAGTGGGTTCTTTGCCATGCCCGGCGGATTCCGTCCAGTGCGTTATTTGCCGTATACCTGCAGTTCGTGGATGC
>CAJWVY010000181.1 GCA_913048135.1 uncultured Verrucomicrobiales bacterium
CAGCCGGAGTAGCTATTTAGCATGGACACTACAACCGGCATGTCCGCTCCGCCAATAGCTACAATCAAATGCACACCCAGGACACAGGCAATGGCCGTATTCCAATATAGCCAAAGGAGTTGATCCTCCGGCGCGTCTGCTTGGCAAAACTTTACGCCGCAATAAACAATGGCGGCGAGCATGCCGAGGTTGATCAGATTGCGCCCCGGCAAAGTGAGTGCCTTGCCGCTGAGTGTGGCGGAAAGTTTGCCCCATGCGATAATGGAGCCAGTAAAGGTGATCGCCCCAATAGCAATGGCCACATAGGTTTCGATCTGGTGAATGAGATGCTCGACCCCCTCGGAATTGTCGCCCTTCAAAAACTGCGCAAAGCCCACCAGCACGGCAGCCAATCCGACAAAGCTATGCAAAATGGCCACCAGCTCAGGCATCTTATCCATGGCCACGCGGGAAGCGACGATCGCGCCCAGCACGGCCCCCAGCGCAATCGCGGCGTAGACCAATGAATGCAACCCACTCGCCATTGCCATCGCCACCAGAATGGCGATGGCCATGCCAATAATCCCGCAAAGGTTGCCGCTTCGGGCCGTTTCCTGTTTGGCCAAGCCGGCCAGACTGAAGATGAACAGCACGCCGGCAATCAGGTAAACGATATGCGCCATCTGCTCGGTCATGCCTTGCCTCCTTTCCGGTCCTTATCCGAACGGAACATTTTCAGCATGCGATGGGTAACGAGAAAACCACCGAAGACATTGATACTGGCCACCAACACGGCCACCAACGACAGCCAAAGGACTGCTTTGGAAACAGTGGTAAGTGCCAGTAGAATACCCCCGAGCACGATGATGCCGCTGATCGCGTTGGTTACCGCCATGAGCGGGGTGTGCAGTGAATGGGTCACGCCCCAGACCACGTTGTAGCCGATGACACACGCGAGCACGAACACAGTGTAGTGCTCAATAAATTCCTTGGGAGCCTTGGCGCCCACCAGCAGCGTGAGGCCCAGAATGGCCGCGGCGAACAGGTATTTTCCCACGCCACTGTCTTCCGGCTCATTCACTACCACGGGCGCGGCCGAGGCCTTGCCGGGCTTGGGCTTGTCCGGTTGCGGAATGTTCTCCGGCGGCCAGTGGGTTTTGCCTTCCCGCGTGATGAGCATGCAGCGGATGATATCATCCTCCAAATCCACATTCATCTCGCCTTCGGGTGACAGCAGGGTTAGAAAGCGTGTCACGTTCTGGCCTAGGAAATCACTGGCTTGCCGCGGCAGTTCGCTCTCAATCAACGTGGGCCCAAGGATGGTGACACCCTGATGATCAACCACTTCGCCGGGTTGGGTCAGTTCACAATTGCCGCCGGCACGCGCAGCCAAATCCACGATCACGCTTCCCGGCTTCAGGGCCTCCACTACTTCCTTGGGCAAGAGCAGCGGTGCCGGTTTGCCGGGAATGAGCGCGGTGGTGATCACCAAATCCGTGTTGGCCGCCTCTTTGCGGAACAGCTCGTGTTGGGCATCTTGACTCTTCTTGCCCATCTCTTTGGCGTAGCCACCGACGCCTTCACCGGATTCTTCTGATTCGATCTCCAGAAAGGTCGCCCCCAGGCTTTCCACCTCTTCTTTCACAGGCGGCCGCACATCAAAGACCTTCACTTGCGCCCCCAGATCGCGAGCCGTGGCAATAGCCGCCAAACCGGCTACACCGGCGCCGATGATCAACACATTCGCCGGCGGCGTCCGGCCGGCAGCAGTGATTTGGCCTTTAAAATAACGTCCGTAATGTTGCGCGCCATTTAGCACGGCGCGGTAGCCCGCGATGCCGGTTTGCGAGCTGAGCACATCCATCGGCTGCGCCCGGGTGATGCGCGGCACGCAGTCCAAGGCAAATGAAGTAATGCGCTTGGCCTCCAGCCGCTGAATCAGCTCGGGATTTTGCGCAGGATAAACCAGACAGATCAGTGCGCGACCTTCGGGAAGTCGGTCAATTTCTGTGTCATTCGGGGCGTGAACCTTAAGAATCAGCTCCGGCTCAGTCCAAGCCGTGGCGGTATCCACCACCTTGGCCCCGGCAGATTCATAGGCGGCATCGGAGGCACTACAGCGGTCTCCTGCGCCCTGCTCCACCCACACCTCATGCCCGGCGGCCACCCATTTCTCCACCGCCTCGGGCGTGGCAATCACACGGCGCTCCCCCTCGAATGTTTCGCGAACAATACCGAGCTTCATGCGCGATGAGCCTCCACAAATCGAGGGGCTGCCACGGCAGCCTTGTGCTGAACAAACTGATTCACCGAAACGGTCATGCTGAACTGCGAGCGTCCTTCCGCAGCGCGGGAAATTTGGCATGCGATTGCCAAATGAAAAAGCCTTATTTATCAAGGGCCGCTTGAACGCGCCGCCGGTGCCTGCTACCTTCCGCGCCATGCGGATTCTTTCCGGCATCCAACCTTCGGGCGCGCTGCATGTGGGCAACTACTTCGGCATGATGCAGCCAGCCATTGAGCTTCAAGACCAGGGCGAGGCGTATTATTTCATCGCTGATTACCACTCGATGACCTCGCTCTATGACGCCGAGCAACGGCGCCAGAATACGCAGGATGTGGCGCTGGATTTTCTCGCGTGTGGGCTGGATCCGGCCAAGGCGGTGTTCTTCCGCCAAAGCGATGTGCCCGAAGTCACCGAGTTGACCTGGCTGCTCACCACGCTCACGCCCATGCCGATGCTTGAAAATTGCCACAGCTATAAGGACAAGATCGCCAAAGGCCTCAAGCCCAACCATGGCCTTTTCGCTTATCCTGTGCTGATGGCGGCGGATATTTTGATCTACGACAGCAACGTCGTACCCGTGGGCCGCGATCAGAAACAACACGTGGAAGTCACACGCGATATTGCTGGTAAATTCAATCAGACTTATGGCGAAACCTTTGTAATACCAGAACCACGCATCCGCGATGAAGTAGCCGCCGTGCCCGGCACAGACGGCCAGAAGATGAGTAAGAGCTACGATAATACGATTGAGATTTTTGGGGCTGAAAAGCCGCTACGCAAAAAAGTGATGCGGCTAGTCATGGATAGCCGACCACCGGAGGAACCCAAGCCAGATGCAGAAAACAATATCGCCATCCAACTGCTCAAACTTTTTGCGACTGAGGAAATAGCCAGTGAAACGGAAAATAAATTGCGCGAAGGCGGGCTGGGCTATGGGGACTTAAAGAAAAATCTCTTTGAACATTACTGGGAATACTTTACCGAGGCGCGAGCCAAGCGTGCTGAGCTAGAGAATAATTTGGACTACGTAAATCAGGTATTACAGGAAAGTGCAGAGAAAGCACGCGCACTAGCTTCAACAGTGGTTGACCGAGCCAAGAAAAACTGCGGGTTGAGTTAGGCGGTTACTTCGTGGGGTCGCTGTAGATCACGGCAATGGGATCCCACAAAGAAAAGGTGTCATGCGCCATGGCCGCAGTATGACAGTCCCCGTACTAGCGCACAGGGAAAAAAGGTTGCGAAATGAACCTGAATGGCTAGGCTCACGCACAAGTCCACTGACTACCCCAAAGGCCTCGGCCTGCGGGACTTAAAATCCAAACGCTATAAATCAGACTATGAAAAAACTCATTGCACTCATTGCCGTAATCTTCGCGGTGAACGTACAGGCCGGCGAATACCCGGACATCTCCATCGCTGACCTCGAGAAAGCGATCAAATCCGGCAAGGTTGCCGTCATCGACGTGAACGGCGCTAATTCCTACGCCAAGCGTGGCCACATTCCCGGCGCTGTGTCCTTCAGCAACAAGGACGCGCTGTCCAAGCAGCTCTCCAAAGTGGGCAAAGACACCCTCGTCGTGGCTTACTGCGGCAACTCCCGTTGCTCCGCCTACAAGCGTGGCGCCTCCGCCGCTGAAGAGCTGGGCTTCAAGAACGTGAAGCACCTCTCCGCCGGCATCGCTGGCTGGCTCAAAGCCGGCAAGAAGGTTGAGAAGAACTAGAGTTTTTCTCCCTCACCAAATTCACAGGCGCCCTCGGGCGCCTTTTTTTGTGGGTTGAGAATACAGTAAATCTATAGCTCGCAATATAGGTGTTTTCTGTATTCAATTTCTCCATGGACCCCTCGGGCACCCGCAAGACACTGATCAACCGGCTACGCCAAACCAACTCCGACACTCGTAGCTGGTCCGAGTTTTATGATCTGTATTGGAAACTGGTTTACAGTGTCGCCCTGAAGGCCGGACTCTCCTCCACCGATGCAGAGGATGTCGTTCAGGAAACATTTCTTAAGGTCTCCAAAAGCATTAAGAAATTCGATTACGATCCTCGCAAGGGCCGGTTTCGCAGTTGGCTCTGCCTGATCACCAAGCAACAGGTGGCTAATCATTATCGCAAAACTAGTAAACTCCCCGAATTGCCCGCTTTTTGGAATGAGGATCCCGACCAGCCGGCCGTGGAAATCCCCGATCCCACCAATAATTGGGAGGCCATCTGGGATTCCGAAGATCGCAAACACACCCTGCACTTGGCCCTCACCAAACTCAAAGAGCGCGTTAATCCAAAGCATTACCAGATCTTCCTCGCCCACTGCATCAAAGGCATGCCGGTCAAGGAAGTAGCCGAGTTAATGCAGGTTTCCGCCAATGAAGTTTATCTCGCCAAAACCCGTGTTACCCCTGTTTTTGAGCAGGAAATCCAGGTCCTCAGCGCCGGCGAAAAATAATTTACTAAATCTGACAGAATCCCGTGCGGCCGTAAGTACTATGGTGTAACTTACGATATGAAAAAACAGACTCACAAATCCTCCCTCCTCAGTACAGATGCCCTTGAATTGGGCCTTT
>CAJWVY010000182.1 GCA_913048135.1 uncultured Verrucomicrobiales bacterium
CTAATTTAGCCGTAACCCTTACCGTTGTTTCCTTGGCTATGCTTGTTTTGCCGGCGTGGGGAAAAGTGATCTATGACGAATGCAAGGATGATCATGAGCGAGCAGAAAAACGCTTGGCTTATGTGGAAAGTCAGTTTGGTAAAATCTACACGGGGCAACAGGCGACCCAGAAAGATATGGCAATGAATAAGGTCGAGAAGCCGATCAGTGCAGTGATTGCTGCCTCATGCGGTTGGTTGATGGCCGGGGTGAAATATATGGCGTGGGTTGGCGGTATAATGATTTTGCTGCCTTTGGGGGTGATTGAGACGATCTGCGGTACTCGCGAACGGGATAGTGATTTCATGGTATTGCAGCAGTGATGGATTGGTATATTGTTGAGGATGGGGAGGCTGCGGGACCGTTTAAGGAATCGGAGGTCCGGCGTTGGCTGGGGTCGGGGAAGCTTTCTCCGGAGACGCACGCGACCCATGAAGGGGTGAATGAGTGGAAGCCCTTGTCGGAGTTGTTGCCCGATGATGAAGCGGCCGAAAATCTACCGCCGGCTTTTTCTTCTGAAGAGCCCGTAAGTGTTCCCGTTGACTCATCTGAGCTAGATTTAGCTGAATCACCGGAGGAAACCAATGTCGATCAGCCGGATTTGCGGCGTTATCAACCTGCGCAGGAGGAACGGATTCGAAGTTGGGCGTGGACGGTGGTGGGGGCTATGTATTTGACCGCATTCTTTTGGCCCACTGAATTATCCGATGGAATGGGCGTGGTGAATTTCCAGTTCGCGTGGGCCATGGAAAATCTTTCGTGGTCGGCGATTCCATTGATGGTTTGGCCGGCGGTGGCCGGCTTGGGGGCGATCGGTACGGGGTGGTTATTGCGCGGTCGATGGCGGGCAGTTTTTGGCGGAATATTGTGTGTCTCTCCCTTGGTTCTGGTGTTCCTAGTGGGGGGCGATGGCTTTGTGAAAATCGTGGAGGCGCTCGGCACTTTGGAGGGTGTGGATATTAATGATAAAGAATCGGTCGATCAGGCGGCTGAAAAGGGTAAACATTTCATGAGTGGAGTGCTCGGGGTGTTTGCGGCGATGGCGTTAGGGATGGTTTTGATTGTCGGAGGCGCGCTGTCTGTTTATCTGATGCTTTTGTTGACGCCGCCGACAGTGCGTCATTTGCGGCCCAACTCATCGGGAGCATATTACTTCGGTTTGGTCGCCGGCGTCATTCTGTTTATCTTTCAACTAGTGTTACTGATCCTTTCGCTTTTGTCATTTATGGGCAGCGTCCTGTTTGGATTGGGGCAGGTGTTGGCGATGGGGATGCAGATGGCTGCTGTGATCATTGGTTTCTTAAATGCGCCCAGCCGACCTCCCAAGGAATCCACCCGGCGCGCATTGTGGTCGGCGGGCTTGGGGTTTGGCGGATTGATGGTTTACCTATTCTGCCTGTTGGTTGTGCCGCTGATTGAAGGAGAGGTGCAGGCTGTCTTGGGCATGTATGTTTTCAAGGCATTTTTGGGATTCACAGCGGCAGCGTTGATTTTGCCGCTCGTGGTGATGGATCTTTGGCTGGGGCGGGCACAGGCAACGCCGCAAAACGATTGACCATGAACTGCTTTTCCCGCAAACACACCGCGCATGAATGAGGCTGAGGGTAACGAGGGGTTGAAGGATTTCATCCGCGATCGCGTGCAGGCGGATTTGGCGGCGGGGAATTATCCCGGCGTGGTCACACGGTTTCCGCCGGAGCCCAATGGGTATCTACATCTTGGCCACGCGAAATCCATCTGCCTGAATTTCGGCATCGCGCTGGAGAATGACGGCATCTGCAATCTGCGCTTTGATGACACCAATCCGGTGAAGGAGGACACGGAGTATGTCGATTCGATCACCGAGGATGTGAAGTGGCTGATCGATGGCTGGGCGGATTCGGTGCTCTCGGAGAAAACTTTTTTTGCCTCGGATTATTTTGAGCAGTTGTATGGCTACGCGGTGCAATTGATTCAGGACGGCAAGGCGTATGTGTGTGAGCTGCAGCCGGACGAGTGGGAGGAATACCGCGGCGTGCCGGAGAAGCCCGGTAAGGAAAGCCCCGGCCGGAGCCGGTCGCCGGAGGAGAATCTCGCGCTCTTCGAGCGCATGCGGGCGGGGGAATTTGCCGATGGCGAAAAGACGCTGCGCGCCAAGATCGATATGGCCTCGCCGAATCTGCACCTGCGCGACCCGGTGATCTATCGCATCCGCCATGAGGAGCACCACCACGCCGGTGATCAATGGTGCCTCTATCCGATGTACGATTTCACGCATTGTCTCTCGGACAGCATTGAGGGCATCAGTCACTCGATCTGCACGCTGGAGTTTGAGGTGCATCGGCCATTGTACGATTGGGTGCTGGATAATCTGCCGGTGCCGCAGCCGCGCCCGCATCAGCACGAGTTTTCACGCCTGAACCCGACCTACATGGTGATGAGCAAGCGCAAGCTGCTGCAGTTGGTGGAGGACAATCATGTGTCCGGCTGGGATGATCCGCGCATGCCGACCATCGCGGGCTATCGCCGGCGCGGTTTCACGGCCTCGGCTATTCGCAATTTCTGCCAAGGCGTGGGCGTGACCAAGTACAAGGGGGTGACCGACGTCAGCCTGTTGGAAAACGCCATTCGCGAGGAGCTGAACAAAACCGCCGAGCGCCGGTGCGCGGTGTTGGATCCGCTGGAGGTGGTGATTGAAAATTATCCGGAAGGAGAATCCGAGGAACTGGAGGCGGTGAACAATCCCGAGGATGAAGCCGCCGGGAAACGCTCCGTGCCTTTTGGGCGCCGGTTGTTTATTGAACGTGCGGATTTCATGGAGGATCCGCCTAAGAAATTTTTCCGGCTTGGGCCCGGTCGCGAGGTGCGACTGCGCTACGCCTATTTCATCACCTGCCAGAGTGTCGAGAAAGATGCGGACGGTAACATCACCCGGCTCATTTGCACCTACGATCCCGAAACTCGCGGCGGCCACGCGCCTGATGGTCGCAAGGTGAAGGGGACCATTCACTGGGTCAGTGCCGAGCACGCAGTGGATGCTGAAGTGCGCCTATACGACCGGCTCTTCACCGAACCGGAGCCGGAAGCGGCCGGTGATTTTCTCGAATGCCTGAACGCCGATTCGCTGAAGGTCGTTACCGGCAAGCTGGAGCCTTCACTGGCGGAGTTGCCCGCGGGCGAGCGGGTACAGTTCGAGCGGCTGGGCTATTTCACGCCCGACGCCAAGGACACGGCGCCGGAGAAACCGGTCTTCAATCGCATCGTCGGCCTGCGCGATAGCTGGGCCAAGATTGCGAAGAAATAATGTTCACGCAGAGATGCGGAGGTGCTGGTAGGGCAAGCGTTTCAGGTTGCTGCTGCACGCCCCGGGGGTGTCCACGGTAAAAAAGCTGCGGACGGTGATTGGATCGTACGCGGCGCGATGGGCGACCGCGGCTTTGGCGACGACGACGTTCAGTTTTTCCACCGCCACACCTTGGCTGTGCCATTGACCGAGATCAAAGGGCGCTGTTCGGCTGGGGGTCAGTAGAAGGTGAGGCCAACGTGGCGGATGATTGTGTACGGGACCATGTCGCAATAATCACCAACCATCGATGCGAGGTGGCTTTGTTTGTTCTCCCGCTCAAATCGGCCGTCATTGCGCGAAGCGAGGCGACGGATATTTGAGGCAAAGGTTTTTGTTTGCGCGAACGCCGCGAAAGGCGAACTGTCTCCGCGTGAGCGAACCGTCAACACGACCGGATACTGGCGCCTCGTATCGGCAATCCAAACGCGAGTTATTTGTGATGATCGCGGCATGGGCGGTCACGGGACTCTGGGTGCTCGGCTACAATTCGCAGGCGGCGTACGCGGCGGAAACCGAGACGCCGGTTCGGATGTTGTTCGGCCTGCCGCGCTGGACGGTGATTGGCTGGTTGCTGCCGCTGTTGGTGGCCAACGCTTTCACAATTTGGTTTTGCCTGCGCTTCATGCGGGATGAACCGATGGAGGATCTGCCGGAAGACGAATGACCGGCGCGGATTTCATGCTCGCTTCCACGGCAGGCAACGCGGCGCTGATCAGCTTCGCGTTGTACATGGTGGTGGTGTTTGTGCTGGCGGGGCTGGCCAACCGCGAGCAGTCGGGGAAGTCGTTTCTCAACGAATATTTTCTGGGCAGTCGCAACCTCGGCATGTGGGCGTTTGCCTTCACCTACGCGGCCACCAGCGCCTCGGGCGGCAGCTTCATGGGGTTTCCCTCGCTCATCTACACGCATGGCTGGGTGATGGCGTTGTGGATCGCGGGCTACATTATCGTGCCGCTGGTGGCGATCGGCCTGATCGCCAAGCGCCTGAATCAGGTGGCACGCAAGAGCGGCAGCATCACCGTGCCCGAGCTGTTGCGCAAACGTCTGGGCAGCGACACCGTGGGCGCCGTGGCGACGGTGTTGCTGGTGTTCTTCCAATTCTTCTTCCTGCTCGCACAGTTCAAGGCCGGGGCAAAAATCATGACGACCCTCCTTGGCGATGTTGGGGTGTATCAAACGGCAGTGGCAATGGTGGACCGGTTCACTGCGCCGATTCCCTGGGTGGGTGCGGCGGAGGCGGATTATCTGCTGTGCCTCATGGTGTTTGCCGCCTCGGTGGTGGCGTACACGGCGTGGGGTGGCTTTCGAGCGGTGGTGTGGACGGACATGATGCAGGGCGTGATCATGGG
>CAJWVY010000183.1 GCA_913048135.1 uncultured Verrucomicrobiales bacterium
GCGTAGGGTTTAAACAACCGGTTGAAAATCTCCTGCGGCTTGTGCATCGAGGGAATCGGCCGACCAGGCCCGCGATGGGACAGCGTCTTGCTCCGTCCGTAGGAACCGGTGCCGCCCTCGGTGCCCAGCACCATGGAGGCGAACCGGGTCTGATGCCCGTACGCATTGGCGGCGATCTGATCAATGGAAATGCTGTTGGTTTTCTGAGTGCCCACCATGTCCGCGCCCGTGGCGAACACGTCACCCGAGCTGTGCCCGCCCAAGGCCCAGCCGCCGGCGTGATCCAGTCCGCGGTAGTAGCTCACGTACTCTTTCAGCGGCTCGAAGGGCGCGGCCGATTTGTTGAAGGTCAACGGACCGGCATCGCGGCACGGCCACCAGCTCCATTCGTTGTGCGGCTTCTCGGGGTTCGGAATACCGTGCTGGCCGTTCGGCATGTAGGCGCCGTAGGAAAAATAGCTCACCAACATCCGCTTCGGATGCGTCTTGCTTGGAGCCGCCAGACTCATGCCGTTCAGGAGCGGCAAGGCCAAGGCAATGCCGCCGCCCTTAAGCAGTTCGCGTCGATTCAAGTGCCAGCTTTTCGTTTTCATGGTTTACTTCCTTTCCACTCCTCTGAATAGAGGACTTTGACAAATGGTGACAATCATGTCGAGCAATCGGTGCTCGTGCGTGGCGGACTCTTGGAGCATGGCGTCCACCGCAAACCGGTCGCGTGGCGTCAGATCTCGGCCGAAGCTATAACTGAGTAGGCGGCGCAGGAGGTTTTCGGCAATCTCATCCCGACGGTCCTTCTGCAGGTACGCCTTCAGGTCAGCCATGCCGTTGACCTCCGGACCGCGCGGAACACGGGCGGTGGCGTCCACGCGCTCGGTGTTGATGGTCTTCAGATAGTCCGCATAACCGGCGAGGTCGCCGTGGGTTTGCAGGTTGAACCCACTGACCCGCACGCCTTCCTTCGGCACAAGCGGCTGGTACTTTCCGATGGCGTTGTAGTGCTCGAAAGGAATTCCCCACGGATCCAGGCGAGCGTGGCAGTCACGGCAACTTTCCTTCTGCCGATGCTTGGCCAATAGATCCTTGATGGTGAGCGCTTTCTCGGCCGATTCGCCGGCGCTGTCGGACAAGGCCGGGACGTCCGCGGGCGGATCGGCCACATCGTCGCCAAGAATCGCCTCGCGCAACCAGACCGCGCGATAGATCGGATGCGGCGCAGAGCCAGTGCCATTGCCGATCAACATCGAGCCCTGCGTAAGCAAGCCGCCCAGCCGATGCTCGGACTTCAACGGCACAGCGCGAAAGTGGTTTCCCTCCACTCCCGCCACACCGTAGTGCGCGGCCAAGGGCTGGTTCAGCCAAGCGAACTCGGAATCCACCACATTTGCCACACCGGCATTGCGGCGGATCAACTCGGCCACGAAGCCGGTGGTCTCCTCCAGCATGTAATCGCGGATCGTCGGCCGGTAGGGTTGCTCCGTGCCCCTGCGTTCTCCGGCTGACACGTAATAAAGAAAACGCGGGAAGAGTTGCTGGTTGATCGGCACGGTCTTCATTTTGGCCAGGCTCAGCCATTGCATGGTGAAATTGCGCACAAAATCCTGCGAGCGCGCGTCGGCCAGCAGACGACGCGTTTGTTGTTCCATCACCTTGGGGTCGTCCAGTCCTCCCTGCCCAGCCAACTCCATCAACTCCTTATCGGGCATACTGCCCCAAAGGAAGTAGGAAAGCCGCGAGGCCAATTCGTACTGACGGTGGGTCACCTCGCCGTCCGCCACGGTGTGGTAGAGGAACTGCGGCGAAATCAACACCATCGCCAGTGTCTCGCGCATAGCTGACTCCATGGTTTTCAGCTCGGGCAACACCAGCCGGTAGATTTGCTCGAAGCGTTTTACCTCGGCCTCACTCACCGGCCGGCGGAAGGCCCGCGAGGCGAAGCGGCGAATAACCTCTCGTACGTAGGCCTCAGGATCGCTCTCGCGCAGAGGCGAATCAAACAGGATGCGGCGGTGATGCGCCGGTGGCCAGACATCCGCGACCGGCGCTTCGAACTCCATCCAGTTAATCACGATCCGCGGCATGGTGAGATTCCGGTTGCCATCGTTCAGCGTACCGTCGTCGTACAACACCTGCGGCGTGATGACCCGACTATCGGGCTGTTGATTCCCCCGGATCATTCGCCCGCGCGTCAGCGGATAATTTTCAATGCGCCCGCGAAACTCCAACACCCTCGGCTCGTCCGGGCTGTTGTCCAGATAAGCGCTGCCCACTGGTTCCACGCGCTGGGTGGAACCGTTGAGCGTTTGCCCCATAATCAGCCGCAACGGCGCGCCCTTTACCCCCGGCGGCAAAATCGCCGAAGCCTGCACGCGGATGACGAACTCCCCCGTGCTTGGAAAACTCTTCAGCCCCATGCCGCCAGACGCGGAATGCCGACGGTTGCCCCACACCCCGATCTCGTCTAAGCCCATACCCCGGTCCAGCCCGTGCGGCTGCCACTCGCGGCGCGCCTTGTGCACCTCCGGCTTCTCCGGATCCACAATCGCGCTGGCCATCACCTTGCGGGCGTTTTCCAGATAACGATCCACCTGCTCCGGCCCCAGCAACATGAACTCGGCGGTGTTATTGAAGTGATACGGCTTCTCCGGATCCTTGGGCAAATTATCCGTCAGCTTCAGCCGGAAGCCGATCAGGTCGCGAATGGTGTTCTCGTACTCGAAGTTGGTCAACCGCCGTGCCTGCGGGGCCACCGACGTTTCCCCTCCCTGCGCCACCGCCTTCCGCAAACCCGCCTCAATCCACTTCGTCACCGCACCCACAGCCGCCGCGTCCGGCCGTTCCGTCTCCTCCTCGGGCGGCATCTCGCCACTCTCCAAGACCTCCAGAATCAACTCCCAACGCTCCAGCGATTTCCCCGCCGCCAGACCGCCGTCCACATTATGCAACGTCACCTTCCCCTTCTGCTTCTCCGGCCCATGACACTTCACGCAGTGCGCCTTAAAAAAGGGCGCGACGACTCGATCAAATTCCTCGGCCGCCAGCGTCGTCATGACGCCGAACCACAACAGCAGACTGCAGCCAAGATTCCTCATCGAAACAATCCCTTTCATCGTGCGGATTCCTTAGCGTGTTTGAGAACGAAATCGACCAACGCCTGACTTTGAAACCAGCCGGGCCACATGTTGTGGCCTTGGCCATTAACGATTTCGAGAGTCATGGGGCCGCCGAGCTTGTCGTAGCGGGCCTTGATGATCGCGGAGTTTTTATCCAGCGGCACCACGCGATCCATGTCGCCGTGGATATGAAAGATCGGCACCTTCGCCTTGGCCAAGGGCGCAAGCCTGTCGATGGGATTGTGCTTGGCCAACTGGGCTTTCAGCCGCTTGGCGGTCAATTCATACGCCCCGCTGGCCCGTGGCAGCCCGGGATAACTGGCGATGTTGCACACCGGATAAATTCCCGTAATGCAGCGCACCTTGTCCGGATTCTCCGCCGCCCAACTGTAAAGCATTAACCCGCCCCGGCTGCGTGCCAGCAAACAAGCCTGCTTGGCCAAGCCGTGCTTCTCCACCAAATGCTTGTGCAGCGCGGAATACAAAGCCCGTCCCTTCGGGCTGCCGTAGGATTCGCCCACATCAATGCCCGCAATCGCAATGCCCGCCTTCAGAAACCGCTCGAACATCCACTTCTCCGCCCCACCCGGCAACCCCCGCAACGTCGGCGCATACCACACCCACGGCATGGGTTCTTTGGGCGATTTGACATCGGGCTGAATCAAGAATGCCGTGCGCCCTTCAATGGCAAAAACCTCACCGGGGAACGGCAATTGCTTCTTTGGTTGATCCGCGTTGGCCAGACACGAAACAACCATCCATATCGTGGCTGCTAGGTTAATTGGTGATCGAGCTTCTATTTTCACTGTGCCAAGTTTGCCATTTTGACGGCCATTTCCTTCAGGCTCTTGGGCCATTGGTCAAAAGTGATGCTTTGGGCGCCGGGGATCTTTGGAGCGCTGATGCCCTCAACGATGGCGGCGGTGGGTTGAGCGTAGAGGAACTGAATCTCTTTTTGACCGTAGATCTGAGGGAGGCTCTTGGCGTAGACCTCCAACTCGGCGGCGTAGTCGGCGGGATTTTCGCCGATGTTGCTGGCGGATGGAATCCAGATTACACCGGCCACACCCATTGGCGTGAGCGGGCTGATATTCCAGTTGTAGGCGTAGGTGGGGATGGTGTCGTTGGCCACCGTTTCGCTTTGGCCCGGCTCGGGAAAGGCCGGGGCTTGCAGGGCAAAGGTGGAGGAATCCGCACCGCGTTGGCCGGCCTTAATAAGGTCCTGAACGAAGGCCTTCACTTCAGTGACGTGGGCGGCGGCGGCTTTGCGGAGAGTGCCGCCAGCATTGGCGGCGCCCTCTCCTCGCTGCTCTCGGGACTGACGCTGCGCGCGCCGCGATGGAGGACGAGGGTGTCACGCTCTTGGAGGACTTTCCACCGTGCTCCCAAGACATGAACTCGTTGATATTATCGGTGCTAAACGCCCAGGTGTCGCACACTTGGGTACCGTGGGTATTAATAATACGGATGGTTTGTCCGGCTTTTAGACGCACCGCCCGGCCGCCACGGGCGGCGACTTCGTAGCGCTTGCCTAACACCGGCGTGCCGTCGGGGGAGATGGGGTTTTCCAAGCTGTGATTATGG
>CAJWVY010000184.1 GCA_913048135.1 uncultured Verrucomicrobiales bacterium
CAAATTGCCCCGCAGTTTTTTCCAAGCATAACCGCAGGCCAAGGTGATCCTTGCCCCGTCCCGCCGAACATCTACAATGGCGGCATGACCGCACTTCGTGTTTTGTTGCTGTTCCTGATCCCCGCCCTGCCCGCTCAGGCGAAACTGAAGGTGTTTATTCTCGCCGGCCAATCGAACATGGAAGGCGCTGGACAGATCAACATCAACCCCCGCGCCCAAAACAAAGGCGCCGGCACGCTGGAGTTTTTGGTGAAACACGCGCCCAAAAAATACGGGCATTTGCAGACGAAAACCGGCGACTGGACCGTGCGCACGGATGTGTTTGTGAAATACGGCGAACGCGCCAGCGGCCTGAAGCCGGGCTTTGGCGCGCGCAGTAGCACCATCGGGCCGGAGCTGGGCTTTGGCACGGTGGTGGGTGACGCGCTCAAGGAACCGGTGCTCATTATCAAAACCTGCTGGGGCGGCAAAACGTTGATGGTAGATTTCCGCCCGCCTTGCGCCGGTCCATTGCCCAAGCCGCTGGCCGACAAGATGCTCGCCGGCATACAACGCCGCGATCCCAAGGCCACCATGAAAGCCGTGGAGGAACGCTCCGGCGCATTTTACCGCCTGATGATGAGCGAGGTGGCCAACACGTTAAAAAACCTCAAGGAGGTGTACCCGGACTACGACGGCAAAGGCTATGAGATTGCCGGCTTCGGCTGGCACCAAGGCTGGAACGACGGCCTCTCGCACGACATGGTGGCCGCTTATGAGGAAAACCTCGTGTGTCTGATTAAGGACATTCGCCGTGCATGGAAGGCTCCCGACCTACCGGTAGTCATCGCCGTGAGCGGGTTTGGCGGACGCAACCAAAAGATCGACCGCCGCCTCGGCATCATCGCCGCCCAACACGGTGCCGCCGCCCGCAAGGTATTCAAGGGCACGGCCGCTAGCGTGGAGACCCGTGATTTCTTCCGCCCACGCGAACAATCCCCCGGCGGACAAGGCTATCACTGGAACAACAACGCCGAAACCTACTACCTCATCGGCGAAAGCATGGGCAACGCGATGTTGAAATTGTTGAAGTAAAAGAGAATATTCGACGTCCTTTTCCCGACATGAACAACTCGCCTTACCATCGAGCCACCGATCAATCTCCTTTAAGCCGGCGCGATTTCTTGTGGCAATCGGGCGGAGGCTTGGGCGGGCTGGCGTTGACGGCGATGTTGGGGCGCGAGCCATTGCTGGCCCAGGGCGTGCTGAGCGGCACGTTGCATCATCCGCCAAAAGCGAAGCGGGTAATCCAGTTATTCATGGGCGGGGCGGCGAGTCATCTGGATACATTCGATTTCAAGCCGGCGCTCATTCGGCATCATGGCGAGAAGAGCGATTTCGGCGAACACGTGGAGGCGTTTCAAAACGGGCTTGGGCCGTGGATGCAGTCACCTTTTGCCTTCGCGCGTCATGGACAGAGCGGCAAGCATCTGTCGGAAGCCGTCGCGCCGCTGAGTGAAGTGGTGGATGATCTGGCCTTCGTGCATAATCTCGTGGGCAAAACCGGCGTGCACAGTCAGGCCACTTACCTGCAGGCTACTGGGTTCCAACGCCCGGGCTTTCCCGGCATGGGCTCGTGGGTGAGCTACGCACTCGGTAGCGAAAATGAAAACCTACCGACCTTTGTCGTGTTGCCCGATCATCGCGGATACGCCTCCAACGGCCCGAAGAATTGGGCCAGCGCATTCCTGCCAACGCACACGCAGGGCACTACGATTTTTCCGCAACGCGAAAACCCGATTCCCGATCTGCATCCCAAGGCGGGGTTCGTCACGCCGGCCAGCCATCGCGCGGGCATTGACCTGATCAACCAACTCAATGCCGGCTACGCCGAGACGCGCCCGGGCGATGACCGTCTGGAGGCGCGCATTCAAACCTACGAACTGGCCGCCCGCCTGCAGCTCTCCGCCACTGAGGCGCTGGACATCGCCAAGGAACCGGATCACGTCCTCAAGCTCTACGGCCTCGAACGCGATCCCAAGCAATATCCGAAGACCATCAACGCGCCCGAGGAGACCGAATATTTCGGCCGCAAATGTTTGATCGCCCGGCGGCTCATCGAGCGCGGCGTGCGCTTCGTGCAGATTTGGTCCGGTAACGACAATTCACACCCACGCCGCAACTGGGACAGCCATGAGGATATCGAGCGCGACCACGGTTCGCTCGCCCTCGGCATGGCCCGCGGTGCCTCCGGCCTCATCCGCGACCTCAAACAACGTGGCCTACTCGAGGACACCATCATCCATTGGACTACCGAATTCGGCCGCATGCCGAGCACACAAGGCAGCAAAGGGCGTGACCACAATCCGTACGTGTTCACCAACTGGCTTTGCGGTGGCGGTATCCGCGGAGGTGTCACCGCCGGCCAGAGCGATGAATGGGGCTACAAACCGCTAGATCGCGCCAACCCCACGCAGGTGTACGACATCCACGCCACGATGCTGCACCTGCTCGGCATCGACCACAAACAACTCACCATCCGCCACAACGGCATCGACCGCCGATTGACCGACGTGCACGGGCACGTGGTGAATGACCTGTTGGCCTAGCTACAACTTGGTATTAATATCCCACTAATCTCAACCCCATGCCCAACCGCCGTGATTTCATCAAGTCCACTTCCCTCGCTGCAGGTGCCACGGCGCTGTCGGCGCGGACTGCCACCGGAGCCCAACCTGCCGTGAATGCGAAACAGAAACTCTTCCGCGACAAACTGCTCGAATGCCTCGGTGGACCGTGGCCTGAAGGCGGAGATTTGAAGCCCGAGAAAACCAAGACGGAGCAGAAGGATGGTTACCGTTTGGAATGGCTTACGTACGAGCTGGAGCCGGGCGATCGGTGCCCAGCGATCCTGTTGGTGCCCGATGGCGTGAGCGACACATCGCCCGCGCCGGCCGTGACCATCTGGCATCAGCACGCCGGCCAATGGCATTTGGGCAAGACGGAGCCAGCGGGTCTTGCAGGCAATCCCATGCACCACACCGGCGTGGCACTGGCCAAGCTCGGCTACGTGGTGTTGTGCCCGGACGCCCTGTGTTTTGAGGAGCGGCAGGATCCTCGCAAGAAACTCCGCGGCGGTTCCTATGAACGATTCGAATTCCTGCGCTACACGGTCGCCGGTCAGTGCATGGCTTGGAAAAATATTTTGGATATGCGGCGCGCTGTCGATTACCTCGTGTCACGGCCCGAGGTGAAGGCCGATCGTCTCGGGTGTTACGGTCACAGCATGGGCTCCACGCACACGTGGCTGGTCGGCCCGTGGGAACCCCGCCTGCGCGCGCTGGCGGGCAATTGCTGTCTGCCCACCTACGCCGGCATCCATCGCACCAGCCTGCTGCATTGTTTCCCGAACTTCATCCCGGGCATCCACGAGCACGGCGACACACCGGACATCGCCGGCCTCATTGCGCCGCGCGCGCTCCACCTGAACCTCGGCGAAACTGACGGCGGCTCGCCCATCCAGGAAGCCCGCGCAGGCGTCCAGACCATCGCCAAGGCCTACGCCGATGCCGGGGTGCCTGAGAATTTTTCATCCTTCATCGAACCCAAAACCGGCCACGTGCTCTCCGAAAAAATGTGGGACCACGTGCAGCAGTTTTTCGCCAAGCATCTTTCATGAACCGACTTCGCTTCATCCTCCTCCTTTGTCTGAGTCTCAGCACGTTGGTCGGCGCCCGTGAATTGCCGCCCGCTTATTATCTGATCGGCAACTCGCTCACGTGGGATACCGTGCCCGCGCGGATTGATGGCGATGTGCAATGGCATGTTGATTGCGGCAAACCGATCGCCTACATCCACGCGCATCCCGAGAAGCCGTGCGTCAAGACCTCCACGCTTTGGCCCAAGGCGCTGAAGACCAAGCAGTACACCTTCCTTTCCGTGCAACCGCATTACGATGCCTCGGTGGCTTCGGCGGCGGAAGCGATTGGCCATTGGATCCGGTTGCAGCCCAACGCCATCGTGGTCATCCACACCGGCTGGGCGCATCATGAAAACCGCGCCGAGGAATATGCCGCCAACACCGCCACCGGCAAACTCGTCCATAGCGAGGCGCATTATGCGGCGTTGATGGCGCAATTGAAAAAGGAGTTTCCCAAACGCATCTTTCGCTCCACGCACGCCATGCGCCTGCTGCATCAAATCGCCACCGACATCGAGGCGGGCAAGGCGCCGCTGAAGGATGTTGCCGAACTTCACCGCGACGCCATCCATGTCACCCACACCGGCGGCCGGTATCTCATGCACAACTGCATGCGCCACGCGCTCAACCAACCGCGCAGCAGCAAGGGGTTTGAAAAAATCGACCCCAAACTCAAGGCATACCTGGATGGCGTGCTCGACACCCTGAAACCGTAATGCGCCCGCTGCTCGTCATCAGCATCTGCTTCACCGCGTTGATCGCGGTGGCGGATTCGCACTGGTCCTTCCAGCCCGTGACGCGCCCGGCCACGCCGGCGGGGATGCATCCGGTTGATTATTTTGTGGAGAAACAACTTCGGGAAAAGGGCCTGCAACGGTCGCCGGAGGCGAATCGCGAAGTGCTCCTGCGGCGAGTGACGCTCGATCTCACCGGTAACCATATT
>CAJWVY010000185.1 GCA_913048135.1 uncultured Verrucomicrobiales bacterium
CGGGTGTCTCCGATTTTCACGGAGACAATCTGGGCGCCGGGCGCGATGCCGTTGAGTTCTGGTTGATCGGGAAAATGCGCCGCTACTATACCGGCCACGTGCGTGCCGTGCGCACCGCAATCGACCACCAGCGAAAGGAGATCGCCTTCACGATAAATGTTGGTGGCGAAATTCAGCTGCGCTTCGCCGCCGAAAGTGCCGTAGTCGCGATTCACGCGAAAATTGGTCATGAGTTTTTCATCGGAAAAATCGCCGTCTTCATCGGTGTCCACGGCCGCCTGCCAGTGGGTGTCGTCATGAAAAACCACACAATCGTATAGCGGACCGGGATCGCGGTAGGAGCCCTGCAAGGCTTTCAGGGTGGCCAATTGCGCCTCAAGCTCCTCGCGTTCGGTAAAGGTTTCTTTGTCCGCTTTTGGGTTGGCCTTGTCCCAGTCCTTGAGGGCCTGTTCCAGTTCGGCACGACGGTTGCGCTGAGTAATGTCCCATTGTTCACGGCGTTTGGATTTCAGTCGGTTCACGAGATCGGCGGGGAACAGGCGATAGGCTTCGGCGAGGCCGAGGCGATATTTGCCGTCCCGGCTTTTCCATTGCTCGGGCAGAGTGAGCGCGCGGCCGGTTAGGCCGGTTAGTTTGCCGTCCTTGAGTTCGTGCACGGAGGAGGTGTTGATGTCACCGCTGCCGGAGCCGTCGACCACGTCCACGATCTTGGGGCGTCCGTCGGGCGTGGTTTGCAGGCCGGGCGCACCGGGATCCACGCCGGTATCAAACACGGCGACCACCACGCCGCGACCGTCGTATTCCGGATGCGCCTTGAGGAAGGCTTCCGCGCCGGTCTCGCGCTTGGGCATCAGGGCGGAGAACGGCCGGTTGATTGTGGCGCCGGGGAGATTGGGCAGTTTTTTATCCAGCGAATCGGCGACAGTATTGACCGGGACGGTGTGGCAGCCGGCAAGAATCATCGCCAGCATGGGGGCCATGCGTTTCATTGCGCGAAAGATTAGCGATGAAACTGGGGGGTGTGCAATGAAGATTGTAGTCTTGCCTGCGCATAGTTTTTGCTTCTGTTGATGGCTATTCAACGACAGGATTATGGTTATGGTTTTTGAATTGAATCGGCGGTTGGCCTTCTGGGTCTGCGCTTTGCTTTGTCTGTGGCTGGTGCCGGTTGTGTCGGCAGCCGATGAAAATGCGTCGGCATCGGCGACTGCGCTTGAGGAGGTGGGATCGGTATCCGGGGTGACTTTCACCAAGGTCATCAATTATCCACTCTTCAAGCTAGGCGAAAACAGCATCACTCTGAAAAGCCTACTGGTTCTCGGTATCCTATTCATTCTGGTGATTGTGCTCGAGAAAGTTGTGCGCGAACGCGTGGTGATGCGGGTTTTTGAAAAGACCGAACTTCCCGAGGCGCTAGAGTACGGCATTGCGCGGATTCTGGGGTACATATTCATGGTCATCGGGTTTTACATGGCCTTTCAGTTTGTGGGAATTGACTTGAGTTCACTGGCCTTTATTGCCGGCGCGGTGGGTGTGGGTATCGGTTTTGGTCTGCAAAACATCATAAACAATTTCGTGAGCGGCATCATCATTTTCGCCGAGCAACCCATTGCCATTGGCGATCGCATTGAAGTGGGCGGCGTGGCCGGGCGTGTTAAGAAAATCAGCCTGCGTAGTACTACGGTGGTGACCAATGACAACATCACGATGATTGTGCCGAACGGTGATTTCATATCTCAGACGGTCACCAACTGGAGTCACGGCGATCCCAAGGTGCGCATTCGCATCCCGATCGGTGTGGCGTACGGCACGGACACGGCACTGGTGGAGCGATTACTATTGGAGGTGGCGGCGGAAAACAAAAAGACGCTGAAAGATCCTGAGCCGTCGGTCTTCTTTACGACCTTTGGCGAAAGCTCGCTGGATTTTGAATTGGCGGTGTGGACCTCGGAAATGGCCCAGAGTCCCCGCCGGTTCATCAGCAATATCAACTTCGCTATCGACCAGAAATTTCGCGAGCACGATATTGAAATTCCGTTTCCTCAACGGGATTTGCACGTGCGTTCCGGTGGGATTGAAATTAAAAAAGCTGCGGACTCCGAGGAATCCGCAGCTGTTTAAGTTACTGCCCTCACTATGCCTCGGACCGTTTCTTGCCGGGCTTTTTCTCGGGCTCCGGTTTCCCATTGCCGGGTTTTAGCTCGAAACGGAAATTTAAATCGCGCGGAATGGCGCGGTCGCCATTGAATCGGAATTGGCGCATTTGGATGCCGCCCTGGCCGTTGCCCATGCCTTCAAGTTGCTCGAGCTTTTTGATCAAGTTGCGGTCGAGGGCATCGCGCTGTTTCTCATTGTCCACCGGTCCGTCGAACAATTCATCGCCATTCTTGTCCTTGGCAGTGAAAAGTTTTTTTCCGTTGTTGGTCTTAAGCGTATATCTACCAGTGTTGTCGGCGATGGTCACGCTACTAGCGATATTGGCATTGAAACCGCGCTTGCCGGGAACGTCCTCGGGCATGGGCGGGATTTGAAAGCCCTGGCCGCCGGGGAACCCGAATTGAAAGTTGAAGCCTTTGGGTAGTTGGCCGGGTTGAATATTCGGCATGTTTTCCAGTTGCTCGCGGAGTTGTTCCAGAGCCTTTTGTAGATCTGCCTGATTGCCCGGTTGCAACGGGAACTGCTTCATGAGGCCGAGGCCGTTGGGCACGTTGAACGGTTTCCATTCGCCGTTCTCCAGCCGCAACGGTTGCGGGCGGCGCACGCCTTGTGCGGTCAGGGCGCCTTTGGCCAGCTTGGCCTTGGCGGTGTGCTCCTTGCCTTGTCGATAGTAGGTGAGGCTCACGGCGTCACCGGGTTTCTTGCCCTTAATGAGGGCCTGCAATTGCTCGGCGTTGACGATCAATTGATCGTCCATTTGCGTGAGCACATCGTTGGCTTTCAAACCGGCCTTCTCGGCCGGGCTGCCTTTTGCCACGAAGGACACGACGACGCCAATGCCTTCGGGCAAATTTAGCTGAGCACGCAGCACGGCCGGGATGCCGTCCATGGCCACGCCCAGATAGGTGCCTTGGGCTGCGGCTTCAATTTTAAAAACCTCGGCGTTGGGTGCCTGTTTGGGCGCGGGTTTCTTGGCAGGATCATCTGCCATCAATGGCAGAGTTATAGCGGCGGCGAATGTAAGGATGAGTTTGGTTTTCATCAAGGATCTGTTGGTTTGCGGTTTTATTAAAAATTAGCGGATCTCTACGGGCACAAGCAGATGTTCTTCGCGAGGCACTTGATACTCCACGCGGGTCACTCCATCGGGCGCGATCCATTCCATGGAATCCATTACCTGCACTCGCACCTTGCGATAGGGTGCTTGGCCGGGAACCTGGATGATGCCTTCATGAACGGCTTCGACCACTTCGTTGTTGCGGCGAACGGGAAAGAGCTCGATGGGTTCTCCCTCGGTTTCCGCTACGGTCGGCAGCGAATCCTGAGGGGCAATCGGTTTGGCGGCTTTAGGCGTTGGCGATTGTGGCGCTAGCAAAGCCATGAGCGTGATGCCGGCTACGGCGGTGGCGGGCATGACCCAGAGCCGCCAGTTGCGAGCCGGATGCCGCGCCGGTTGCGCCGGGGCGGTGTCGTGCGTTACGGCTTCTTCCATGCGCTCGAGCAGGCGCTCCTCCACCGGGGCCGGTGCGAGTTTGCGCAGCTCTCGGTCCAGTGCGGGATCAAAATCCGGTTCGTGGTTCAGGTCCTTCATGAGTTATCTCAGTTTCAAATTCGTGTCGCGCCGCAGGCTTTCCAACCCGTACCGATATCGCGAGGCGGCGGTGTTCAGCGGGATGTCCAGAGTCTCGGCGATCTGGGCGAAGGTGAGTTCGCTCCAGATTTTCAGCATCACCACTTCGCGAAATTTTTCGGGCATCCGTTTCATGGCCCGGTCAATGAGCCGGGCAGTTTCCTGTTGTTCAATGCGATCATCAAACCAGCAAATCTCAGTGACCTCGCTCGCCGCCTCCTCACGAGCCGTGCGGCGGTCGGTGCTGCGGGCCAAATCCACGGCGCGCCGGCGGAGGGTGGCGTAGACCAGCGGCAAATCCGGCGGAGCACCGTGACTTTTCCGCGCCGCCTCCACGAGGGCGTCCTGCAACACATCCTCCGCATCGGCTTCACTGCGTGTTTGGGTGCGAGCAAACAGCAGCAGCTTAGGGCTGTGATCGGTCAGCCACGCAGGCCAACTGGCGGTTGGTTTGCTCATCTCGCTGGGGAATTCTACTATGGCATCGGCTTGCCTGCACTATGAAAGCGATGTGCGCGAAGTTTTTTGTCTGAAAAATACCGGATGATTCAGAATCCCTCATTTTTGGGTATGCGCACATTTTCCATGATTTTGTAACCTCCTAATTCTGCTCTTGCAGGCTGCACTGAAGGGTCCACTGATGTACATCGGCATCTACACTCTCATTAAAGATTAGGGTATCCATTGGCTAAAACTGGATTAGGTTTCCGTAACCCTACAATTTTGCATAACATAGGTATTCCTAAGCCGGTTTGCCTTAAGTTTTTGGACGTCTTGGGCTTGCTACTTTGAGGCCCATCGTTATCCTTCAAAAAACTTAATTATGTCG
>CAJWVY010000186.1 GCA_913048135.1 uncultured Verrucomicrobiales bacterium
TAATTGCACCCTCGAACACAAACTCCCGCAGCGCCGTGCCCGCCACTTCCACCGGTCGTTGCACCGGCGAAAATGTGCTACCGCAATCCCGGCGCAAACCCAGGTGCACTCCGAGCCAGGGCGAACGTTTTTCGAAGCGCTCAAACCGCTTGGCCAACTCGCTGTTCGCCGGAATCGGCGTGAAGTTCACCTGATGCGGCGCAGCGCCGGAGGAGGTTTTCGCGCGGAACTCCATCGGCCCCGCCGGCAGGCGCACCGCCAGAAACGCCGGCTGATGTCGCGTGGCCATGAACTCCCGACCGCCGAAGATCAACGTCACGTCTTCCGGTTTCACCGGCGGCGATTTCAACGCCAACCCGGCCTTGCGGCCCGGCGTGACCAACGCCTGGATCTCCATCTCGCCCAGCGCGCGTGTGTACAGCCGCACGCCGTCAATGCGGCCCTTGAACAGCTTCGAATCCTGAATACGCCCGATGTGCAGATCCACTTTCGGGTTATCCAGCACCTTCGGCGCGATGGTTCCGGTGGCCACCTGGAACCCGTTCACATATAACCGCGTTTGGTTTTCGCCTCGCCGCACCACCGCCGCGACGTGTTGCCATTGGTTCACGCGGATCACGCCTGGGCGCGATTGCACGGTGCCGTTGGGTTGGTTCTCCGGATTAGCCGTTTCGATGCGCAACACGCCCTGATTGTTCGGCATATCGAGATACCAACCGTGCGTCCAGCTGTATTTGCCGAGGCAAACGATGCCGCCCTGCCTCAGTTCACTGGGCCGGATCCACGCCGCCACCGTGAAATCGCCCGCGCCGACATTCATCGAGGGATCACGCGGCACCACCACCGCGTCGTCGCGCCCATCCAATTCCACCGCCTGCCCGAGCGGGCCGTCCACAAACTTCGCGCCGCCCACCAGTTTGCCGGACAAACTCTTGTGCCGCCGCAAACTGTCCGCGTTACCCTCCAGCTCCCAGGCACCGACGAGTTGTTGATTCAGCTTTGAGGCATCCGCCTTGATTTGTGCGTTGGCCGGTTTCTGCAAAAACACATCGGCCTGATACAGACCCGCCTTGCCCACATCGATCGTGCGCGGCCGCACGGAACCCTCCACCTCGAACACCCCATCGGCCGGCTGCGCCCGTGCCGCACCGCGCTCCAGCAACAAGGCATCATCGTATTTCGCCGCCTTCACGCGCACTCGAAACTGCCCGTGCTTAGGCAGCTCGCGCAGGGAGATTTTGAAATTCGCGCGCGGTCCGTAGGTGCTTTCCACCTGCCACATCTCCGCACTGGGAATGGCTTGCCGCAAAAGCAGACCGTCTTCAGCCACCTGATACGCCTTGCCCAACGGATATCCCCTGGAACCGCGCATGCAGGCGAAGACGGCGTGGTAAATGCTATCGTATTCGCGCCAGCCGCGCACGGTGCCGTTGCCCTGATAGCCTTCGTTGAAGCGCCATTGCGTGCGCATCTGGAACGGCGTAAAGGCAAACGGCTTTTCCGGCACCAGCTGGCGCACAATGAAATTGTCATTCGCTAACAGATGACTGTTCGCGCCAAGGATCAACCGATCCGGACATGGCTCGGGATTGATCTCGTGCCCAAGATCCACACGGAAGTTCTGAATGACCGGCTTCGCGTCCGCATCCACGATCGCGAGATCCAGCGCGCGCTCCGCGATATTGAAATAACTCTCCACCAACAACGGCGACAGCAACATCGACTGACCGTTGTTTACGAAGCCGTCCTTTGACACGCCGTCCGGCGGCAGCACACCCGTGAGATCCTCCTCGATGCCCAGCAAATCGCGCAGCGTATTGTCGTACTGCGCCACCGTCAGCCGACGCGCCCCGCCGTTCTTGGGCCGCACGCGCGACCGCGCCATCGCCAATGCCTCATCGATCCACACCGTCATCAATGCCCGTTCCGCCTTCGTCGGCTGCTCCTCGTCTTCCGGCGGCATTTCCTCCTCCAGCAACTGTTTGCGAATGATCTCCCAATGCCGCACCTCTTTGTCTGGCACGGAGCCATCCAGATAATCCACTCGAATCCCCGCCTTCGGTTTCCGTTCTCCGTGGCAGTCAAAACAATACCGCTTGAACAACGGTTGCACCGACCGCTGAAAATCCTGCTGCACCACCGACGGTTCCTTGGCCGACAACGCGGCCGCCAGCATCAGCAACCCCAGAAATAATCGAAACCCATTCACCGCCCCAATCCTCCCCCGCCCCAACGAACCGGGCAAGGAAAGAAGACCCTCCTCCTTGCCAATCCGGGCGGGCGCATTTACAAAGGGGCATGCGCTTTCTTTTCTCGTTGTTGATGGTGTGTGGCGTTTTGCAGGCGGCTGAACAGGCTGACCGACCGAACATCTTGTGGATCACGGCTGAGGACATGAGTCCGGTGCTGGGATGTTACGGGGACAAGTTTGCCATCACCCCGAACATTGACCAGTTAGCGAAGGAGAGCGTGCGGTACACGAAGGCGTTTGCCAGTGCGCCGGTGTGTTCGCCTTCGCGGTCGTGCCTGATCACCGGGTGTTATCCCACCTCACTCTCCACGCAGCAAATGCGGTCGGGCTTTGCGATTCCCAAAAGCATGCGTGGGTTTCCGGCGTTGCTACGCCAGCGTGGATATTACACGACTAACAACGTGAAGACCGATTACAACACGGGCAATTATGCAGAGATCATCAAGTCTTCGTGGAACGAAAGCAGCGCCACCGCCCACTGGCGCCAGCGCGGCGATAAAGCGCAGCCGTTTTTCAGTGTGTTTAACCTGATGACCTCGCACCAAAGCCGGTCGATGGTGTGGCCATACGCGCGGTTCAAAGAGGAGGTGCAAAGCACCCTGTCGCCGGGCGATATCCATGACCCGAACAAGGTGCCGCTGCCGCCGTATTATCCGGACACCCCGCTGGTGCGGCGCGAGCTGGCGCGCTTTTACGATTGTGTCACGGCAATGGACCTGCAGGTGGGCGCAATCCTCAAGCAACTGCAGGAGGACGGTCTTGCGGAAAACACCATTGTGTTTTTTTACAGCGACCATGGTAGCGGTATGCCTCGCCACAAACGCGCCCTGCTCGATAGCGGCATGCACGTGCCCCTGCTCATTCGCTTCCCCAGAAAATGGCAGCACCTCGCCCCCGGTAAACCCGGATCCACCACCGATCGGCTCGTGAGTTTTGTGGACTACGCGCCCACGGTGCTGAACCTGCTCGACCTGCCTACCCCCGAGGCGATGCAGGGAGAGCCGTTCCTCGGCAAGGACGCTGCCGCGCCGCGCCGCTACGTGTACGGCCACCGCGATCGCGTAGACGAAGTGCGCGACCTCGCCCGCTCCGTGCGCGACAGCCGATACCTTTACATCCGTAACTACATGCCGCACCTCGGCTACAACCAACCCACCGTCTGGCCGGATAGCGGCGAGATTCGCCACGAGTTTTATCGCCTCACTGATTCCAAAAAAATGACCCCTGCTCAATGGCATTTCGCCGGTCCCACACGGCCCGTTGAGGAACTGTACGATTGCCAAGTCGACCCGCAGAATCTCAAGAATCTTGCCGACTCCGAGGCTCACCAGAAAATCCTGAAGCGCCTGCGCAACGCCCATCGCAAGCACATCACCCAGACCGTCGACCTCGGGTTCCTGCCCGAGAGCGAGGCGTGGGAGATGTTCGCCAAGCAAACCGGCTGGAAACTCGGCCAAAGCGGTCACGTGAAGATGGAGCCCATCCAACGCGCCGCCGCCCAAGTGGGTACTGCCGACGAAACCGCCCACGTCAAAAATCTCCAATCCAAAAACGCCAGCATCCGCTACTGGGCCGCCCTCGGTCTTGCCCACCACCAGGAACTACGCCCAGAAACCAGACAACAACTCCTCAAGGCACTGACCGATCCCTCCCCTGCCGTCCGCATCGAGGTCGCCAATACCCTAGTCCGCGCCGGCGATACCAACCCTGCCCTCCGCGCATTAATAAAAGACCTCGCGCACGAAAATCTCATCATCGTCACCCACGCCGCCCGCACCATCGAGCTGCTCGGCCCCCAGGCCATCGTTGCGAAAAAACCCATGGCCGAAGCCCTCAAGCGCGCCGAAACCATTCGCCCGCCTGACACCCCCGCCACCGTCGTCCTCCCCGGCGACAAAGACCTCGCCATGTTCGTAGCATTTAGTTGCAGGGCGTTCCTCGATGGACTGAATTAAGTGGTAATTGTGAATTGTTAACAATCCTGTTGACGCGTTTTTGACAAGCCATAAAATAAATCAAATGATTGACCGACGACACTTTCTACGAGGCCTCGGTGGTGTTTGCCTGACCCTCCCGGCATTCGAATCATTACGAGGGGCACAGTCCGGTAAATCCAAGGCCAAGCGGTTTGTTTGTGTAGCGCCAAATTATGGGATGTACCCGGGCAGTTTCTTCCCGGAACAAACCGGAACGGACTACGCCATGCCTTCAATTCTTAAACCGATGGAACGGCACCGGAGCGAATTCAGCATTTTTAATAATCTTGATCACCCAGGTGTTGGAGGTGGGCATGGATGTT
>CAJWVY010000187.1 GCA_913048135.1 uncultured Verrucomicrobiales bacterium
GCTACTCGAGCTGGCCAAGCCCGCTTTGGAAAAGGGCGAGGCGGTGGAGATCGAGTTGCCGATCATTAACACCGATCGCACCACGTGCACCATTCTCAGTAACGAATTGGCCAAGGCCCACGGTGCGGAGCTGCTGCCCGAGGACACGGTGAAGATTAAGTTCAACGGATCCGCCGGCCAAAGTCTCGGCGCGTTCCTAGCCAAGGGCGTGAGCATTGAGCTGGAAGGCGATGCAAACGATTACGTCGGCAAGGGTTTGTCCGGCGGCAATCTCACGGTTTATCCGCCGAAAGAATCGAGCTTTAAGCCGGAGGAAAATATTCTCGTCGGCAACGTCTGCCTCTATGGGGCCACCCGCGGCAAGGCGTTCTTTCGCGGTTGCGCGGCGGAACGTTTCTGCGTGCGGAATAGCGGCGCCAGTGCGGTGATCGAAGGCGTGGGCGATCATGGCTGCGAATACATGACCGGCGGACGCGCCGTGATTCTCGGCCCCACCGGCCGTAACTTCGCCGCCGGCATGAGCGGTGGCGTGGCGTACATTTGGGATCCGGACAATGCCTTCCCGGCAAATTGCAACATGGAGATGGTGGAACTCGAAAAGGTCGAGGACGCCGAGGACATCGCCGAGCTGCAGGGCCTGATCGAGGAACACGCCCAGCGCACCGGCTCCACGGTCGCCACTGAGGTGCTGGACAACTGGAGCGCCACGCTCGGGCAATTCGTGAAAGTGATGCCCACCGACTACAAGCGTGTGCTGCTGGAACGCAAACAAGCCGAGAAGGAGCTGGTCGCCTAATTGGCGCGTACGGATAAAGAAAGGATTTTTTCAAGATGGGTAAACCAACAGGATTTATGGAGTTCGAGCGCGAGGCCGTGCCGTATCGCGACCCGCTCGAGCGCTTGAACGATTACGACGAGATCAATACCACAGCTGATGAGGGACATCTGCAGACGCAAGGTGCCCGCTGTATGGATTGTGGTGTGCCGTTTTGCCAATCGGCCAACGGCTGTCCGATCGATAACCTCATCCCCGAGTGGAATAATCTCGTGTATCAAAAGCGTTGGAAAGAGGCGATTGATCGCCTGCACAAGACCAACAACTTTCCGGAGTTCACCGGTCGCGTATGCCCGGCCCCGTGCGAAGGTTCGTGCGTGCTTGGTATCACCAATCCGCCGGTTACCATCAAGAACCTCGAGAACACGATCATCAATCGCGCCTTTGAGGAAGGCTGGGTGACTAGTGAGGTGCCCGGCGAGCGCACCGGCAAGAAGATCGCCATCGTCGGTTCCGGTCCGGCCGGCCTGGCTGCGGCGGATCAACTCAATAAGGTGGGACACGAGGTCACCGTATACGAGCGTGCCGATCGCATTGGTGGCCTTCTAATGTACGGCATCCCGAACATGAAGCTCGATAAGGACGTGGTGGAGCGCCGCATCAATATCATGCGCGAATCAGGCGTGAAGTTTGTCACCTGTGCGCATGTCGGCAAAAAGGAGGACTTCGCCTCCGGCCACATGACCCAGATCATGGCAGAACGCGGCTGCGAAATGCAGTACATCGATCCGAACGATTTGCAGAAGGACTTTGACGCCGTGCTGATGGCCACCGGCGCGACCAAGCCGTTTGATCCCACCGGCCGCAATCCGGGTCGCGATCTCAAGGGCATTCATTTCGCGATGGATTTCCTCACGCGCAACACTAAGAGCCTGCTCGATTCCAATCTCGAGGATGGCGAATATCTTACGGCCAAAGACAAGCACGTGATCGTCATCGGTGGTGGTGACACTGGCGCGGACTGCATCGGGACCTCTCTGCGCCACGGTTGCACGGATGTCGTAAACTTCGAGCTGCTCGACAAGCCGCCTGCCGAGCGGGCTGACAACAATCCCTGGCCGCAATGGCCGCGTATCTATCGCCTCGACTATTCTCATGAGGAGAACAAGGCGAAGAACGGCAATGACCCGCGCGCCTACCAAATCCTGGCCAAGGAATTTGTCGATGACGGCAATGGCCACATCAAGGGCGTGACAACCGTCGAGGTCGACTGGTCCAAGCCTGTTGAAGGCGGTGCTCCGTTCAGTGAGGTGGAAGGCTCTGAGAAGGAATGGCCGGCGGACCTCGTCTTGCTTGCTACCGGTTTTGTCGGTCCCGAACTTGAGGTCGGCGAAATGCTTGGGTTGGAGACCCAAAACCCTCGCGGCAACTGGCAGACCTTTATCGGCGAGCACGGCGAATTCACCACCAACGTAGAAGGCGTGTTTGTTGCCGGCGACTGCCGCCGCGGCCAATCGCTCGTCGTCTGGGCCATCAACGAAGGTCGAGGCGCCGCCCGCGCCATCGACCAATACCTGATGGGCTCAAGCCTGTTGCCCGCCCCCGGCGTCACTCAAGGCAGCGCGCTGGCCGGCGCCTAGCGTTGGCGAACGCGCGCCAATCGTGCTAGGTTAATTCCTGATCCGACCTGAAACGTCATGGAGATTGCAAAGCAACTGGCTGTGTTTCTCGACAATCGTCCGGGCGCCCTCGCGCGAGTGTGCGAAGCCTTCGAGGATAAGGGCATCAATATTCACGCGCTGACCACCAGCGATACCGTGGACCACAGTGTCGTGCGTATGGTGGTGGACGATCCGCAATCGGCCATCTGGTTGCTGGAGGAAAACGGCGCCATGGTCGTGGAGGATGAAGTGTTGCTCATCGATAACGCCAACAAACCCGGCGCGCTTGCCGCGCTGGCCCGGACGCTCGGCAAGGCCAAGGTGAACATCGAGTATCTCTACTGTGCCACCGCGCCCAAATCGCGCAAAGGCCTTCTTGTGCTCCGCGTGGACAACGCTTCCAAGGCGCTGAAGGCGCTGCAATCCAACTGATGGAAACCGCCGCCGCCCAGAAAACGCGCATCCTGTGTGGTATGAGTGGCGGGGTGGATTCCTCCGCTACCGCCGCATTGTTGCTGGAGCAGGGCTACGAGGTCGTCGGTGTTACTCTCAAGCTGTGGCCGCAGGATTGCGTGTCCCGCGCGGAAGACAAGTGCTGCGGTCCACAAGCCGTCATGGACGCCCGCTCCGTTTGCTCCAACCTTGGCATTCGCTATTATCTCATCGATGAAGCTGAGGATTTTCAGAAGCACGTGATCCAATATTTTGCCGACGAATATAAAGCCGGTCGCACGCCTAACCCCTGCGTGATGTGCAACGAACATTTGAAATTTGGCCGGCTCATCGAGCGTGCTGATCAGCTTGGCGCGGATAAAATTGCCACCGGTCACTTCGCACGTGTGGAGCAGGATGAAGCCACCGGCCGATATCTGCTGAAGCGCGGCCGAGACGAGCGCAAGGACCAAACCTATTTTCTCTTTTCCCTCCGCCAAGATCAACTTTCGCGCGCCTTGTTTCCGTTGGGTGAGAAAACCAAGAGCGACACGCGCGACGTCGCTCGCCATTGTAATCTCAAGACCGCCGATAAGGAGGAGAGCATGGAGATTTGTTTCGTGCCGGATAATGATTATGGTGGCTTCTTGCAAAAGGCCGGCCTCGCTGAAAAGCATCAGGGGGAAATCGTGGACCTCAACGGCCGCGTATTAGGACATCACGACGGCATCGAATTTTACACCATCGGCCAACGCAAAGGCCTGGGCATTAGCGCGCCCAATCCCCTGTACGTCCTTGAGCTCAATGCCGAGGAAAACCGAGTGGTTGTCGGTCCTGTTGAGAATCTCGAAAGCGAATCATTCGAGGTCGAACGCTGTAACTGGATCCCGTTTGCCGAACTGACCGGGCCGATCGAGGCCACCACGCGCATTCGGTACAATCATTCCGGCACGACCGCCACCATTGAGCCCGGTGAAAATGGCCGCGCCACCGTTCGCCTTCACACCCCCCAACGCGCTATCGCCCCCGGCCAAGCCTGCGTGTTCTATCAGGACGATCTCGTCCTCGGCGGTGGCTGGATTGCGCGGTAATTGTAGGGCGGTTTCTCGAAGTCACCTTAGCGTGCTAGTGAACACGTTCTACCAGGTTCGCTTAATTCCCTCTTGAAGCAATTTTGCCCTTTGGAACCCAGACAATATCCGATGTCGGATCGCCTTGATCATCTTTCAGGTTAGAACCCACACTCCGGAGTTTGTAGGTACCGGGCTCTTGGTGTTGCAGTTGGTAAATATAGGGGTGGCCTGTGAAGACTTCTCGAGGCAGATCGTTGCCGTCCAGCCGATTGATGACATCAAGTGATTCAGGGTACTTGCCTTCAGTTAACCTGTGGTGTTCCAGGGAACAGGCAATGATCAGTAAATCCAATTGAGTTTGGTGTTCCGGGATCTTCAGGGACGGGAGAGCCCATAACCCTGAGTAACTCATTAGAAATGAATATCGTTTGGGCGGGGTGTGCGATTGTTTGCGTGGATAATATCGGTGGGCTTCTCCATCGAATTGAGGGAGTAAGTTTTCAAGAACTTCACGGCAAAGGTAGACTTGGTTTTGTCGAATCCAACCTCGTGGCTTTAATTGGATGTGATTAAATTTAGCGGCATCCCGGAGAAAGCCCTT
>CAJWVY010000188.1 GCA_913048135.1 uncultured Verrucomicrobiales bacterium
TTTTAATTCCTGTTATTCATACTGCGGCAGTATTTCTGTGGTTTTTGTTTTCCGCTTGGCATTTAACGCTGCAGTTTTTAGATATTCCTACCGATAATCACAAGGTGCCCATCTCTAGTGTTAGGCAGTGGATGAAGCGGCACCGGTGGACGACTTGGGGATTTGCAATAATACCCGCGAAGAAGCGGTGAAATTTGCTCGCTTGGCCAAAGAGAATGATTGGAGCACGATTATCTTGGTCACTAGCGCGAATCATATGAAACGTGCTGGGGCAGTGTTTCAGTCCGAAGGAATTGAAGTTGTCCCTGTGGCTTGTGACTTTAAAGGAATTGGGAAAGCTGATTCTTGGAAGTTGATACCTGATCAAGACAGGATGATTGATTTACGAACTTGGCTTTACGAGAAGGTGGGCTGGACTTATTACCGGTCGAAGGGTTGGATCCGTCTAGAGGCCCTGCCAAAAAAATGAATGCACCCAATATCAATGCCGCTCTGGCGACGGCCGAGAAAGTGTCGCGCAAGGTTGGGCTGTTTCTCAAGCGCCAGTTGCGGTCGCACAAGCGCATCAACCAGCAGACGGCGCATGACATCAAGCTGGAGCTGGATGAACGCAGTCAGCGGATGATCGAGCGCGATCTGCGCAAGGCGTTTCCGGAGATTGCGATTCTCGGTGAGGAAGGCACGATCGGGGATACGGGGGCCGAATGGCGTTGGGTGGTGGATCCAATTGATGGCACGGTGAATTTCAGCCGTGGTCTGCCGCACGCGTGCGTGTGTATTGCGCTGCAGCGGCGGTTGCCGGCATCCAACGGGCATTGGGATGATTACCTTACTGAACTGGGCGTGGTGTATGACCCGTTTCTGGATGAAATGTGGACGGCCAAGAGCGGCGGCAAGGCGCGTTTGAATGGCCGCGTGATTCGCGTGAGTGAAACGGACAATCTGGAAAGTTCCGTGGTCTCGATCGGCTTTGCCAAATCCAAGTCTACCTTGAAGCGCAATCTGCCGCTCTTCGCGCGCTTGTATCAGCGCGTGCTCAAGGTGCGGCTGATGGGCAGTGCGGCACTGGCGCTTACCTGGACGGCGGCTGGGCGATTGGATGCTTATCGCGAGAACGGAATTAGTCTCTGGGACATCGCGGCCGGCGGTTTGATTCTCGAATGTGCCGGCGGCGAATTTTGGCGGCGACCGTTGCGTGGGAAATACACCTACGAATTGATCGCCAGTAATGGTCGCCTGCGCAAACGGATCGAGCGTCTGATCTAGGGGCGGCAGGCTTTGATAAAGGCCCGGAACGGCTTCAGAAATTCCGGGTAACGCTCCCACAATCGCTCGGGATGAAACTGCATGCCCAACAGGAACGGACTGTTCTGAGCTTCTGCCTCGTTCAGCTCAATCGCCTCTACAATTCCGTCGCGAGTGCGGGCGGTGGCGCGCAGCATGGGCGCGAGGTCGCCCACGGCCTGATGATGGGCGGAATTGATCTTCATGGAACGCTTGCGAAATATTTTGTGCATCAAGGAACCAGACTCGATGGCAATGGTCTGGGTGAGCCGATGCGCCTGCGCTTTGCGGCGATGATCGAGTGAACCGGGGCGTTCGAGCGGGATATCGGTAATCAAGCCGCCGCCCAATGCGACATTGAGTACCTGCGGGCCACGGCAAATGGCGAGAAGCGGTTTGTGCTGTTGCAAGGCCTGTTCGATCAGGAGAAATTCTGAGAGATCCCGATCGGGATCTATGCCGCCGGCCGTGGCTTTTATTTTCTTTGGCAGCTGCGGGTCATAGAGGTCCGGATGAAGATCGTCGCCGCCGGTGAGCATCACGCCGTCGCAGCGTTCGACCATGGATTGGATTAGTTTTTTATCCGCAAGATTGGGCATGAGCGCCGGTGCGCCTCCGGCCTTGGCGAGCGTGCGGGTGTACCAATGGGACAGGCTGGTGGAATCGTCGCTGAACTCCGCGCCCTTGGCGGCGTTCATGGTGGAGGTGAGAATCAGCGGCGGGCGGCTCATGGCCGGGCTTCGGGGTAATGTTCCTTGATGGCGCTGATCAGACGGCCTTCTTCAACCTCGGGAATGAGATTGCGATGAATGCGGCGCCGTACTGAATCGAGCAGTTCTGTCCAGTCGACCAGCTCCGGGTTTTCGTAGTCCCGCCATGAATCGCCTTTGGCGGCGCGGATACGAAAAAGCCAGCGGTTGCCGACCTTGCGCGCTGAGACCTGAATCTTGTCGCCGTCCTCATTGCGGCGTTTCCAGCCGATATCGCCTTTGTTGGCCATCAGTTGGGCAACTCCACGCTGGCCACGGCGTGCGCGGCCATACCTTCTCCGCGGCCGACGAAGCCCATGGTTTCGTTGGTGGTGGCCTTGATGCCGATGTCGTTGGGCGACACGCCAAGAGCGGCGGCGATGTTGGCTTTCATAGCGGCCACATGCGGGGCGATCTTGGGCGCCTCGGCAATCAGCATGGCGTCGACATTGATCAAGCGGCCGTTGCGGGCGGTGATTTGCCGGGCGGCTTCCTCGAGGAAAATTTTGCTGGGGGCATCCTTCCATTGCGGATCGCTGGGCGGGAAAAAGGAGCCGATATCGCCTTCGCCAAGCGCGCCGAGCACGGCATCGCAAATGGCGTGCATGAGCACGTCGGCATCGGAATGGCCGTCGAGCCCGGTGTCGTGCGGGATCTCCACGCCGCCGAGGATCAGCGGCCGGCCGGTTTTGAGTTGATGGACATCGTAGCCCAAGCCTACGCGATTCACGCCGGCAGTGTAGGGGAGAGCGGGGCGCGGCTCAATATTTCCCGTCGCGCACTTCGAAATGGGTCGGCTTGCCGAGGCTGCGACCTTCGTGCAGCGTCCAGTGCGCCGTCCAGCGAAGGAGGGTTTCCAATGAGGTGGCCGGTTCGTTAAACAACTCGATCGAGCGGGCGGGGTTGTTGAGCCAGGCGGTGGGTGCCTCCTTGCCGGTGAATTTGGGTTCGCAACCCATCAATTGCCCCAAGTGAGTAGCAACGTCGCGTACGGACAAGGTTTCCGGCGCGGTAATGTTCAGGGCCTGTGGTGGATTTGTACAATGGCCCAGCGCGCGCAGGATGCGTTCATTGGCGTCGCCTTGCCAGATGCAGTTGAAATGCCCCATGGCCAGATCGATGATGTTGCCGTGATAAATTTTCTGGGCGATGTCGTGCAGTACGCCGTACCGGAGATCAATGGCGTAGTTCAGCCGGATGAGGGCCATCGCCGTGCCGTGGCGGCTGGACTGGTATTCGAAGAGCCGTTCGCGCGCAAGACAGGCACTGGCGTATTCGCCGAGTGGTTCGGGCGGGGTCGCCTCGGTGGCACCGCCGCTATCCACGGGCACCAGCGGATACACGCAGCCGGTAGAGAGCGCGACAAGTTTGGCGTCTCGATATCGCTGCGCGGCATACGCTGGCACCAGTGTGTTCATTGCCCATGTGAGTCCGGGATTGTCTTCGGTGCCGAATTTTTGGCCAACGAGATAAATGACATTTTCACTGTCCGGCAATTCCGCCCAAATGGATGCCTCCGCGAGATCCGCAGTGTGCGTTTGCACGCCGTTATTCTCCAGCCATTGCCGGGTGGCATCATTGGAATAGCGGCTGATGGCGATCACCTCCAGCGGGTGTCCGGCCAAATCCGCCGCGTGCTTGGCCAGCACGGCCAGTGTGGGGCCCATCTTGCCGCCGGCCCCGAGGATCACCAGCGGACTATTCACCTGCGAAATGAAATCGCGCAGGTCAGGGGAAGGCTGGGTGAGGGCGGCATCCAGTGCCGCCTCGTCACGGATGATTTCAGGCGGCGCCGTCATCATGGATTAGAAAAATGGTCGGAGCGGAGTGATTCGAACACTCGACCTCCTGTTCCCAAAACAGGCGCACTAACCAGGCTGTGCTACGCTCCGAACGCCCGCTTTATATGCTAAGCGGGCTCAGGGCTCAACGACGAATTGATTTGCGCCCCCCATCCGCACCTGTTTAAGTCGCCGCTTTATGCCATTCAGCAAACTCGGACTTTCCAAAACGGTACTCGAAGGTGTGAAGGCCATGGGCTGGACCGACCCTTCTCCCATCCAATTACGGGCGATTCCGTTGCTGTTGGAGGGCAAAGACGTGATCGGTAGCGCTCAGACCGGTACGGGTAAAACGGGCGCTTTTTCCCTGCCGATCCTGTCGCAATTACCGAAACCTGATGGTACCTCCCGCGTGCTGATTCTGGAGCCGACCCGGGAATTGGCTTCGCAGGTGGAGACAGCTATCCGTGATTACGCGCGGTTTACCGATCATCAAGTGGCGGTCATCTACGGGGGCGTGGGCTACGGCAAACAGGTTGAGGCTCTGAAGAACGGCGTGGATATTATTGTGGCTACTCCAGGCCGGTTGCTTGATCACATGCAGCAGGGCTCCGCCAAACTCAAGGGCATCACCCACGTAGTGCTCGATGAGGCCGATCGCATGCTCGACATGGGGTTCCTGCCCGATGTGAAACGCATTCTTGAAAAATGTCCGAAA
>CAJWVY010000189.1 GCA_913048135.1 uncultured Verrucomicrobiales bacterium
TTATAATCTTAGTTGGTTATTGTAGTGGGAAACACACAGTCATTTACGGTACAATCGAGGCATATGAAGCATTTGGTTTTGGTAATGATGGTTGGAGTATTGATGGGGTGTGGGAAGGAAGATTCCGTTCAACCTTCTGCGTCTAATACTGACACGAGCAGCATTAAAATTACGAAACCGCTTAATAAAAATTCGGTTGCTGGGGTTTATCAGATGGTTTCACCTGATGGCAGTAATGTGACGGTTAAGTTTGATATAAATGGAAGTTTCTCTGCGTCCATTGACTCCGAAGTCGTTGAACAGGGCCTTGAGTGGGAAATCAAAAATCATAAATTATATGTTTTTGACAGGAAGTTAAAGCAGGGTGAATGGTATCATGCCCAGTATGATGTGCAGGAAAATGGTGATTTGATTATTAAAACCATATGGGATCATGGGGCAGGGAATCCTGATGGTAAGCCTTTACGTTTTGAGGTCCCCAAGAATAAACAAACTCCATTTAGAAAAATTAAGTTCGCTGAAACCAAGGCCATGGCAGAAGCGGGGGATATCAATTCGCAATACAACCTCGCGGTGATGTATGCGGAAGGCCTAGGAGTGTTGCGAGACGACAAGGAAGCGATAGAGTGGTATCACAAATCGGCAGAACAAGGTTTCGCAGCTGCACAAGTCAACCTTGGGGTGATGTATGCCAATGGCCAAGGAGTGCTGCAAGACGACAAGGAAGCGGTAGAGTGGTATCGCAAAGCGGCTAAACAAGGTTCAGCTGTTGCACAATTCAACCTTGGGTTGATGTGCGCCAATGGCCGGGGAGTGCTGCAAGACGACAAGGAAGCGGTAGGGTGGTATCGCAAAGCGGCTGAACAGGGATATGCAGGTGCGCAACTCAACCTTGGGGTGATGTACGCTACTGACCGAGGAGTGCCAAAAGACTTTGTGATCGCCTATGCGTTTGCCAACATTGCTGAAGCTAATGGTTTCGATGTTAAAAGGTTCAAATCGCTTTTAGAAAAAGAAATGATATACGATGACGTCTCCAAAGCCCAAGAACTCTCCGGTGAGATGATCAAAAAGAATCCGAAGCTGCTTAACAAGTAGCTTAATCCCGCGTATCATCCGCCATACCCGCTTCAACTTTGGTACAGAGTTGGTACAAGAACATCACTCGCAAACATTTATTCAAAGTTCCCTAGGGAAACTGAACTCACATAGTCCCTATCCCTACAATTTCCTTCACCTGCAGCAATACCATCCCTAAGCTGCGCACTCGCATTTCAAATGAGTGAACGCATTTATAAGATAGCCGCAATGGCGGGCGATGGAATTGGGCCGGAGGTGGTGCGCGAGGCGCTGAAGGTGCTGCGCGCGGCCGAGGGAAAGTTTGGATTTCAATTGGACGTCACCGAGGCACCGGTCGGCTGGGCAGGCATTGACGCCGCCGGTAAGGCGCTGCCCGACGACACCCTCGCGCTGTGTCGCGAGAGTGATTCCATCTTATTCGGCTCGGTAGGCCTGCCCGATCGTGACCCGACCATCCCGAAGGAGGAACGTCCCGAGCGCGCGGCCTTGCTCGCCCTGCGCAAGGAATTTGGCCTGTTTGCCAACCTACGCCCGGTGAAGCTGCCGGCTGAGCTGGCGCATGCGTGTCCGTTAAAGGCCGAAAGGCAGGGCGATGGAATTGATTTGCTGGTAGTGCGTGAGTTGACCGGCGGTATGTATTTTGGCCAACCGAAAAACACCGAGACACTGGAGGATGGTCAATTGCGCGCGGTGGATACAATGGTTTACAGCACGAGCGAGATCGAGCGCATCGCGCACGTGGGCTTCAAAAGTGCACAGCTCCGCCGCAAGCACCTGATGAGCATCGATAAGGCGAACGTACTGGAGAACGGCGTACTCTGGCGCGACGTAGTCACGCGGGTGGCCGCCGAGTATCCGGACGTCACCCTCGAGCACATGTTCGTGGACAATGCCGCGATGCAGTTCCTGCTGCGGCCCACACAGTTTGACGTGGTGCTGTGCGAGAATTTATTTGGCGACATCCTTAGCGATGAAGCGGCCGCTCTGGCCGGATCGCTCGGCATGCTGCCCAGTGCCAGTCTCGGCGCCACCAGCGGCGAGCGCACGTTCGGTTTTTACGAACCGGCCGGCGGTACGGCGCCGGATATTGCCGGCAAGGATCTGGCCAACCCCATCGCGCAGATCCGGTCTGCCGCCATGATGCTGCGCCATAGCTTTGCCGAGAACGACGCGGCGGCAGCCATCGACGCAGCCGTCGGCACCGCGATTGCCAATGGCCTGCGCACCGGCGATATCTTCAGTGCCGACGATCCCAACGCCCGTCAGGTGGGCACCACCGAGATGGGCGACGCCATCGCCGCTGCTGTTTGATGAAGCACCTCACCGAGGAATTGTGGTTTGATGTCCCGACACGCCGGGCATTTATCAATATCACACCTCAGGTGACCGAGCTGGTGCAGCAGAGCGGGGTGCAGGAGGGGTTGTGCCTCGTGAATGCCATGCACATCACGGCGAGTGTCTTCATCAACGACGATGAATCCGGACTGCATGCTGATTACGAACGCTGGCTGGAAGGGCTCGCGCCGCATGAACCGATCGAGCAATATCGCCACAACGACACCGGCGAGGACAACGCCGATGCCCACATGAAACGCCAGGTGATGGGCCGCGAAGTAGTTGTCGCCATCACGAAAGGCCGGCTGCATTTCGGGCCGTGGGAGCAGATTTTCTACGGCGAATTCGACGGCCGCCGGCGCAAGCGTTTGTTGGTCAAAATTATCGGCGACTGATGCAACGTTTTCTGCTGGCTTGGATTGTTTTGATGACCGGCTGGTGGTCGATGGATGCGGCCCCGGCGGTCACAGGGTATTTACCTCATTATCGCGCGAACCTAATCGATACATTGCCGGTCGAAAAATTGACCGACATCATTTTCTTTTCCATCGCGCCCAAGGCGGATGGTTCGCTGGACACAAAAAACGCCCGGCCGGAAGTGCTCCGCAAACTGACAGCCCGTGCTCATGCCAAAAAAGTGCGGGTCCACATCTGCGTGGGTGGCTGGGGATTATCGGCGGGCTTCGCGCCGATGACGGCCAACGCCAAGGCGCGGACCTCGTTTGTTCAACAGCTCACGGCATTTGTCCGCAAACATAATCTTCAAGGCGCGGACATTGATTGGGAACACCCCAAGACAGCCGCCGAGATTGCCAATTACCAAACACTATTGATCGAGTTGAAACGCGCCTTTGTGCCGCACCGCCTTTGGCTCACCGTAGCTGCCGCCGGTTGGGGTAAACATTTGAAACGCGAAACATTTCCGTTCATCGACCGCATCCACGTGATGGCGTACGACCAGGGCACGCCCCACGCGCCGTTTGCCGGTGCGGTGAAGGATCTACGCTATTGGGAGACGCAAGGGGCACCTAAGGCCAAGCTGCTGCTGGGCCTCCCGTTTTACGGGCGTAACGCGCAAAACAATGCACGCACCTACAGTGAGTTGGTAGCGCAATTCAAACCGACGCCCGATTCCGATATTGCCGGTGGATTTCATTTCAACGGCCCCGCCACTATTCGCCGTAAAACCCATCACGCCGTGCACGGTGGTTACGGTGGAGTCATGATCTGGGAATTGGGTCAGGACGCCACCGGCAAGGCCTCGCTGCTGGACGCAGTACGGGCCACTTTGGCCCGATAATTTTCTACCCCGAATCCGACAGCGGTGCTACAAATGGCCCGTGATTTGGCGTGCCGTCATTCTGCTTTGCGTGGGGCTGTTGCCGCTGTCCGCAGCGCAGTTCACTCAGGACCAACTCGCGTGGTGGTCCTACCAGCCCGTGCGCCAACCGGCCGTGCCGAAGGCCGGCGCCGGTTGGGCGGCGAATGAGATCGATCATTTCATCGCGCGCAAATTCGCCGAGCAGAAACTGACCCCGGCCGGGCCCGTCGCCAAGCGCGCGTTAATCCGACGCGTGACGCTGGATCTCACCGGTCTGCCACCCACTCAGGAACAGGTGACGAGGTTCCTGAAAGATCCCTCGCCGGATGCCTACGGCAAACTGGTCGACCGCCTTTTGGCCAGCCCACGCTACGGCGAACGGCAAGCATCCTTCTGGCTCGATCTCGTGCGCTATGCGGATTCCGACGGCTACCGCGCGGATCATTTCCGGCCTGAGGCATGGCGCTATCGCGACTACGTCATCAACTCTTTCAACACCGACAAACCATATGACCGATTTGTGCGCGAGCAACTGGCCGGCGACGAGATTGATCCGGGCAACCGCGATGCTCTAATTGCCACCATGTTCATGCGCCATTGGATCTATGAGCACAACCAGCGCGA
>CAJWVY010000190.1 GCA_913048135.1 uncultured Verrucomicrobiales bacterium
CCCATGTAGCCAGGGTTGGCGGTGTGGCAAGCCATGTCGCCCATCGCGCCGGTGCCGTAATCCCACCAGCCGCGCCACTTGAAGGGATGATAACCGGAATTGTACGGCCGCATTTCGGCCGGTCCGATGAAGGAATTCCAATCCACATGATCAGGCACGGGTTGCTCGGGCAAACGCTTGGTCACTCCCGGAGCCTGCGGCCACACGGGGCGGTTGGTCCACACGTGGCATTCCTTAATCTCGCCAATGGCGCCGGCCCACAACGCCTCCACGCCCTCGCGCATGCCAGTGCTCGCGGTGCCTTGGTTGCCCATCTGCGTGCAAACCTTGTTCTTCTCCGCCACCAACCGCATTTGGCGCGCTTCCCACACAGTATGGGTCAACGGCTTTTGGCAATACACGTGAATGCCTTGGTTCATCGCGCGGATGGCGGCCGGCGCGTGGGTGTGATCCGGGGTGGACACGGTGCAGGCATCGATGTCCTTGCCCATCTTGTCGAGCATCTCGCGGAAGTCGGTAAACTTCTTGGCCTTGGGCCATTTCTTAGCCGCGCCGCCGCCGCGATTGAAATCACAATCACAAAGCGCAATCACCTCACCAACCTCGCCGGCGCCGCTAATGTCGCTGCCACCTTTGCCACCCACTCCGATGCCGGCCATAGTGATGCGTTCATTGGCACCAAAGACGCGCGACGGTAGAAAGTTTACCGCGATGGCCGAGGCCGTGCCGGCCTTCAGGATGTCGCGTCGAGTATAAGTTTTGATGAGGGTCTTGCGTGACATAAGAGAGAATTGATGGGGTTAACGGTGGCGTGAGTATCCGCCGCGTCTGCGGATGCGCAAGTGAAAAAGATTGAAGATGAAATTGTTTTCCGAGCATCCGGGATCATCCTTTCCCTCGCCACGCCGTCTCTGGAACGTTACACCTTGGTCACGATGGAATATCTTTCCGAACACGCGCTGCAATACAAGGGCAGCGACTGGGCAGCGATGGTGTTTACCTTTCTTTCGCTATATCTGCTGGGAAATAAAAGCCGCACTGGCTTTGTAATGGGAATTATCGCCAACGTGTTTTGGTTCAGCTACGGCTATCTGACCGGTAGTGTCGCTAATATGTTTTGTTCCTCGGTGGTCATTTATCTGCAAGCCCGCGGTTGGGTCAATTGGGGCAAGGATACAGACCTGCTTCCCGCTTCTGCGAACTCGACGGACAGCGAATCCCAATAACGTTCCAAGATCATGAAAAACTCTCTCATGACGGCATGGGCTATCGCATAGGCGACATCGTGTTCTTTTTCCTGTTTGCCATCACTACGCCATCCTGCCCAATAGGGTTTGAGTAGCTTTTCCGGTAGCTTCACCCTGCGCTTGCCTTTGCCGTGGCAGGATGCTTGAGTGGCCGCGACCATGAAATTCATCTCACGAATTGCCCTGCTGCTGTTGGCCGGTTGGCTGGCCACTCCGTCGATCGCCACCGAGCGCCCGAATATTCTCTTTGTCTTTACCGACGACCACGCGGCACACGCCATTAGTGCGTACGGCTCGAAGATCAACACCACGCCGCACATGGACCGCATCGCGAGCGAGGGGATGTTGTTCGAGAAATGTTATGTCAGCAATTCCATCTGCGGCCCGAGCCGGGCGGTAATCCTCACCGGCAAGCACAGTCATCTTAACGGCTTCTTCCGCAACGGCATCACCTTCAACGGCGCGCAGCAAACCTTTCCTAAGCTACTGCGCAAGGCCGGCTACACTACGGCGGTGATCGGCAAATGGCACCTCGGCAGCACGCCTACCGGGTTTGATTATTACGATGTCCTCAAAGGGCAAGGCCCCTACTACAACCCGCCGATGATTACCGCCGATGACAACGGGAACCCAGTCACCAAACCGCACACCGGCTACACGACCGATATCATCACGGACAAAACCCTCGCCTGGCTCAAAAACGATCGCGACGAGAAGAAGCCCTTCATGCTGATGTACCAGCATAAGGCACCCCACCGCAACTGGCAGCCCGGCCCAGCCCATCTCACCACCTTTGACGACGTGGAAATCCCCGAACCGGAAACCTTGTGGGACGATTACAAAGGCCGCACCTCGGCCGCCGCCGAGCAAGCCATGACCATCGCGCGGCATCTGAGTGAAAATGATCTCAAGCTCAACCGAGGCCCGAACAATCTCACCCCCGAGCAGCGCAAACTCTGGGAAGCCGCCTACGGTCCCAAAAACGAAGCCTTCCGCAAAGCCAACCTACAAGGCGAGGAGCTCGTGAAATGGAAATACCAGCGCTACATCAAGGATTACCTTCGCTGTGTGCAAAGCGTGGACGACAACCTCGGCCGCGTGCTCGATTACCTCGACAAAAGCGGTCTCGCCAAGAACACCATCGTCATTTACAGCAGCGATCAGGGTTGGTACCTCGGCGATCATGGCTGGTACGATAAACGCTGGATGTACGAGGAAAGCCTCGTGATGCCTCTGCTTGTCCGTTGGCCCGGCGTCGTGAAGCCCGGCAGCCGCAACAGCGACATCGTCTCCAACCTCGATTTCGCCCAGACCTTCCTGGACATCGCCGGTGTGAAATCCCCTGCCGACATGCAGGGCACCAGCCTCGTGCCGTTATTCAAGGGCCATACCCCCAAGGATTGGCGCACCCATTTCTACTATCACTACTACGAATTCCCCGGTGCCCACAGCGTGGCTCGCCACTACGGTGTCACCAACGGTCGGCATAAGCTCATTCATTTCTACCAGAAAAATGAATGGGAACTTTTCGATCTGAAGAAGGATCCAAATGAACTTCAAAGCGTGTACGGCAACAGCGATTATAAGACGATCCAGAGCGATCTCCTCGCCGAACTCAAGCGCCTGCGCGTCCACTACAAGGTGCCCGAGGAAGATCCCGTACCCCCAAAGCGCAAACGGCCCAACCAACCGAATAGGCCGAAGAAAAAATAACCCGACCCAAGGCGAGGGCAACCTCGCCTTTTTTCTTGTACCCCTGCAATGGCGGCCGATTCCACTTCACCGCTGACGCAAAGCGTCATCATTCGCACCTGGCTGCCGCTCGCTGCCAGCTGGCTATTGATGGGCGCGGAGCTTCCGCTCCTCAGTGCGGTGGTGGCGCGGCTGGACAATCCCGACATCCATCTGGCCGCCTACAGCGGCATTGTGTTTCCGCTGGCGCTGGTGATCGAGTCGCCCATCATTATGCTGCTCACCGCCGCCACCGCGCTGGGGCGCGATCTGAATGCCTACCACAAACTCTGGCGGCTCACCAATCTACTCGGGCTAGCCCTCACCGCCCTGCATATGCTCCTGGCGTTTACGCCGTTATACGATTGGGTTGCTCGATCGCTGATCGGGGCACCGGAGGAAATCATTGAGCCCGGTCGGATTGGCCTTCAAATCATGACCCCTTGGACCTGGGCAATCGGATACCGCCGCTTTCATCAAGGTGTTCTCATTCGGTTCGGCCATGCCGGCGCAGTCGGCTGGGGCACCGCCATGCGGTTACTGGCGGATGTGGTGGTGCTCGGCATTGGGTTCGCCTTACACAAGTACTCGGGCATCGTGGTGGCCACCTCGGCTGTGGCCGTCGGGGTTCTCGCCGAGGCGGTCTACATCCGCTGGCGATTCCAGCGCGTGCTCACCGGGCCACTGGCCGAAGCCACCGGCCCGGCCATTACCATGCGCGAAGTGGTGCTCTTTTATCTGCCCATCGCCTTTGCGCCCACCATCGGATTACTGGGCCAACCGATCCTTACCGGCGCCATGAGCCGGCTGGAAGTGCCCACGCTCACCCTCGCCGTATGGCCGACGTTAAACAGCCTGATCTTTATGCTGCGTGCCGCCGGCATTGCGTACACCGAAGTGGTCGTGGCCCTGCTCGACCGCCCCGAAGGCCGCACACAATTGTTCCGGTTCACCGTGCTACTCAGCGTGGTCTTATCCATCCCACTGCTGGTGCTCTGCCTCACGCCGTTGATTGATGTGTGGTTTGAGAAATTCATCGGCCTGCGACCTGAGCTGGCTGCGATGGGCAAGACCGCCCTATGGTTTGCCGTCGCCCTGCCAGCGTTCACCACGTGGTGCTGTTACTTTGAGGGAGTGCTGATCCATCACAAACGCAGCACGCCGGTAACCGAGGCGGTGGTCTTTTACATCGTCACCCTATTTACTTTTTTGTATTTCACCGTGAGAGCCCAGAGCCAACCCGGCCTTAAC
>CAJWVY010000191.1 GCA_913048135.1 uncultured Verrucomicrobiales bacterium
TAACCGGGCCACTTTTTCATCCAAATCTTTGGGCAGGACATAAACTTTGTTCTCGTAGCTGCTCGCGTTTTCCCAAAGCTCGATTTGAGCGAGTACCTGATTGGTGAAAGAGGCGCTCATGACGAAACTAGGATGACCTGTCGCACAGCCAAGGTTCACCAGTCGGCCCTCTGCCAACAGAATGATCCGCTTGCCATCCGGCGAGAAAAACGGTCCCCCGTCATATCCCGGCATAAAGGTCAGTCGCTTTTGGCCCGTGCCATCGGCATTCATGATGTAGATCTCGCCAAAGTACGCGATGTCGTACTTCAACTTCACCTTCTCCTTGTCCGTGAAATCCTCGCGACCATAAGCATCCCGAATGGAGCAAAACACAATCTTGCTGCCGTCAGGCGAATACGCGCCTTCAGCATCGTACCCGAGCGCGTTGGTTAGGCGCTTCAGCTTTTTGCCGTCCGGACCAGTACTGAAAATGTCCATGCGCTCATCGTAATCCCACGAGTAACGCCGAGTCTTCCCGGAGGCCCGAAAATCCAACTCGGCCTTTTGCTTACTTACTGACTCCGGATCGACATGAGTGCTGGCAAACAACATCTCATCACTGCCCGGACGAAAAAAGGCGCACGTCGTCTTGCCTGTACCAGGCGACACACGTGACACATCGCCGGACTCCAGGCTCATGGTATAAATCTGATAAAACGGGTTTCCCTTCTCCCGTTCGCTTTGGAAGATGATGTTTTTACCATCCGGCGAATAATACCCTTCCCCGCTCCGGCGCCCTTCAAATGTTAACTGTCGCACGCGGGACAAATATTGATCCTCGCCTTTATCGTTCTCCGCGGAGGCAATATTAAACCAACTCAGGCCCAACAGGCCCGCCAGAATGATATGTGATTTCATGCTTTGAAAATGTGACGTCCGGCTACTTTTTGATCTTCAAAATCTTGCCGTACATGTGTCCGCCCACTTTGCCGTGTTTCCAGGTTCCGGCGTATTTACCGTCATCGATCACGATGTGAGCACTGAATGTTCCAAGCAATGGGATCTTGAGATTGTCCATTTCGATCACTGGCGTCTTGCCCGCCCACTTGATCGGCACCGGCACTGGCAAGGTCACGTCCTTGTTTCCGTATTTGATGCGGGCAGTGAAAAACCACAGATCGCCTTCGCCAGCCTTCTTGACTTTCAGAATCGTGTACTCCTCCTCAGCCGGTTGGCCAGGACGCCCATCAATGGTAAACACACCCTTGAACACCGTGCCGGTCAACTGCGCTTCCAACTGCGCGTCCCGGTTCTTTTCATCCGCCTGCAGAGTGCACGTGAGCATCACACAGGCCACCATGGCGACCATGAATTTCATGCCTCCATCATCCGCACCCTGAGGCAAGGCGCAAGCCGAATCATTGTCACTTGGCAGGCCCAATCTCTGGCTATAGATTCCTCACATGATCCGATACGTCATCCTGCACCTTCTTGCCTTCAGCGCTCTTCCGGTGTTCGCCGAAGAACAATGGCCCCGATTCCGCGGCCCGCAAGGCCATGGCGTCAGCGCGGCGGCCATCCCCGTCAAATGGACTGATGCTCAGTTCAAATGGAAAACCCCACTGCCGGCCACCGGACACGGATCTCCCATTGTTTGGGGCGACAACGTCTTTCTCCTGTGCGCCGATGAAGAAACCGGTGCCCGCAGTGCCGTCGCAGTCCACGCCCATTCCGGCAAGATCCTGTGGACGCTCGATTACCCCGCCCAACATCATCGGCACCACAAGGAAAACAGCTTTGCCTCCAGCACCCCCGCAGCTGATTCCGATCGCGTGTATTTTGCCTGGGGCACTCCGAAGAGCCTCCAGATCACCGCCCTGTCCCACGCCGGCAAACAACTCTGGCAAAGCAACCTCGGCCCCGTCAAAGGCGGCCACGGCTTCGGTGCCTCCCCCATTGTGTACAACGATCTGATTATCCTGAATAACGATCAGGACGGCGACAGCTCCCTCATTGCCGTCCAGAAGGCCACCGGCAAAATCGCCTGGCAAACCCCGCGCAAGAGCAAGCGCCTCACGTATAGCACCCCCATCCCCTACAAAGCACCCGGCCGGGACGAGGAACTAATCTTTACCAACTGGACCCACGGCATCACTGGCATTGACCCCAAAACCGGTAAGGTGAAATGGGAAAATGTCGTGTTCAACCTTAGCTCACCCGAACGCGCCATCGGCTCCCCGATTGTTGCGGGCGATCTTGTCATTGGCACCTGCGGTTTCGTCACCAAACTCAAACACGTTGTCGCCCTCCGCCCGAAAGGCAATCAAATGGAAGAGGTCTGGCGCATTGAGAAGAGTGTGCCCCACATCCCCACCCCCCTATTACTCGGCGAAAATCTCTTCCTCTGGAATGACCAAGGTATTGTCTCCTGCGTAGAAGCTGCCACCGGCAAAGTTCACTGGAACGAACGCGCCGTCCGCAGTGGCCGCTTTTTCGGCAGCCCAGTGGCCGCTGCCGGCAATATTTTCTGTATCGATTCAAACGGCAAAACCATCGTGATGCGCGGAGACGGAAAATTCGAAATCCTTGCCATCAATGATCTTGATGAACGCTGCAACTCCACCCCTGCCATCGCGCATCAACGCATGTACATTCGCACCTACGGTCACTTGATTGCCGTGGGCCAATAATCCACCCCCATAAACCGCCGACAATTTATCGCCACCACCACCGCCGGCACGGCCTTCGAGCTCGGCTATCGCGGCGACATTAACGTCGAGATAAGTGCCCAAGTGTAGAGTCAAAAAGGCTACGACCCCATCGCCACTTCGATCGCCTGCTATCGCAACCTCTCGCCGGCCTTCGTTCAAAGACAATAAAAAAGGCTCCAGCAAAACTGCTGAAGCCAAATTTTGGTGGAGCCGAACAGAATCGAACTGATGACCCCCACAATGCCATTGTGGTGCTCTACCAACTGAGCTACGACCCCACGAGGGGGCGGAGTATGCTGAGGAAGCTCCCGATCGTCAACCCTCTTTCGCGGCACTGAGAAGCCTATTCTAGACCAAGTGCCTGACGACCTTCTTCGGAGATCATGCTTTGATGCCAGGGCGGATCCCAGACGATTTCCACATCGGCCTGTGACACTCCACCCAGCGCGAGAATCTTGTTTTGGGCATCCGCCGCAATGCTCGGGCCCATACCGCAGCCCTGTGCGGTAAGCGTCATTTGCACTCGAACTTTCACCTCATTTTCATCAGGTAACACCGAGGTGTCATATACCAATCCCAGATCTACAATGTTCACAGGGATCTCTGGATCATACACATTCTTCAATGCCTCATGCACCCGCTCAGCAGTTACCTCGCCTCCGGACTCGGCAACCGTTTCTTCCACCTCTTTTCCGAGCGCATCAGCATCAGACGGATTCACCCGATACAATCTGCCCCCAGCACGCACGGTGTAAGTGCCGCCGAGGCTATGGGTAATATCCACCGGCGTACCGGTCGACAAGATCATGCGATCCCCGCCGGGAATCACCGTTACTTCACAATCACGCGTTAGCTCTATAGTTTCCATTAGGCAATAATTTCGTGGACCACATGGCCGTGCACATCGGTCAAACGAAAATCACGGCCGGCGTGGCGAAAGGTCAATTTCTCATGATCAAACCCCATCAGATGCAACAATGTCGCGTGCAGATCATGCACATGCATCGGGTTATCCTCGGCCTTAAATCCAAATTCATCCGTGGCGCCGTACGCCATCCCGCCGCGCACGCCGCCGCCGGCCAGCCACATGGAGAAGCCGTGGTGATTATGATCACGCCCATTCACCTTGCCGGCATTCGAGCCCGCCTTGGGCAACTCCACCACGGGGGTGCGGCCGAATTCCCCGCCCCACATCACAATGGTGTCCTCGAGCAGGCCGCGTTCCTTGAGATCCGTCAACAAAGCTCCAATCGCCTGATCGCATTCCTTGGCCAACTGTCGATGGCGAATCTCCAAATCATCATGATTATCCCAAGGCTGCGAGTTACCGTGCCACACCTGCACATAACGAACTCCCCGCTCAACCAAACGGCGGGCGGTCAAAAT
>CAJWVY010000192.1 GCA_913048135.1 uncultured Verrucomicrobiales bacterium
CATTGAACTGCAGCATGATCTGTTTGGGCGGATTCAGCGTGTCGAGGTAAACGTGCGTAAACAGTTTCATGCCTTTCTCAATGACCAACGGCGGGTTGGCGCCGCCAATCACAAGCTGCTCCCGCCCGTTCGCTTCCAGCACGAACGCCTTGCCGCCGCTGAACACAGGCTCGGGCTTACTCACAGTTTTCCATTCCTTGTTGCCTTGACGGGTTGCTTTGGCGGGGAAACCGTCCTCAATCCAAACCGTCTCTTTCGAGGTAGGCTCTGGCGCCACGTCGAGTTCGGCAGGGTCAATATATGCCACCTTAGTCGCCGCCTCGCTGACGCGTTCCTCCATTGCCGCAATTTGCTTCTCCAAGGCCACAAGTTTTTCCTTATCGCCCGGACGTGGTACGCGCAAGATCGGTGGCGTGTCCTTCTTGTTACCGTCCATCGCCGGATCGGCCGCGCTGTGAAAGAAGGAGTACATCGAGTAAAACTCTTTCGTGGAAAGCGGATCAAATTTGTGATCGTGGCATACCGCGCAGCCCGCCGTGAGGCCCATCCACACCTCCACCGCCGTCGAGGTGCGATCGACCGCGTACCGGTAAATCCATTCCTCACCGATACTACCGCCCTCGCTGGTGCTCACGTTGCAGCGGTTGAAGCCGGAGGCGATCCGTTGATCCATCGTCGGTTCTGGCAACAAATCACCGGCCAACTGCCAGCGCGTGAATTCATCGAACTTGATGTTCTGATTGAACGCACGCACCACCCAATCGCGGTACGGCCACATGGACCGCTCATTATCCAAGTGCAGCCCGTGCGTGTCTGCGTAGCGCGCGAGGTCCAGCCAATAGCGCGCCATGTGCTCGCCATACGCCGGTCGCTTCATCAAGCCGGCGATCAGACGCTCCAGTTTCTCGGGCGATTTATCCAGCAGAAAGCCATCCACCTCGGCGAGCGTCGGCGGCAGGCCGGTGAGATCCAGATACACGCGGCGCACCAACGTCTCCGGCTTGGCCAACGGCGCGGGCTTCAGACCTTCCCCGACGAGGCGTCGTTGCAGAAATGCATCAATCGGATTCGCCACCTCCTTGGCAGTCTTGGGCACGACCGGTTTCTTCGGCGCGATGAACGCCCAATGCTCCTCGTACTTAGCCCCCTGCTCGATCCACGCCTTGAGGATGGTCTTCTCCTCCGCGCTCAGGGTTTTCTTCGAGTCCGGCGGCGGCATTAGGTCATCGGCATCGTCCGTAATAATCCGCTGCCACGCCTCGCTCTCCTCGAGGTTGCCCGGCACAATCGCCGCCGCCCCATTCCTCGGTTTCAATGCGCTAGCCGCTTCATCCAACCGCAGCTTACCCTTTCGCGTCTCCGCATCCTGCCCGTGGCACGAGAAACAATTCGCCGCCAAAATTTTCCGCACATCACGGTTGTACTGCACCGTGTCCGCGGCAAACGACGCCAGCGGCAGGCCGGCCAGCAGAAAAATCGCCCAAAAATTCATGCCTCAATCGTCCCGTACAACACGGTTTCGGGCAAGGAAAACAGATGCGCGAACGCGCTACTTCTGAAACTCAATCCAGTTCAGGCCCAGCACGCCTTTGGTTTTGGCGATCACCCACACATCGGTGAGATCATTGGTCCTCAGCTTGGCGGGCAGTTCTACAAATTCACCGTCGCCGGTGGATTTCACTTTAACCGCGGCCAATAGCTTGCCCTTGGCCGATCCGGCGCGCAGCTCAAAGCGACCCGTTCCATCAATGCCGCCGGCGCGCACTAGGATTTTGGACACCTCGGCCAGATTCAGCTCGCGGAACACAATCGCATCGCCGTTTTGGAAATGGCCGATGATACCTTTCTCGCCCTCGACCTGTTCCACGTATTGCATGCCGTAGTTGGCGTCGTAGAGCGCCGCCTTCTTGCGGCGCGAATGAAGCACGATTGTTTTCTCTCCGCGCAACGGCGGCATCCCTTCGGCGCCCGCATCGGTGTAGCCGGCGGTGAGCACAAGCACGCCCTCGTTCACGCGAATCTTCGGCTGCGCCGGCGCAGCGTACGTGCCGGTCAAACCGCGACGCGGCGTACTGGCGGTGTTGTCGTTCAGCGACAAAATCCAGTCCACCATCAAGCGCGTTTGCTCGAGAGTATGCTGCGGGTGCGGCGGCATCGGTTGCTGTCCCCACGCGCCCACGCCGCCCTTGAGCACCTTCTCGGCCAGGCGCGCGGCCGCACCCTCCTCATCAGCATATTTCTCGGCGACCAATTCGTAGGACGGCCCAGCCGAGGGCGCATCGGAAATGTGGCAGGCAAAGCAGGTGCTCTTGCGCATCAACGCCAAACCGGGCGTGGATAACTCGGTATCTTCATCAGTGAGATAACGTCGATTTCGAAACTCTCCCTGCAGGGCCACGAGGTTGCCGTCGATCGTTTTCGTTTCGGCATCAGATACCGCCAGTTTGTAGGCAAGCTTCTGCCGCCAGTCGAAAAACGAGCCGTGAGCTGGCGATTGAAACGTCACTTCAGGACGCGCGTTGCCCACATGGATCGTTTGTGTGGCCGTGCTCTTCGCTCCGTTGGGGTCGGTAACGGTCACTGAAATCTGATGCACGCCGGGTTTCTTAATGGCCTGATTCCAAGTAGGCCCTGTGCTGCCGTCGCTCCATTTGTATTTCAATGCATCACCGTCCGGATCCGATGATTGCGCGGCGCTGATCGCCACTTTCAACGGCGCCTTGCCGGCCGAGACATCCGCCGCCAACATCGCCTTCGGAGCGCGATTACCCCGGCGGTACACGATGCGCGCGATGCGGCTGTCGGTGTTTTCCCACCATTTGTCGCCGTACTCGATGATGTATAACGCGCCGTCCGGGCCGAGTTTCATATCCACCGGCCGACGAAAATTCCAGTTGGGCAAAAACGGCGTGACCACCGGGCCGCCAGTGCCGAGCTTGGTCGTCTGGATCCAGTTGCGCATCCACTCGTAAATGAACAAGTGCCCGTCGAATTCCTTGGGCAGACGAATGGACGATTTGCTTTTCGGATCATACCGATACACCGGCCCAGCCATGATCGAGCGACCTCCCGAGCCGAGGCTGGGAAAGCGTTCGCTTTTCACGTTACCATACCAGATCAACGCCGGCTGGGCAGGCGGCAGTTTCTTGATACCCGTGTTGTTCGGCGAATGATTCTCCGACGCTCCCGGCTTGAAGGTGGCCACTACCTTATTGTTTTCAAAATCATAAACCGGGTACGGCTCATTCGGACCAATGAACAGTGGCCATCCGAAGTTGCCTGCCTTGGGCGCAGCATTGATTTCATCATACCCGAGCGGGTTAATCTTCAGCTCCGGAAACACATTCGGCCCCACATCGCCGAAGTACAGCGTGCCGTCGGAGTCATCGACTGTCATGCGAAACGGATTGCGCACGCCCATCGCGTACACTTCCGGTCGACCCTGTTTTGGGTCGGTAAACAAATTCCCCTTCGGAATCACGTACCCGCCCTCATCCTTCGGTTGGATGCGCAGAATCTTGCCGCGCAAATCCTGCGAGTTGCCTGCTGAACGCATGGCGTCCCAACTCTTTTTGCCCGGCCGATAATCGATCGGCAGCCCCGGCTTCCAGTGGCAGTTGTCGCCATTGCCAATGTACAGGTGGCCGCGGCCGTCCATGAACACCGCGCCGCCCATGTGAAAAATGTGTTCATCATCATACGGCCACTCGAGCAACACCTCCTCGCCCTTCACATCCATCACGTCTTCCTTCACCACAAAACGGCTCACGCGCATCGTGTCCTGTTTGGCCGAGGGACAATGCAGTGTGAAGAGATGGCCGTTCTTCAAGAAGTTCGGGCTCACCGCAAACCCCAGCAGACCCACCTCGCCCTTGGCATAAGTCGGCACACGACCCAACGTGGTCACCGCGCCGGTCTGGGCAGTCCAGCGTTTCACGCCACCGGCAAATTCCACAAACACAATGTCGCCATTGGCCAACACTTCAAACTGGATCGCATCGCGGCTGCTGCTCACCAGCACCTCGCGCTCAAACCGGCTGGGATCGTACGTCTCC
>CAJWVY010000193.1 GCA_913048135.1 uncultured Verrucomicrobiales bacterium
TCGTCGGGTTCGTAGGCCTCCGTCCGCGCGTGCATCTCGAAGCAAGTGCTGCTCTCGCACTGCCCGGGCGTGTACGCCAAGCCGATGGCGCAGTACTGCCTCGCGTACATCCTTCAGATCCTGCGCCGCGTGCCGGAGCACGCGCACAACCAGAGCACGAAAACCTACAAGAGCCTCGAGGCGCGCGACGCGCGTGGCGTCTGCATCGGCGTGCTCGGCGCCGGCGAGCCGATCCGTAACGAGACCGCTTCCGGCATCGTGCGGCTGTTCTACCGCCACGACGGCAACACCCTGGCGATCACCCAGCCGCTCAACGGCCAGCCGGCCACCGGCGCCAACGGCGGCACCATCGGCTTCAAGTGCGACTCCCCGGAGCAGGTGAAAGAGCTGCACGACGTGGCGGTGGCCCACGGCGGCACCTCCGTGGAAGATCCGCCGGGCCTGCGCGAAAGCGCCATGGGCGCCATGCACCTCAGCTACGTGCTCGACCCGGACGGCAATAAGCTCTGCGGGCTCTACCGCGTTAAGTAAATCCCCCTGTTCGCTATCCGGCCGGATGACTGCCATGCTGCGTTGGTTCGCCGCACAGGGAGTGATTCGGTATGGAAGCGATCTTTTTCAACGGCTGGTCGGTGCTGGGCCGCACACTGCTGATTGGCGTGCTGGCCTATGTGTCGTTGGTGTTCATGTTGCGGGTGTCCGGCAAGCGGACGCTGGCGAAGATGAACGCCTTTGATCTGGTGGTCACGGTGGCGATCGGCTCGACCATGGCGACCATCGTGCTGAGCAAGAGCGTGGCGCTGGCGGAGGGTCTCCTGGCGTTGGCGCTGTTGATCGGTGGCGTGTTCTTTGTCGTGGTGGAGAAGCGGCTGGGTGACAGGCCTCAGTTAGCCAAGGTGACTTGGGCGATCGCGATTGCCATCGGGTTTGGCCAATTGCTTGCGGCGGTGTTCCCCGGGGCGTCGCGTTCGGGGTCGACTATTTTGATCGCGCTGTTGATGGGGCTGAAGCGTGTGCCGGCTATTGAGTTCACATTTTTGCTTGGTGTCCCGACCCTCCTTGCGGCCGGGGCGTACAAGGTGCTCAAGGCATTAAATTCCGAGGGAATCACGGAGGATTGGGGGCAGTTGGCCTTGGCCACATTCGTTTCGGCGGTGACTGCGTTTGCGTCCGTTAAGTGGCTATTGCGTTACATTCAGACCCACACCTTCGTGGCGTTTGGCTGGTATCGGATCGCGCTTGGCCTATTTTTGCTCATTATCCCATTCATGTAACACCTGTTTTTAGGCGGTATTACGGTTGACGGAAGCTTGGATTGCCTCAGAATCACCGGCCGCTCTTGCGCTTGGCCAATTTACCCCCCAGCCGGGCTGAACCCGATTTTTCGTAACCTACCGGCAGGCAATTGAGTAGTGTCAGGGCATAGTTTCTTTGGTGAAAGGAATGGATAAAATATTGATAGGCAAAGCGATGCTCCTCTTTGGGGCGTTGACTCTCTTGGGATGTGGCTCTGCGGAATCAGAGAAGGAAAGTTCGAAGAAAAAGTCGCGTTACTCCAGGAAAGCCAAGCCGGTGCTGGTTGAACTGTCCGAAGTGACCCGTGGGCCAATCGAAAAAATCCTCGAGCGCTCTGCCCCTCTTGAAGCGGAGGCGCAGGTGGAAGTGAATGCGCGTACGAGCAACCCCGCTGTCGATCTTTTAGTCGAGGAGGGTGACAAGGTGGAGAAGGGGCAGGTGCTTTTGCGTCTCGAGAACGATAGCCAAAAGAACAATTACGATCAGGCAAAGAGCCAGTATGAGAAGGAGCAAATCGACTTCGCCCGACAGGAAAATCTCTACAAGGACAACTTGATCAGTGAACAGGATTATCGGAATGCAAAGTTTTCGCTGTCTCAGCGGAAATTGAGTTATGAGGATGCGCAGCGGCAGTTTGAGTATACACAGGTGCGCGCCCCGATAACCGGCACCATCACGCTGCGTGATGTGAAGGTCGGTGACCAGGTAGGCAGCGGTCGGAAGATTTTTGAGATCATCGACTTCGATTCCATCGTGGCTGTGATCCATGTGCCGGAGCAGTACTTGCCGGATCTCAAGCCGAATATGGAGGCGCGGTTGATCTCCAACACGCTCGGGGAGGACAATGTGATCCCTGCTTACGTGAAACGCATTTCTCCCATCGTCGAGGCCCGCGCTGGTACGGTGAAGGTGACTGTCGCTGTGAAGGAACTTGGCAAACTGCGCCCCGGGATGTGGGTGGATGTTGAACTGGTGCTGAACACAAAACAGGACGCCATTTTGATTCCCAAAAAATCGATCGTTTACGACAACGACCAGACGTACGCCTTCAAGTTATTTTACGACGGCACGAACAACGTCAAGAGTGTGAAGCGACAGCTTGTGTTGCCGCTCAATGCCGACAAAGTGCACATTGAACCCACGGAGGGATTTCTCGTGGGCGACAAGATCGTCGTCGCCGGCCAATCCGGCCTGAAGGAAAACTCACTCATTCGTGAACTGGGCGATCCGTTGCCGGGCGAAACGAATTCTGTTCCGGCTGCGGTCAACACCAACAGCCCGGCCCTGCTCAGCACCAACGCTTCGGCAAGCACCAACGTCACCAAGTAACTTCCCCACTTCCGTCCCGGAATGGAGTCTCCCCACCGCAACCCTAACTTCACCACCGACCGACCGGTCGCAGTGTTGATGGTGTTTTTGGCGGCGATTGTTTTCGGTTATTTTTCGCTAAGACAGCTTCCGGTTACGCTCATGCCGGAGATGAGCTATCCGACGCTGACGGTGCGCACCGAGTATCCGGGCGCAGCACCGGAGGAGGTTGAGAACGACATCAGCCGCCGGATTGAAGAGGCGCTGGGAGTGGTCGGTGGCCTCAACGAAATCAGCAGCATCAGCCGTGCGGGCGTCAGTGATGTGATTCTCGAATTTGTCTGGGGCACTTCGATGGTCGATGCGATCCAAAACACGCTCGAAAAACTTGATTTGGTGCGGCTGCCTCGAGAGGCGGAGAAGCCTTTGCTTTTGCATTACGATCCATCGCTTGACCCGGTGATGGAGCTGAGCCTTTCTGGATCAAGCCGAAGCATTAAGTACAAGGGAGACGAAGGGCTGCGGCGTTTGCGGCGGATCGCGGAGCTGCAGGTCAAACGCCAACTCGAACCGATCAAGGGCGTGGCAGCGGCCCGGGTGCGTGGCGGTTTGGAGGAGGAGATTCACGTACTGATCGACGAGGCCAAACTGCAGCGTGTCAACCTGTCGATCGGCCAAGTGCTCAGTCGACTCCGTGCTGAGAACATCAACGCAGCCGGTGGGCGAATTCGCGAAGGCGGCGCTGAGTACATGATTCGCACCATCAACGAATACCAAAACCTAGAGGAGATTGCGGACACCATAGTGTTCCGGAGGGAAGGTCGCGAGATCCGGGTGAAGGACTTGGGACAGGTCGTCCATGGACAGCGCGACCGTGAGATGATGACCAAGACCGACGGGAACGAGAGCGTCCAGATCGACATTTACAAGGAAGCCGATGCCAACATGATTGAGGTGGCCGCGAAGGTCACCGCGCTCGACCTCTCCGAGACCCGCATGGCGCGGGTCACCGAAAACCTTGCCCGCACCGGGCTTTCGGCCACGACCGTCACCGGCGTCCTGTTCCACGTGCGCTCCGACTCGAGTGATTTCCGGCCTAGTTTCTCGGGGATTATAATTCCTGGTATTATCACCCCACTTCCCCACCGCCACATGCATTGCGTGGCTTGCGGTTGACCGGTTCACCACCGGCCTGGACGGAGCGACCAGGGGCGTTCGGGGTGGACGAGGAGGAGTGAGATGGCGATGCCACAGCTTAACCGTGTCGGTGAAACCGACACGGTGAGAAAAGTTCGACTTGCGCTCTGCGATGCCATGACAGACCAAATCTTTGGTCTGTATGGCATTGAGCGAACCGAGCCCTACAAAGCAGGTTCTCAAGAGAA
>CAJWVY010000194.1 GCA_913048135.1 uncultured Verrucomicrobiales bacterium
GTAACAACCGGACTGATCGGGTGGGATTGGTCTCCCAACAAAAACGGCTACTCGGCCATCGTAACGAGCCGCCTTTTTTTCTCAACCGTTTTCTAAAAAAAAGAACGGCGCGCTTGGCCAAGCGCGCCGTTTCCTGGCGGTAATTCAATCGTTGCGCCGCCACTATTTCCCGCCGCCCTCCATCTGCTGGGCGAGATAGTTTTCAAGGCCCACCATCTTGATGAGATCGAGCTGCGCCTCGGCCCAGTCGATACTCTGCTCGGACTCGACCACCATGCGATCCATCAGCTCTCGGCTGGCATTGTCCTTTACCTCAGAGCACAGCTTGATGCCCTCGTTGTAGGTGGATGCCCCCTTGATCTCCAGCTCCATACCATTTTCGATTTGTTCCCTGGGCGTGTCGCCAACCTTGATGACATCGTAGCGCGAGATCGCTGGTACGCCTTCCAGAAACAGAATGCGGTCGATCACCTCATCGGCGTGTTTCATTTCCTCAATCGACTCCGCGTAGTAATAGTCGGCGAGCTTGTTGAGCCCCCAGTTTCGCAGCATCTTGGAGTGAATGAAGTATGTGTTGATGGCGGTCAACTCGATGGTCAACCCTGCGTTCAACGCCTCGATTACTTGTTCGTTTCCTTTCATTTTGCTTATGTTGGATTTCAGTTCAACTACCGTGCAAATATAGCACGCACCAGTAGTAATACAACGGAAGGGAGTTAAAAAAAGAAGTTTCTTTGATATTGAGACTAAGTCCAAGGCGCAATGCTGCGCGGAAGCCTCAGGCAGCGTGGCATTGGCACTGCCCTTGAACGTAGCCGCAGCCGGGGCATTGGGCGCAGGGGCCACACTCCGCCGGCAGACCGGCGAGCAGCCGCTTGATATGGCAAAGGCAGCTTCCGCATCCCAGTCCGGCAGAAGTTTTTTCCGACACCTGTTCCACCTCAGTGGCCCCCGCATCTATAGCAGCACGAATGGCCGACGCTCTCACCTGAAAACAGTGACAGATGAGCGTGTCGATCTTGTGCGACCGGGTCTCGGCCGGAATGTCGAGGACAGTTGCCATCGAAAACGCGCGGCGTTCATCCACCAAAAGAAAGAGAGAAACAAGACATTTCTTGAGACTGAGTCTTATTTGCGAATATTATCATACAACCAAGCGTTTGATACTCAGTCAGTTCTGCTTGGCCAAGCGCTTGGCCATTACTCCCCGGCACGCTCTACTCCGCAGCGATCCAGCTTGGGATCGGTGGACAGCACCTGGGCATCCCGTGTCAGGACCTCAGCGGCGATGTAGCGGTCGAACGGATCTGGATGGTGCCACGGAAATTGGCTGGCGCGCCGGATCACAGGCCAAGAGATGGGCTGCACATCGAAGCCCTCTGCACAAAGCAGCGCGGGCAAATCGGGATCGTCTGCGGGAGGGAATTTCAATTTGCCCAAACTGGTCTTGATGGAAATTTTCCAAAGACTGGCCATCGAGACGACAGACCTGCGTGATGTATCCTCAATTAAACGGGCCACCCGTTTCGGTAGCCTTGAGTGTCCCTGAACAAAAAACAACAGGACATTCGTGTCGATGACCTGTTCTCTCACCGGCGTTTGCGCTTGGTTTTGTAGGCCGGCTTGGATTCAGCAACAAGTGTTGCCTTGGCTTCAGTGGGCCAGAAATCTTCAAAGCCAAGCGCGTCCGAATCGAAATCCGATGCCATACGAAACTTGGCCGACTTGAGGCATCCCCGCTTGGGCGCTTGGTTTGCAGGAGGATGCAGCTCCGCGACCACTTCGCCGTGCTTGGTCAGCGCTATACCCTCGCCTGTGGCAGCAACCTCCGCCACCAAGGCTGACAACTGCGTTTTCGCCTGATAGAGCCCCACTTCCTTCATGCGAAATAACTAGACTAGTCTGATTTGCAATCAGTTATTTCGATCATCATGGCGATGTCTGCAGCATCCACTCCAGCCGCTTGAAAACCGGCTGTGGTCCCTGCCATGGATTCGCCGCCACTTCCACCGGTTTCGCCCCGCGAATCGTGGCCTTGGCCACGAGGCCAAGTTCATCCAGTTCCGCCCAGCTCTTCAACGGCACGCCGTCGGTCAAATTTTTGAAATCGCTCAAGCCTACCGTCACCCTCTCCGGCTTACCGCCTTTCAACTTCACCTCGGTCACGTAAGTACGGCGCTTGCCGCGATAACTGCGCCATGAGTTTTCGTGCAACACAATGCCGAGTACATTCGGCTGCTCACTTTGGATCGTCAGCGCCAGCTTCGCGCCTTTGGGCCCGCGCCATTTGGGATCGGTCACCTTGCGCGTCCAGTGCTGCCATAAGGGACGATGGTTGCCGTTGAGGGTGTACCAATCGCGGAAGCCGAACTTAAAATCATCGATCACCCGCTCCGGCCCGCCCGAGCGTTGCACGCGCGTTTTCTGCAGCTCCTCTGGCTTTAGCTCGTGAAACTGTGAACTGATGCAAACCTCTTGCGCCTCGCCATGCGGCAAGGCCACCGGCTTGGGCAGTTTATAAAACACATTCGCAAAAGCAAACAGCGGCCGGCTCAAATCCTCCAGCTCCAGTCCCGCCTGCCAATGGCCGCCGAGGTTGAGCGCGCCGGCGCTGCGCCAAAAACGCGAGCGCGGATCCGGATCGACCGAGTAATAAATCTCCACGCGCTTCACCGGCAGCTCGCGCGATGGCGTCACGTACAGTACGGCGGTCTTGACCAGGCCAAACTCGCTCTTCGGCGTGGCCGGCAGTTTCACACCGCCTTTCAGGTGCTGGTCCAGCCACAGGATACGCGCCACCTGTTGCGCGGGGTTGAAGCGGTGATTGAAATGCGTCGCGAACACAAACCGCTGCGGCACGCCCTTCGGCACGCGCGCGCCGGTCGCGTAGGTGGCATCCATCTGCCCGTGGAAATCGTTGCTCGCCCCCAAGTGCAGCAGCGGCACCTTGATGCGCGGGGCGTAAAATTGATAGCCCATCGTGCGCCGGAACAATTCGCGGCCGCCCGTCACCCGACGGATCTGCGGTGGCACATGATAATACGAATCGAGCCGAAAACCGGTGCCACCCACTGAGGGCGACGCCACCTTCACACGCGCATCTGTGCCGGCCACGTACATAGTGAGGTTCCCGCCCATCGAATGCCCGCGAATGCCCAGCCGGTCACCGTCCACCTCCGGTTGCTGCTCCAGAAACGTCAACCCACGCCGGCACCCGAGCGTCAGTAAAAACCAATTACAATTCCGCGGCGACTCTTGCGCATCCAAAAACTTCTCACCCGGCTTCACATTAAAATAACCGCGCACATTGTTCTGCGTGGGATCCACCGCGCCCCAGTCCGTGTTCTCCTCGCCCGGCTTCGCCCCCTCCATTGGCCGTCCGCCCCAGTTCACCGACAACGCCGCATAGCCTCGCCGCGCGTGGTACTTCACCAAATGCAAATTCGCCCGCTGCCCGCCACCGTGCATATGCAACACGCCCGGCAAATTTTTCTCGCCCTTCGGGGTTGCGTAAAACGCCGCCATCCAAGCCACCTTGCCCTTGAACGACCCGATGAAATACCGCACGCACCGCACCTCCACACCATCCTCTTCCCACTCCCGCACGACCTCCGTCCGCAACGGCTCCTTCCGCGGATCATACCCCGCCCAAAGTTCTGCCACATTTTGCGGCACTTTTTTCAAAGGCGGCAAGGAATCAACCGCCTGAACGGCAATGCACGTGGCCAGCAGGATTAAACTAAATCGTATCAAAGTCGCGTCGGATTAAACGGCGTGGTGGGCACTTTGCCGCTGGCCTTTTTCTCGAGCAGTTTGCGGAGGTGCTGCATTAGGGCTTTGGCTTCGGCGTCGGGCTTGAGGGCGAGGTTGTTGAATTCCATGGGGTCGGCGGCGTGGTCGTACAACTCCACGCCGGACTTGCCCTCGGCCCAGTCGCTGTAGCGCCAGCGGTCGGTGCGGATGCTGCGGCCCATCACAGGCTTGGG
>CAJWVY010000195.1 GCA_913048135.1 uncultured Verrucomicrobiales bacterium
CATTTTGCGGGGGCACTGTACCTCGACGTTGGCCCGTCTGCACCCGGAAAGCGTTGGAGGCGAAGTTTTTTGTCTGAAAAAATTGCCGAATGCAGCCGATTCCCTCATTTTTTGAGCATGCGCGTTTTTTTTCTGATTTTTGCCGCTGTCCTCATCCTGCCGTTGCAGGCTGCTCCCAAGGAATTGCTGGTGTACATCGGCACCTACACCCGGACTGAAGAGCAGGGTATTCATTGGCTGAAACTGGATCTGGGGTCCGGGGAATTGACGGCGGAGGGCAAACTGGCCGGACAGAAGAATCCTTCCTTCCTCGCGATTCATCCGAACAAAAAGTTTTTGTACGCGGTAAATGAGATTGGCAATTATAATGGCGAAAAGGCCGGCGGCGTGAGCGCGTATGCCATTGATTCTGAAAACGGGGCGTTGACCTTCCTGAATCAACAGTCCTCTAAGGGCGGCGCGCCGTGTCATTTGGTGGTGGATGCCACGGGCCGAAATGTATTGGTGGCCAACTACACCGGCGGCAGCGTAGCCAGCCTGCCCATCGCCCGTAACGGGCGGTTACGCGAGGCTAGTGCGTTTGTGCAACACACGGGTTCCAGTGTGCTAGTGCCGCGCCAAAGCGCGCCGCATGGGCACTCGATCAATGTATCGCCGGGAAACAAATTTGCGGTGGCTGCGGATCTCGGAATGGACAAGGTGTTGGTCTATGGATTCGACGCCAAGAAAGGCGCGCTGACGCCGGCTGGATTTGCCAAGGTGGCGCCAGGCGCGGGCCCACGTCATTTTGCATTTCATCCAAACGGCAAATTCGGTTACGTGATCAATGAGATCACGCTCACGGTTACCGCCTTTGGCTGGGACGAAGGGCAGGGGCGCTTGAACAAATTGCAGACGATCACCACGCTGCCGGTGGAACGCGCCAAGGGCATGAGCACGGCGGAAGTGCAGGTGCATCCGAGCGGCAAGTTTTTGTACGGCTCCAACCGCGGACACAACACCATTGCGGTGTTCGCCATTGATCCGGCGTCCGGCAAATTGAAGGCTGTGCAGCATCAATCCACGCTGGGCAAGACACCGCGCAATTTCGGGCTCGATCCCACCGGCCAGTTCCTGATTGCAGCCAATCAATCCAGCGGCGATGTCTTCACCTTCCGCATCGATCAAGCCACCGGCAAGCTCACGCCGACCGGCCATAAAATCGAAATTCCCATGCCGGTCTGCGTTAAGTTCCTCGAATTGAACGGAAAATAACCCTGTTATGGCATGGAGCCGCTAGGATTGCGGTTTTGTGAGCGTCTTGTACTTGCCAGAGACGACCTGTAGGCTAATATTAATTTTTGCTTATGACACCACGTCTACTGACTTTTGCCGGAATGGTTCTTGCCGGATTTTTTCCCCTTCAGGCTCAGGATCTCTCCGATGCGGCCAAGGTGCAATTCTTTGACCAAAAGGTCCTCGGGATTCTCAAGGAAAACTGTTTCAAATGTCACGGTGCCGAGAAGCGGTTGAAAGGCCACTTTCGGGTAACCAGCCGCAAGGGACTGCTGGAAGGCGGCGACATTGGTCCGTCCATCAACCTTAATGAGCCCGAGAAGAGCCTGTTGCTGGAGATGATTTCGTACAAGGACGGCGACCACGAAATGCCGCCCAAGGAAAAGCTGCCGCAGGAGCAAATCGATATCCTTACCCAATGGGTGAAGATGGGCGCTCCCTTCAATCCCAAACACGAGATTGCCGGCGAAGCCGAGCATGTGCAGCCCAATACGCAGGTTAACGACCGCACCCGCGCCTATTGGGCCTACCAATCCATCAAGCGCCCGGCAGTGCCCAAGGTGGCTGACAAGGCGTGGAGCGCCAATGCCATTGATGCCTTTGTGTATCATCGCCTCACTCAGGCCAAACTTTTCCCCAACGGCCCCGCCGACAAACGTCAGTTGTTGCGCCGCGCCTATTACGATCTCATCGGTCTGCCGCCCACGCCGGAAGAAGTGAAGGCATTCGTGAATGACAAATCTCCCAACGCCTTTGAAAAGGTAATCGACAATCTGCTGGCCCGCCCGCAGTACGGCGAGAAATGGGGTCGCCACTGGCTGGACCTCGTGCGCTTTGCCGAGACTAATGGCTACGAACGCGACAGCCGCAAGGATCTCATTTGGAAATACCGCGACTACATCATTCGCGCCTTTAACGAGGACAAGCCGTATGACCGATTCATCAAGGAACAACTTGCCGGGGATGAGTTGCCCGACAAGACCGGCGATTCCATTACCGCCACAGGTTTTTATCGGTTGGGCATTTGGGATGATGAACCGGCCGATCGTCCGCTGGCGCGCTACGATTATCTCGACGACATCTTACGGACCGCCAGTGAAACGTTCCTCGGCATGACCGTCGGCTGCGCCCGTTGTCACGATCACAAGATCGATCCCATCCCGCAAAAGGATTACTACACCTTCCTGTCGTTCTTTAGCGACATTTCTCCGCACGGCAAGGGTGGTACTAATCATGTGCCGATTACAGACCCTAAATCTAAAGCGCAAATGGAACAGCAGCGGGCCGAACAACAGAAAATCGTCAGTCAGATTCGGGAGCAGTTACTACCTTTTGAGGAAGCTTTACTTGATGGCTTCGCCAAGACCAACCCGACGATTCTTGATAGAGCGGAAGATAAGGATCAGAAAAAACTCACCAACCCATATGCATTGCCGGATGCGTCCCGCGGTAAGGGGCAGATTTGGGAATACACCACTAAAAAGCCCGGAGATAATTGGTTTGAAATTGCTTACGACGATCGCGATTGGAGTAAAGATTGGTCGGGATTTGGTGCCAAAGAAACGCCGGGCAGTATCGTTCGTACAGAATGGAAGACGAGCGACATTTGGTTGCGAAAAGATTTCCGCTTGGTTGAGATCCCAGGGAAATTAACCTTGCGCATTCATCATGATGAGGATGCCGAAGTCTACCTGAACGGGAAGCAAATTAGGAAGTTTACTGGCCATGTCGGAAGATATGTGGATGTCGATATTACCGAAGCCTCGCTTGATGTTTTGCAAACGGGCCGTAACACGATAGCGATTCACTGCAAACAGACTGCGGGCGGACAGTACATCGATGCGGGTTTGCTCGTTGATTATAACATTACCCCTGTGCCGGTACTGGCTCGACTCCATGGAAAGGAAATTTTGGGTGATAAGAAACTGGCTGAATACAACAGATTGAATCAACAGCTGGTTACGCTTGAGCAACAGAAAATTGAGGTTAAAGAAGAGTTCGCCATGGCCGTCGCCGAGCGGGGTCGGCAGAAAACTTGGGTGTTGGCACGCGGCAATCCCCAATTGCAGGGCGAGGAAGTGAACCCTTCATTTCCGCAGATTCTCGGTGATCCTGAGGCTAATATTCCCGAGGGGTACGGGAATGGCAATCAAACCACCGGCAAACGCCGTGTGCTCGCCGAGTGGATAGCCAGTCCGAAGAATCCCATGACCGCCAAGGTGATGGCCAATCGCCTGTGGCAGCATCACTTTGGCCGAGGCATTGTGCGCAGCTCGAATAATTTCGGGTTCTTAGGTGACGAGCCGACGCATCCGGAACTCCTCAACTGGCTGGCCGCTGAATTGATCGATGGCGGCTGGACACTAAAGCGTATGCACAAGCTCATCATGATGAGCCGCACCTACCAGATGTCGTCCACCGGCCAGACCGCCGGATTGAAGGCTGATCCAAACAACGACCTGATGTGGCGGTTTGATATGCGGCGCCTGGCCGCTGAGGAGATTAGGGATTCTATTCTGAACCTTACCGGCCAACTCAACCTCAAGATGGCCGGTCCCAGCATTTACACGGAGATTCCGGCTGAGGTGGCCCGCACTGCATCGCGTCCCGGCGCGGCCTGGGGACGCAGTTCTAAGGAAGATGCCGCCCGACGCAGCGTG
>CAJWVY010000196.1 GCA_913048135.1 uncultured Verrucomicrobiales bacterium
AGCCTGTTGATCGGCGGTCAGCTCATCGAGCTTGGCGTACAGATCGCCAATGCCGTTGTTCGGTTCGAAGCCGATCGACTCCAGCGTCGCAGCGTGTTTCTCCAACACCTCCGCATAAAACACGTTCACGCAATGGCCGAAAATAATGGGGTCGCTCACCTTCATCATGGTGGCTTTCATGTGCAGCGAGAAAAGAATACCCTGCTTCTTGGCATCGGCGATCTCTCGCGCCATGAATTCGCACAGCGCCCGGGTGCTCATCACGCCGGCATCAATCACCTCGCCTTCGAGCAGTGCGAGGCCGTCCTTAAGTACGGTGGTTTCGCCGTCAGCTTGCAGTTCGATGCGGACATTGCCGGCTGTGGCCATCACGTGCGATTGTTCACTGCCATAGAAATCACCATCGTCCATGTGCGCCACGTGGCTTTTGGAATCAGCCGACCACGCGCCCATCGAGTGCGGGTTCTTCTGGGCAAACGCCTTCACTGGCGCTGCCACGCGGCGATCGGAATTGCCCTCGCGCAGGACCGGATTCACCGCCGAACCAAGCACCTTCGCGTAACGCTTGCGCACAGCCTTATCTTCATCGGTCTGCGGTTCCTCGGGGAAGTCCGGCACGGCAAAGCCATTCGCCTGCAGTTCCTCAATGGCCGCGACCAATTGCGGGATCGAGGCACTGATATTCGGCAGCTTGATGATGTTCGCCTCGGGCGTGGTGGCCAGTTCGCCCAGTTCGGCGAGTGCATCGGGAATACGCTGTGCTTCGGTGAGGTGTTCCGGGAAATTGGCGAGAATCCGGCCGGCGAGCGAAATATCCTTCAGCTCAAACTCAATGCCGGAACTCCGGGTGAACGCGCGCAGGATGGGCAGCAGCGAATGCGTCGCCAGCGCCGGCGCTTCATCGGTCTTGGTGTAAACAATCTTGGCAGTGGACATGCGGTACCCCTCGGAAGGGAGGAGGTGTCTACCAGTTTCGGCGAATTGTGTAAACTCTTGCCGACAGGCATTGACCCCGAGGCTGGTCTGCGGGAAGACTTCCGGCGTGAAACGAATCTTTCTTATGTTGGCGGCGCTGTGGGCGTTCGGAGTTGTGGAAACTCAGGCGGCAGGTCGGCCGAATATTGTGTTGATCATGGCCGATGATCTCGGCTTTGCGGATCTTGGATGTTACGGCTCGGAAATCCGCACGCCGAATCTGGATGCACTGGCGGCGAAGGGGCTGCGGTTCTCGCAGTTTTACAACACGGCCAAGTGCCATTCTTCGCGGGTGAGTTTGCTCACCGGGCTGTACTGCGATCAGGCGGGCAGCGGTAGTCTTAGTCGAGGAGCGACGATTGCGGAGGTGCTAGGGCAGGCTGGCTATTCCACCTCGATGGTCGGCAAATGGCACTTGAGCAAGGAGCCGACAGATTTTGGTTTCCAGCGCTATTGGGGGCATCTTTCCGGTGCGTGCAATTTTTTCACGGGCGACAATACGTTTCGACTCAACGGCGAACCGTACAAGGTGCCGGCGGAATTGAACGGCCGGCGATTTTACACCACGCATGCGATGGGCGATTTCGCGTTGCAGTTTCTCGATGAAGTGGCTGTGAAGAAGGATCCGTTCCTGCTCTACGTGGCGTTCAACGCGCCGCATTATCCACTGCACGCGCCGGAGGAAGATGTAAAAAAATGGGACGGCGCCTATGACGCCGGCTGGGATGCCTTGCGACGCACGCGTTATGCCAAACAACTTAAGCTCGGGATCATTCCTAAAAAATTTAAGCTCAGCCCGCGGCCAGCACACATTCCCGCATGGAAAAGCCTGAGTGCGAATGAGCGCCAGTGGGAGGCTGATCGCATGGAGGTGTTTGCGGCGATGGTAGAGGTGATGGACACCGAGATTGGGCGCATCATCGCCAAGCTTAAGGCGAAGGGTCAGTGGGAGAACACGCTGTTCCTGTTTTGCGCGGACAACGGCGCGTGCCCGTTCGAGCGCACGCGCGGGCGCGACCTCAAACCGTGGGACGCCGATTCATACTGGACCTATGACGCTAGCTGGGCGCACGCGGGTAACACGCCGTTTCGCCTATACAAACAGAATCAGCACGAAGGCGGCATCAGCTCGCCGATGATCGCGCACTGGCCAGCCGGCTTGAAGGCCAAGCCTGGCAGTATCACGCATCAGCCGGGGCATCTGATTGATTTCATGGCGACCTTTCTCGACGTGGGTAAGGCGAAGTACCCAAAGCAGGTGGGTGCGCGCAAAGTGGATCCGCTGATGGGCAAGAGCTTGCTTCCAATTTTACAGGGCAAGGAGCGTGCGGGCCATGAGACGCTGTACTTTCACTTCGGTACGGACCGCGCCCTGCGGCAGGGCCCGTGGAAGCTGGTATCCGCCAAGCTCGGTCGTTGGGAGTTGTACAACCTCGATGAGGATCGCACGGAACTGAACGATCTGGCCGCCAAATATCCCAAGCGCGTGAAGGCCATGGCCGCCAAGTGGTTTGATTTGGCCGAAAATACAGAACGTCTTAAGGGGAAACATCTCAGCCCAGTGAAGGACACGATTAAGGAACTCGGCTTCCGTAAAGACACTTCCAACCAATTGAAGAAATGATGAAGCGGTTTATTATTTTGCTCACCGGCCTGTTGTTGGGCTTGGGCGCGTTCGCGAAGGAGCGGCCGAATTTCCTGATCATCATGGCTGATGATTGCACGTACAACGATCTGCCGTTGTACGGCGGGCAGAATGCCAAAACGCCGAACATCAACCGGCTGGCGGCGCGCGGGCTGACGTTTAACCGTGCCTATCTCGGCGAGGCGATGTGTCAGCCGTGCCGGTCGGAGCTGTTCACCGCGCAGTACGCGATGCGCAACGGTTGCGCTTGGAACCATTCGGCCAGTCGACCGGGCCTGACGAGCATGCCGCATCATCTGGGCGCGCTGGGATATCGCGTGGGGTTGGCGGGTAAGGTGCACGTGAAGCCGCAGGCGGTGTATCCGTTTCAACCGGTGGAAGGGTTTGATCCCAACTGCGTACGCAATCCCACGCGCGCGCATGAGGTGGCGGGCATTACGAAATTCATGGGCCAAGGCGAGGAACCTTTTTGTCTGGTAGTAGCTTTAGTGGAGCCGCATGTGCCGTGGGTTATGGGCGATGCCTCAAAGTATCCCCCCCAGCAGCTGAAGTTGCCGCCGAACCTCGCGGACACGCCGCGCACGCGGATCGATTTCTCCAAGTACCTCGCCGAGATTACCTACATGGACGGGCAGGTGGGTGAGATTCTCACTGCACTGGAATCCACCGGCAAAGCGCGTGACACGCTGGTGCTTTTCACTTCCGAACAGGGCTCGCAATTTCCCGGCTGTAAATGGACCAACTGGAATACCGGTCTGCACACCGCGCTGGTGGCGCATTGGCCGGGCCGCACGCCGGTGGGACAACGCACTGATGCGCTCGTACAATACGCGGACATCCTGCCCACGCTGTTGACCGCCGCTGGTGGGAATCCAAAACGGCACGACTACGATGGTACGAGTTTTCTGTCCGTGCTGGAGGGCAAGGCCGAGGCGCATCGTAGGTTTGTCTACGGCATTCACAATAACCTGCCCGAAGGTCCGCCTTACCCTATCCGCAGCGTGAGCGATGGAACCTTTCATTATATCCGCAACCTGCGCTCGGATGAGTTGTACATTGAGAAACATCTGATGGGCGGTAAGGGTGATGCCGTGCTCAAAAATCCCTACTGGCAAACGTGGATGCGCGAGGCATGGACCAATCCACACACCTACCAAATGGTGAAACGCTACATGCACCGTCCGCCGGAGGAATTGTACAACTCGGTGAAAGATCCCTACGAACTGACCAACCTCGCCAACACGCCCAGGCACGCCAAGCAGTTGAACGTGCTG
>CAJWVY010000197.1 GCA_913048135.1 uncultured Verrucomicrobiales bacterium
CACTCCCTCCAACCCGGAACCTACCCAGCTCAAACCTGAGCTAACTGCTGCGGTGGAACTGAGTGATATGGATCATGACGGGGATCTGGATGTCCTGATCGCCAACGGCCGACATTGGGGTGGCCCTAACCGGGTCTTTTATAATAACGGTGAAGGAACTTTTACTCACATGGCCACTATTGGAACCGGTAAGGACCGCAGCTATGCTGCTCGTGCTCTTGATTATAACGGTGATGGACTAATGGATGTGGCCATTGCCAATGACCGACAACAAAGCCGAATTTATCTCGGGCACAAGGAAAGGAAGTTTGTTCCGGGCCCGGCTATTGGTCCGGCTACTCAAAATACTCGTAACCTGATTGTGGCTGATCTCAATGATGATCAGAAACCGGAGGTAATCATTGCCAACCGCCGGGCGGCTAATTTCATTTATCACCATGTACCCAAAGGAAATTTGGTTCAGGGGCAGGTTCTGGGTTCGGGTGCTGATTCCACTATCGATGTTGCGATTGGTGATCTGAATGGCGATGGCTTGCCTGACGCCGTGCTGGCCAATCGTGATGGCCAACCGAATGCGGTGTATCTTAATGGGAACGACCAACAATTTGGTAAAGCAGTTGCCTACGGTACCGGCACGGATAATACCCGGTCAGTTGCGTTGGCCGATCTAAATGGGGATGGGCATCTGGATATTGTTGCTGCCAATGTGGAGCAATCCAATCGGGTATTTTTTAATAACGGCAAAGGTGCATTCACCAAGTCCATTGCTTTTGGAGATGCAAAAGCTCCTTCCTACACAGTCGCAACCGGTGATCTTGATCTGGATGGGGACGTGGATATTGTCATCGGTAATTCCCGCCAAAAAAATGTGATCTATTTTAATGAAGCCCAAGGCATTAAATTTAGGAGTGTTGCCTTTGGGCAAATTGCCGGGACTTACAGTGTGGAGGTAGGAGACTTAAACGGAGATAAGTTTCCTGATATTGTGGCGGGCAATTCTGGGGCTCATAATTTTATTTATTTCAATCAAGGAAAGCAGGGTAAGGCCGGTGAAGTTTTGCCCGGAAAAAGAATCGCCTTAAACCACTAACATTATTTTTAAAAACCATCCCATGAAGATTCCTCTGTCCAGATTTCAAATGATTTTTTTTCTGACAATCGGCCTGTGTTCGCCACTTGCTCCTCAATGTCTGGGAGACGAAATAGAATATACAACGACTGAGGATATTCCCTATCGGTCCGGTAAACTCACTGATTACATGCGCGAGCGGTGTCGGTTGGATGTGTATCATCCCAAAAATAAAAAGGATTTCTCCACAGTCGTCTGGTTTCACGGCGGCGGACTCAAGGCAGGGAAACGGTCCGTGCCCAAGGCATTACAGGGAAAAGGAATCGCGGTGGTGGCGGTCAATTACCGACTGCATCCCAAGGTAAAGGCGCCGGCCTATATTGAGGATGCGGCGGCGGCGGTGGCGTGGACCTTCAAAAACATTGAAACCTACGGTGGCTCGCCGAAGCGGATTTATGTGAGCGGCCATTCCGCAGGGGGTTATCTCACGAGCATGGTGGGGCTGGATAAACGCTGGCTGGCGGCGCACAAGGTGGATGCCGATGCTTTGGCCGGGCTCATTCCGTACAGTGGCCATACCATCACTCATTTCACCGTGCGCGCTGAGCGTGGGATCGATGGAAAACAACCGATTATCGATGCACTGGCGCCATTGTTTCATGTGCGCAAGGAGGCGCCACCGCTGCTGTTGATCACCGGCGATCGTGAGTTGGAAATGCTCGGGCGTTATGAGGAAAACGCCTATCTCTGGCGCATGATGAAGGTGGCCGGTCATGCCGAAACGCAGCTCATGGAACTGGATGGCTATAACCACGGCCAAATGGCCGAGCCAGCGCATCCATTGCTGCTGCGGTTCATTCAAAAAACCGGGAAAACCATCGAATAACCGCCCGACTTTTATCGCTGGTAATAATCTGAATTTTCCGTACCCTTTTATCTTCAAAGGGTAGCGATGCTGACTGTTTTTGATGGAAACGAATCCGGAGGCTCAATGAGCCGCCGTCGTCTATTGGAGATCGGAGGTTTGGGCCTTGGAGGTTTGTCCTTATCCCAACTGCTCAGCACCAAGGCTCTGGCCAGTGACCAACCCAATCCGCTCACGGGTAAATCGGTCATTTTTCTTTTTCAACAGGGCGGCCCGAGCCAGTTCGAAACGTTTGATCCCAAACCCTACGCGCCTTCGGGCATTCGCACGGTGGGGGATGTGGTTTCCACTTCCATCCCCGGAGTGCAGTTTGGCGCTTCGATGAGTCAGCTGGCCAAGCTGGCACACAAATTTAATGTGGTCCGATCGTTTGCCACCCGGAACGCCGGCCACAATATCCAACCGATCGTCAGTTCCTTTTCCAAAGAAGCAGCCATCAGCACACACTTTGCGCGTATCGCCGGGGCCACCCGTTTGGATAGTGGCATGCCGACGACGGCCGTGCTCTTCCCCGCTTCAGTCAACAAAGATGTCCCGGGACCTTCTGCCAGAGGGAATTTGTCTGAAACCGGCAACTACGGTGCGGGCTTTGCGCCATTCGTGCCCGGCAAGGGCGGCAAGTTGCAGGAGGACATGAAGCTCAACCTGCCGCGCGACCGATTCCTGAATGACCGCAAATCGCTCCTGGCCGAGTTGGATAAACTCAATCGCAAGGCCGACGCCACCGGCAGCATTGCCGCGGCGGACGATACCCAGCAACAGGCTTACGAGGTGTTACTCGGCGGCGGAGTTTCCAAGGCCCTCGATCTTTCACAGGAAGACGCGCGCACCCTCGAGATGTATGACACCTCGCGTTATGATGGCGGCACCAAATGGAACAAGGTAAACCGCGGCAAAGCCGGCATGTACAACGCGCAAGCGAACACCATCGGCAAACTGCTGCTGCAGGCTCGACGCCTGTGTGAAGCCGGTTGCGGATACGTGACCATCCACGCAAGCTACGCAGGCGTATGGGATATGCATGCGGACCGCAATAACCTGAACATGACTGATGGCATGGAAGCGGTTGGTCAGAGCTTCGATCATGCGGTGGCGGCGTTCATCCGCGACTGCGAACAGCGCGGTTTGTCGGAAAAGATTTTACTCGTGTGCTGCGGTGAGATGGGACGTACACCGCGGATTAATAAAAATGGCGGTCGCGATCACTGGAGCCGACTAGCCCCCTTGATGCTTTATGGTGGCGGACTGGGCGGCGGTAAGGTGATTGGCCAATCGGATAAACAAGGAGGCGAACCCAACAGCACTCCATACGATCCCGGCCATTTGATCAGCACCATCCTGCGCACCATGATTGATCCCGGCGAACTGCGCCTGCTCTCAGGTATCCCGCAGGAAATCACCCAGCTTCTCGACCACGATCCCATCGGCGGCTTGGGCGCGTAACGCCCGATGCCGAGGTTCATTTCCATTCTCCTGCTTGTCGCCATTGTAGGCTTTAGCCACGCAGCCGAGCCGTTTGAAGGTTTTTTGCAGAAACACTGCATTGCCTGTCATGGCCCCAAGAAAACCAAGGGTGATTTGCGGTTGGATCAGTTGTCGCGCGACTTCAAATCCGGCGTGGACGGGCAGGTCTGGGCCGAGGTCGTGGAGAAAATCAATGCCGGCGAAATGCCGCCGGAGGATGAAGCACAACCGACAGCTGATGAAATCGGAAAAGTCATTGCCCAGTTGGATGTACGCATCCGAGAAGGCCGTGCTGCGCGCATGGCCGCTCGCCCAGCGGTGGCGCATTACCGGCTCAGCCGACAGGAATATCAGAACACGGTCTACGATCTCCTCGGCGTGCGCTATGATCCGGCCAAGCCG
>CAJWVY010000198.1 GCA_913048135.1 uncultured Verrucomicrobiales bacterium
GGATTTGCTGAATGTTTTGAAACGCCCCGAGTACCGCTACCGTTACTGGGCCAAGCGCGAGCTGCGCGAACGCCCTGCCGCCGAGGTGCAAACGGCACTCGACAGCTGGGTGAAGGCGCTGGATTCCAAGGCCGCGCGCCATCGGCATCATCAAATGGAGGCCGTGTGGATGTACCGCAATCTCGAGGCAGCCAAGCCCGCGCTGCTCGCGGAATTGTTGGAATGCGAAACTCCCGAAGCCCGCGCCGCCGCCACGCACCAACTGCGTTACTGGCATGCGCATTTCAAGGACGGCAACGCTCGCCTGCGTAAGGCCGCTAACGACAAGGATCCCATCGTGCGCATGGAAGCCGCCATCGCCACCAGCTACATCGGCACCGAGGCCGCCATGCACGCGCTGGCGGACACGACCAAGCATCCCCACGGCGGTCACCTTGCCTACGGCATGCGCACCGCGCTCGGCGCCTCCACGATGTTGCCGCATTGGCAGTTTAACCATCACCTCACCATGCACAACGAGCCGTTGCGCAAATTCATCAGCGGCTTTGCCAAGGGCGCGCGTATTGAGACGGATGTGAATCACTCGGCCAAGGACGCGCAGTTTGATCAGCAGAAAAACCTAAAGGTCGTGCGCATCACCACCGTGAAGGAACGCATGCTCTACGACGTGACGCGTTTCGAGGTGGACGCCGGTCAGCCCGTGAAGCTGGAATTCATCAACCCCGACGCCACGCCGCACAACCTCGTGATCGTCAAGCCTGGCACCGGCGACGCCGTCGGCCTTGCTGCCACCCGGATGGCCGCCGATCCTGAGCTGGCCAAGAGCGGCCAATATATCCCCAAGACCGATGCCGTGTTATTCCACACCAAAATGGTTCCCCCCATTGCCGGCGAAACTCTCCGATTCTTGGCCCCCAAAACCCCCGGCGCGTACCCCTACATCTGCACCTTCCCCGGCCACTGGACCATCATGAAAGGTGTGATGGTGGTGAAGTAGATTTATTTCACCAATTGTGGTCGTAAGAGTTTTGTCCAGCGTGCGTAGCCGGCTTGGTTGAGATGGAGTCGGTCCTTTAGAAAGAGCGTTTCGTCGGGTTGGCCGTTGGCGTTGAGGAGGGTGTCGAACATCCCTTCAATCAAGACGAGTCGGTCGTCCTTGGCGGCTTCAGCGGCGAGGAGTTTGTTGAGGGCGCGTTCGGTTTCGATGATCTCCAGACGTTTCGGGCTGGGTTTCACCGGAATGAGCACAATCTTGCATTGGGGCACGCGTTTGAAGATCCGGTTTTTGAACTCCAAAAAATCCTTCAGCACTTGGGCGGGAGGTTTCTCTTTCCACAGATCGTTGCTACCATTGAAGACAACCAGGACGGATGGCTCATAGCGCAGGACGGTTTCTTCAAGGTAATGGTTGCTATCCGAAAAATGGGAGCCGCCGAAGCCGCGGTTAAGGGGCTTGAGCTTGGGGAAGGACTTGGCGAGATCCCAGCGGCGGATGCTGGAGCTACCGGTGAACACGATGCCGCCTTTAGCTGGCGGGTTGGCTTGGTCGGCCTCAGTGAACTTGGCGATCGCCTCGGCGAACCGTTTGGGGTCCGGGTCGGGCGTTTCGTTTTTGGGCAGAAACAACGCGAACAGAAAACACATGGCCAAGCGCATGCCGCGATGGTTCAATGGGGGCGGGCAAAAGCAAAGCGGATTCATGAAAAAAATTCTCCTGTTTCTCACGTTGGCCGGGCCGTTGACGGCGGCACCGTGGCCAATGCACATCATCGACAACACTTCGCGCGGGGCTGATGGAGTGCGGTTGCTGGATATCAACAACGACAAACGGCTGGATATTGCCACCGGCTGGGAGGAAGGTGGGGTGATCCGTGCGTATTTACACCCGGGCAATGCCAAGGTGACCGAGCGCTGGCCGATCATTGAGGTGGGTAAAGTGAAGTCGCCAGAGGATGCGGTGTTTGTTGATCTGGATGGCGATGGTGATGAGGATATTGTCAGCTGCAGTGAAGGCCAGACACGGACGGTGCATTTTCACTGGTCGCCCCGTAATGATCCGCAGCGGAAAGTGTTGCCGTGGCGCACCCAGGCGGTGCCGGTGACGGCTGGAAAACAATCCTGGATGTTTGCAGTGCCGTTGTGGGTGGATGAAAAGGGGATGGATCTCGTCCTCGGATCGAAGGGTGCCGAGGCTTCCATCGGTTGGCTTCAATCACCGAAGGATCCGCGTGCGGTGGGCGACTGGCGGTTTCATCGCTGGTACGATGCCGGATGGGTTATGAGCCTGATCAAGGCGGACATGGATGGCGATGGCGATCTCGACGTACTGGCTTCCGATCGGCGCAGTCGCACGCCCGGTGTGTTGTGGCTGGAAAATCCCGGTGTGGCGGCGATGCAAAAGGATCCCGCGCAACGTTGGGCGGCGCACCGTGTGGGTGCGACTGGCCGCGAGGTGATGTTTATCACGCGCTCTATTCGCAAACAGTTGGTGGATCGCAAGGCGAAAGAAAAGACCACCGCGATTTATGCCGCCGTGCGGCCCAATCGCATAGAGGTGTTGCGACCGGGCAAGGATGTGAAACAGCCTTGGGACGAGGAGGTCATCACTTATTCGCTCGATCGTTTTGGCACGGCCAAGGCCGCGCGCGCGGCGGATTTGGATGGGGATGGTCAGCTAGAAATTGCCGTCAGCTGCGAGAGCGCCACGGGCGACAAGAGCGGTGTGTTTTATTTGAAACAGGTGGACGGTAAATGGGAGCCGCACGATATTGGCGGCCCAAAGGGGCTAAAGTATGACCGTATTGAGTTGCTGGATCTCGATGGCGATGGCGATCTAGATTTGCTCACCTGCGAGGAACGCGATTTCAATGCCGTATTGTGGTACGAAAATCCCGCGAAGTAGTTGCGTGAAACGACTGGCTCTGCCAGCCTTGCATCCATGACACGCCTGCTTTTCATTTTGCCGATTGCCTTTCTGTGCGCCGTTCACGCCGAGAAACCCAAGCCTAAGGTGACGTTGTGTGTTGGAAATTACCAAACCGAGGCGCAGGCGGTGGAGCAGCTCAAGCGCATGGCGGCCACGCATGGCAATCTCGCGCAATGGAAGGTGCGCGCGGCGGCGGTGCGCCTGCGCCCGTTGCCGACCGCCGACGCGCTTTTTTCCTCTACGCGGCGCCGGATGGTGGCGGCGGCCGCGGTTGGCGATGCGGAGCACCACTGGCCGTACGAGGCGACGCAGCTCGCGGTCGAGATGTACACCAAGGCGAACCAGTGGGAGCGCGCGCACAAGCTCGCGTCGTCGTACATGACCGAGCGCGAGGTCGGCATGCTGTACATCGCGCAGGCGCAGAAGCTCGAGGCGATGGGTCAGCTGAACGACCGCGAGCGGTTCATCGTCCGCGAACGCAAGCTGCGCGATCAGCCCCGGACGCTCGAGAGCCTCGGGACCGAGCTCGGGCTGTCGAAAGAGCGGGTCCGCCAGCTTGAGGCCGCCGCGTTCGGGAAGATGCGCAAGTCGCTTGAAACGCAATGCGCCGAGGTCCACAACTTCCTCGTGTAAACACATCATCAGGAATGTCGGCCGGGTCCGTAACGCCCGTGCCGCCTGTCCCGGCGCCGTCCTCCATCCCTCGGGGCGGCGCCGAACTTTTGCCGGGGGACTGCTAGGCGCGACGTGGCCCACCCCAGCTTGCCGCCGCGCGGCACCCCGCATAGGGTCCGGACCATGTTGACGGGCAAACGCATCCTTCTGATCATCGGCGGCGGTATCGCGGCCTACAAGTCGCTTGACCTGATCCGCCGTTTCCGCAGCGCCGGGGCGTCGGTCACCCCGGTCCTCACCCGCGCCGCC
>CAJWVY010000199.1 GCA_913048135.1 uncultured Verrucomicrobiales bacterium
TGAGGATGTCGTATTTCTCGGCTAACCGATGAGCCGCTTCGGCGAGCACGATACAGCCGTGCACGGAGTCCTTCACGTTCAGGCCGGAGGCGAACTGACCGCCGCCGGTGGAGAACTGAATGATGCCGTCGGATTTCGCATCGGCGAAGGCCTTGAGCGCGGCGTTGATGGTGGTGATCGAGGTGACGTTCACGGCCGGGTACGCGTAGTCGCCCTGCTGGGCGGCATCGAGCATCGCGGCGTATTGCTGGGGTGTGGCAATGGGCATGGTTCGTGTCCTTCCGTTGGCTAATCCTAGGGAAAGGGCCGAGAAAATAGGCGCTTATGACAGGAAATCAAACCAAAAAAGCCCCGAGGCCGAGTTTAGAACGGCGGATATTCGGCTGGAAATCGGACCAATAAATCCTGTTTTTGGTGCTTCTGCCACTCGGTCCAGCCGAGTTTTTCGAGCAATTTCAGGCGGGTCTCGTAGTGTTTCTTGGTCGTGGGCGCTTTGCTGATTTGGGCGTTCACGAGCTTGAGTGCATTGCCATAGCGTTTGTGCAATCGCTCGCGATCTAGGCGCAATTCAGCGTTGGCAGCTTCTTCGGCGGGGCTCCAGCGGATGAGCTGTTTCCAGGAAGCGTCAAAGGTCTCGATGGCTTTGGGGCGTTCTTTTTCCTCAGCGGCCTCGGCTACGGCGAGGTCGAGTTGGGCGCGTGCGCGCAGGGCGGTGATGAGCGCGGATTTTTGGGTGTCCCACTTTTTCTTTTGTTCATCACGATCTTCGGCCTCGGGATCGGGCGGTGTGCCGAGATGTTGTTGCAGGCCGTCGAGGTCCACCTGTTTTTGAACCGTCTCAATGGCCTTGCGCACGGCGGCGGCGCGCTTGGCCGGTTCGTCTTTCTGTTGGTGCGCCAGCCAGGCGAGGTGCAGCGGAAGATGATCGGCGTGGTCCTTCTTAAGCTCAGTGTGAAGTTGAGTGGCCAGTTCGGATTCCTTGTCTTTGCCCGGATCTAGAGTTTTCAGTTTGGCAATTTTTAGGTCACGGATTTCCTTCTGCAATTTTTCTTGGGCGCCGGGCGTGGGGTTTTTCTTCTTCTTGGCCGGCACGGGTTTAGGTTTGTTGGAGGGGAATGTGTTTTTGGCAGCGGGAACGATGAGGGTCATGTTGTAACCTCCGGGCTTCTTGCCGGCGCCGTTCAAGTCATCGATGTTGCCGCCCAAGGTGATTTCACCCCAAAGCAGATCACCGGGTTTGGCGGTGGAAGGCAGGCGGGAATGGGCGGGGATGCTCACGAAAATATTGGCGGCATCGCCTTGTTTCAATGTGTTCGCGCTGAAGCCGGCCGTACCTCGCAGGGCGCCTTCGGCATGTTGGTGGAATGACAGGGAAACGCTTTTCGAGAGAGGCTGATCGAGGATCAGCGGGCTGTGCTGGTAACGCTCCAAAACAGACCGCTCCGGATGACGCACGTGATAGCGCAGGGTGTACTTGGCCTTGGAGAGGCTCACGGCCTTGCCCCAACCGCCGCTGGCGAGGTGGCGTTTGGCACTGTCGAACACCTGCCAAATGCCGGATTCTAGAAAGTAATTGGCGCCGCTGTTGTTTTCCACGGATAGGATCGGGGTTACGCGGCCGTTTGCGGGTTGGTCAATGGTGTAGGTGAGAATCATCTCGTGGATCTGCTTGTTATCTGGCAACTGATCGCGCACGGGATCGAGTGGATTGATTTCCGACTTGGAAGGGCGCACATAGCGTCGCCAAGTTTTTAGCGTGCCACTGGGTGATAACCGCTCATCGCGCAGGGGCGCGGTCACGGTGAAATTCTCCACCAGATCATTGCCGTCCAGAGACAGGGTGCGATTGCCCGGACGCAGGCCATGGAATTGCAGGGACAATTCGAGCTCGGCCTCGCCAAGGCTGGACCAATATTGGGCGAAGCAAAGTTCCAACGTGCGCCCGCCGGTGACGGCGAAGCTTTCGACGCGTTCCTGGCCTTCGGTCAGCGACAGGTACATGCGTTCATCGCCGCTGCGAAACGACAGGCCAGGTAGGATCTGCAGCGTGTGCAGTACCAATCGCTGGGGATTAGCCGCGCTACGGGTTTTAATATGTAGATCGGCCCAGGTGGCGCCGGCCGGTACGGTGAGGAAACGCCGGGTGGATTCGCCTTTCTTCAGAGTGAGATCGGATTTCCAAGTGTGTCCCTCGGGTTGTTCGGGAATCACCACGGTGATGGGCAAACGCACCAAGGGCCCACGCTCGGGGTGGGCGGGGTCGGTGCCGGTCAGTTCCGCATAATGCAGGCCGGCCTCGAGCTGAGTGGGGTCCACCTTCACATTGATGCGCCGGGCGCTGTTGGCCAGCAGCACTTGGCCGGCGTGTTCCACCCACGGGGCGTCGCATTGAAATTGCAGGCGTTGTTCGAATTCAATCTGCTCGGCTTTTGCTGCATCGCGATGGAAACGTGGACTGAGCGTGACGCTCAGCGAATGGGTGCGGTTGATCTCGAACGGTTCGCGCAAATAAATCCCGCGGGCATTGTTGCGGGAAGAAACTCGGGCCTCGAAGCGCAGGTCACTTTCGCTGAGATGTGGATTGTTCTTGAGCCAGTCATAGGCTTTGTCCACACGGATCATACCGCGGCCCTGTTCGAGCGGCGTCAAACCGGCGATCGGCACGGCGGTGTTTTCCAATGCGCGCCGCACACGATGCGGTGTGTGGTTTTTTTTCTCCTGTTTCAACCCGGAAAGTAGAAGGGCAATGGAGCCGCAGGCACTGGGGGAGGACATGGAGGTGCCGTTCATCTGCGTGGTGCGCCGGAGTTGCCAATTGGGTACGGGCGCAATGGCGCCGCCGGGGGCGGTGAGGTCCACGCCCAGATCGCCATCCAGGGTGGGGCCGCGCGAGCTCCAGGTAAATTGCATATCCGGTCGGGCTTCGCGCATGCCGTACTGGTCCAGCATCATCTGTGGAGTGACGCTGGCACCGATGCCGAGCAGGGCACTGGTAGTGCCGCCGGGAGAACCGACCGAGGACAAAGCGGGGCCGTTGTTGCCGGCGCTGGAGACAAAGATCACGCCGTGGCGGTTTACGATCTGAGAGTATTCCTGATAGATGCGGCCCACATCCGGCCGCGGCGCGGCACCGCCGTAACTCATGTTGATGAGGTCGCACTTGTTTTGCAGCACGGCAATCAGTCCGCGCATGGTGCCGGTGCCGGTGCTGGTGCCGCTGCTGAGCCCTCTGCCGGCAGGTGCTGTCGCCGGTCTGATCCGGTCACAGCTGGCGTCTCCCGTTGCCGCTTCTCTGCGCGCCGTCTCGCTTGCCGCTGCTCTTTTGCCTTCCTCTTGAGCAGCGCGTTTCTCTTCCGCTCATCCTCAAACTGCACCACTAGCTGGCGCGAGTGCTTGAGGTTCGCCAGCGGTTCCCAGGTATCGTCTGCCTCTCCCCAGCCACGCCATCGCACTCGGTATGCATCTCCGCGGCGATCAACGATGGCCTCCACCTCCAGCTCGGCCACGTCATTGTCACCGTCAAGCGCTGGGGCATCCGAGTCGCCGCTTGGCTGCAAAGAGCTGTTTGCTTCTTCACTGGCACGGTGGTCGTCTGGGCCGGCTGCAACGGCAGCCAACTGATGCTGCAACTCTTCCACCTCGGCGGGCTGCATGTATCTCCATCTAAATTGGAAGCACATGTGGCAACGGCAACCCGCTTGCCTGTCGGCACCAGCGCACCGCAAGCACTTGTTGCACGGGATTTCACCGCAGAAGCA
>CAJWVY010000200.1 GCA_913048135.1 uncultured Verrucomicrobiales bacterium
ATTCCTCGTCCATAACGTCAGACACTTTATCGTCGGTATCTGCGGTGAGTAAACGGGTAACCGGAACAATACCAACAAGGTTGTCAGTTCGGTTTACCACGTAAAACGTATCCGTATTCTCAGGTAGCTCGCCTTTTAAGCGAATATAGCGCAGAACCACGTCAATGGTCACATCTGGACGTAAAGTGATGGTGTCGGTGTTCATCTTAATGAATCGGCGGCTCAGGGGTCGCCGGACCGTGTTGAAGAAAATCGAAATCGCAGCCTTCGTGGGCTTGCGTCACATGGTTGATATACAACTGGCCGTAGCCGCGCGCGTATTTCGGCTCGGGCTTTTGCCACGCGGCTCGGCGGACTTCCAAGTCTTCATCGCTCACGTGCAAATGGATTTTGCGCTCGGGCACATTCAGCTCAATCTCATCGCCCGTTTGCACAAACGCCAGCGGACCGCCCACGTGGCTCTCAGGCGAAAGATGCAGCACGCACATGCCGTAGCTGGTGCCGCTCATGCGGGCATCCGAGAGGCGCACCATATCGCGCACGCCCTGCTTCAACAGTTTGTCCGGAATCGGCAACATCCCCCACTCGGGAAAGCCGGGACCACCTTCAGGGCCGGCATTACGCAGCACGAGCACGGTATCCGCCGTGACGTCCAGTTCGGGATCGTTCAGTTTGGCTTTGAGATCAGGATAATCATCAAACACCAACGCCGGCCCGCGATGGTTGAAAAGATCCTGCGTAGCAGCGGAGGGTTTCACCACACAACCGTGCGGCGCGAGATTGCCGCGCAACACAAACGTGCCGCCCTCGGCCTGCACCGGATTTTCCGCTGAGCGAATCACATCGTCATCAATCAACTCCGCATCGGCAACATTCTCAGCGATAGACCGGCCGGTGATGGTCGGGCACTCGCCATGCAGCTTGTCGCCGAGCTGCGCCATCAACGCGCGCAGACCGCCCGCGTTGTAAAAGTCCTCCATCAAATAATCATTCCCGTTGGGCCGCACATTAGCGAGCACGGGTGTGGTGCGGCTGATGCGATCGAAATCCTCCAGCGAAATATCGAAGCCCGCGCGGCGCGCCATGGCGATCACGTGCACGATGGCGTTGGTGGATCCGCCCACAGCCATGTCCACTGTGATGGCGTTTTCAAACGACTCGCGCGAGAGTACATCGGAAGGCTTGAGATTGGCCCAGGCTAAATCAACGGCGCGGCGACCGCAGGCAGTGGACATCCGCATGTGTTCGCTGACCATCGCCGGAATGCTCGAAGCGCCCGGCAGACAGAATCCCAACGCCTCGGCAATGGCACTCATCGTCGAGGCCGTGCCCATCGTCATGCAATGACCCGGCGAACGGCCGATCGCGTTTTCGAATTTCGTCCAGTCCTCGTCGCAAAGATTGCCCGCACACCGTTCGGCCCAGAACCCCCACACCGAACTGCCACTACCCAGCGCCTCCTTGCCCCAGCGCGCGGTGGACATCGGGCCGCACGGCAGATAAATGATCGGGATATCCGCCGAGATTGCGCCCATTAGCAGCGCCGGAGTGGTCTTATCACAGCCGCCCATCAGCACGGCGGCATCGATCGGATGACAGCGCAGCACCTCTTCCGCCTCCATCGCAAGGAGATTGCGATACAGCATCGTGGTCGGCTTCATCAACATCTCGCCGAGCGACATCACCGGCACTTCCACCGGAAATCCGCCTGCCTGCCAGACGCCCTGCTTCACCTTCTCGGCACGTTCGCGCAAGTGGGAATGGCAGGTGTTCAGGTCGCTCCACGTATTGAGAATACCAATGACCGGTTTGTCGCGATAATCCTCATCCGCCCAGCCCATGCCCTTGAGCCGCGAGCGATGCCCAAAGGACCGCAAGTCATCCGGCGCAAACCAGCGTGCACTGCGCAAGCTGGCGGGATCGCGATTTTCTGGAGTCGAATCGCTCATAATGGACGCGGGTTTGTAGCGAAAAAACATCAACTGCGCGAGGCAATTGATGTTTGGGCTGGCAAGGCCGAAAGGCTACCCTGACCATACGGCCATGAGCCTGATTGTTGAGAAACCCAAGCTGTTGCTGGACACCCGCTCGCCTCTAGGCGAAGGACCGCTCTGGGATGCGAACCGCAAGGTGCTTTGGTGGGTGGATATTCTGGAATGCCTTGTGCAATGCTACGACCTCGCTGATGGATCGAATCACACGTGGAACATAGGCCAAATGCCCGGGACCCTCGTATTGGCTCAGGACGGACGCTTGGTCTTGGCCGCGGAAAAAGGGTTTCTCTATTTTGATCCAGAAACCGGCGCAACCGAAACCATCATTGATCCGGAACCGGACCGACCGGAGCATCGGTTCAATGACGGCAAATGCGACCCGGCCGGCCGCCTCTGGGCGGGCACCATGCCGATTTGTGAGGAGGGCAATTCCGGCGCGATATATTGCCTGCATCCCGACGGACACGCCGAGCGGATGGCCACGGACTACGCCATCCCCAACGGCATTCTCTGGAATGCGGATGCCACCACGATGTATCACATCGACAGCCCTACCCGCCGAATCGATGCGTGGGATTTTGATCACGCCACCGGCGCCATCGGCAATCGGCGGCCGTTGTATCATGTTACGCAGGAAGGCGCCTTTCCGGACGGCATGGCGATGGATGTGGAAGGCAAAATCTGGCTGGCGCTCTGGGGCGGCTGGGGTGTGGTGCGGCTTGATCCGGAGACCGGCGAGGAATTGGCCCGGCTGGATTTGCCCGTGAGTCAGGTGTCTGCTTGCGCGTTTGGTGGGCCGAATCTGGATGAACTGTACATCACCAGCGCCCGCAAAAACCTCAGTGAAGAGGCCCTGGAAAAACAGCCGCACGCCGGCAGTTTGTTTAAAGCCCGACTGGGCGTGACGGGAACCGAATTCACCCGATTCGCAGGCTGAAGCCCCGTTGCCCTCGAGAAAAAGGATCGCCAATTGCGGACGATTCGCCTAAACGAACCGAGTTCCATGGCGTTTATTCACGACGACTTTTTGTTGGGCAACGATCCCGCGCAACGGCTGTACCACGAGTACGCCAAGAGCGAGCCGATCCTCGATTACCACAATCACCTGCCACCGGCCGAGGTGGCCGACAATCGGCGTTTTACCAATCTCGGCGAGATGTGGCTGGAGGGCGATCACTACAAATGGCGGGCCATGCGCGCCAATGGCGAGCCTGAGGCCGTCGTCACCGGCGATGCTGACCCCAAAGAAAAATTCCTCGCCTGGGCCCGCACCATCCCGCACACGCTCGGCAACCCGCTTTATCACTGGACGCATCTGGAACTTGCGCGCTACTTCGGCATCACAGAACTGCTGAGCCCCGATACGGCTGAGTCGATTTGGGAACAGACCACCGAACGTCTGAGCGATCCGGCGTTATCCGTGCACGGCATTCTGGAACAATTCGATGTGCGCGGCCTGTGCACCACCGATGATCCCGTGGATTCGCTGGACCAGCATGAAGCCATTGCCACGCTCGGCATTCGCACCAAGGTGTACCCGACCTTTCGCCCGGATAAATCCTGGGGCGTAGACAATCCCGAAGCGTTCAACGGCTGGGCCGATAAACTGGCCTCGGCCGCCGACGTGGCCACCGACACCCGCATCACCATCCTGGTCGAGGGAGACGGGGTCGAGGCGTCGATGGTGGAGCTTGTCGACGAGGACGCCAATGCCGTCGCGCGCGCGCCGTGACGGCCTACGCATCAGGGTCCG
>CAJWVY010000201.1 GCA_913048135.1 uncultured Verrucomicrobiales bacterium
GATAAAGCCGAGCATGGAGCAGAGGCATATCCAGACTTCAACTAAGTCGCTTGAACAATTAGAAAGGAATTAATATGAAAAAAATCGAAGCGATCATTAAACCCTTCAAACTCGATGAGGTGAAGGATGCGCTCGCGGAAGTGGGCCTGGCAGGTATGACCGTCACGGAAGTGAAAGGGTTTGGCCGTCAGAAGGGGCACACCGAGGTGTACCGCGGTAGTGAGTATACGGTGGACTTCCTGCCGAAGATCAAACTGGAAATCGTCGTGGATGACGCTCAATTGGAGGAAGCTTCAAAGGCGATCATTGGCGCGGCAAAGACCGGCAAGATCGGTGACGGCAAAGTGTTCATCCTGCCCATTGAAGAAGCAATTCGTATTCGTACCGACGAGACGGGTGCGGAAGCAGTGTAGAAGAGTATAACGATTCTACTGCGTGACAATGCAAGTAGAGGGAACAGAAAACAGGAGCGAGGTTCCGGTGTGCTGGAAGGCCAGCCAGCACGCCGGGCCTCAATCTTTTTTAGCTTCGTGTAAGTGCAATTTCTTTAATAAAGCATTCGTATTGTAATTGTAATATTTTTGAAACCGACATGAAATAGAATCGATATAAAAAGAAAATATGAAAACTAAAGGAGAAAAAGTATACACTAGTTTTGAACTCAAAGCGCCCTCGGCAGAAGAAGTAATGGTTTGCGGGGATTTTACAGAATGGGAGTCTAAGGCTCGACGTTTGAGGAGGCTTAAAAGTGGGTTATGGAAGGCCACTCTTAAGCTTCCTCGCGGGGATCATCAATATCGGTTTAAAGTGGACGGTATGTGGCTTAATGATCCGAGTTGCTCGGGGCAAATTGATAATGGGTTAGGTGGTCTGAATTCAATAGTTACGGTTGAATGAGGTGTTTATAACTCGACACTTCTTATGCTGTTGTATAGGAGTTCGCCCTCGTGCAACAGAGCATTGTTACATTGGATTTAGAGGGTGTACTGGTTCCGGAAATCTGGATCGCCTTCGCTGAAAAAACAGGTATTGAGGCCTTGCGGCGAACAACTCGTGAGGAGCCTGATTACGATGTTCTGATGCAATATCGTCTAGATATTTTGAAAGAGAACAATCTCAAACTGACGGATATTCAGGAAGTCATTGGCGGTCTGGCACCACTGGAAGGGGCGAAAGAATTTCTGGATGCGTTGCGGGCCAAAACGCAGGTGGTGATCTTGTCGGACACCTTTCTGCAATTCGCCACACCGTTGATGCGCCAGCTCGATTGGCCGACTATTTTTTGTCATCATCTCGAGGTGGAAAATGATGTGGTGGAAAACTATTGCCTGCGGCAGCCGGACCAGAAACGCAAGAGTGTGGAGGCTTTTCGGTCATTGAACTTCAAGATCATTGCCGCTGGGGATTCGTATAATGACACTACCATGCTGGGCGCCGCGGATCATGGGATCCTGTTTCGGTCGCCTGATAACGTGAAGGCGGAGTTTCCGCAATTTCCGGCGGTGGAGGAGTACGCCGATCTGATGGCGTTGATCGACGAGCGCCTTTAAGCCTCAGCCCTCGGATTGCGGGTGAGTAGGTCGTTTACCGCCTGATGGACGTCTTTCCCCTCGTAGAGCATCGCGTAGACTTCATCAATGATCGGCGTCGATACTTCCAGGCGCGCCGCCAGCGCCTTGGCGGAACGCGATGTCGGATAACCTTCGGCAGTTGCGGATGCCAATACGGTTTCCAGCGATTCACCACGTGCGATGCGATCACCCAGTGTTCGGTTGCGGCTTTGCCTGGAAAAACAGGTTACTGTTAAGTCGCCCATGCCGCTGAGACCGGAGAATGTCTCGGGGAGTGCACCAGCCGCCGTTCCTAGTCGGCGCATTTCGTTGAGGCCGCGCGTGATCAAGGCCGCCTTAGCATTATCGCCCAATTTTAGGCCGTCACAAACCCCTGCGGCAATGGCCATGACATTTTTCAGGGCGCCGCCCAGTTCCACCCCGAGTACATCCGTGCTGGTGTACATGCGAAGGGTGGGACGATGGAACCAGTCTTGAACCGTCTTGGCGGCGGTTACGTTTTCGCTGGCACACACCAAGGCTGTGGGGATGCCGCGGGCCACTTCGGCGGCGAGTGAAGGTCCGGATAAGGCGACGGGAGTTGCGTTGGGCGCGTCGGCCTCAATAAGGCCGCCCATGGTCCGGCCGGTTTGGTGTTCAATGCCCTTGGTGACAGACACGGCGATGCCTTTGAAATCGCCAAGCTGCTTAGTGATTTCGTTGAAGGAACTAGAAGGCACGGCAAGGATAACTCCTTCGGCCTGTGAAAGGGCGGTAGTGAAATCGGGCTCGAGCGTCCAGTCTGAGGGTAGTGCGATGCCGGGAAGGTAATCGGTATTTTCGTTGGCCGCGTTGATGGCTGTGAGTCTTTCAGGGCGGCCCCAAAGCGTCACCGCGTGACCGCCCTCATGAGCGATCTTGGCTAGGGCAGTGCCCCAGGCGCCGGGTCCAAGCACGGTGATTTTCACGGGCGCAGCGTACGGGTTGCGGGCGCGGGTTCAAGGTTAACCTTGAACCAAGCGGCCAGAATGGCGACCCTTCCCGGCGTGTCGGATGTTGTGAAAGTGGCCGTGCTGGGCGTCGGGGGCTTGGGCCAACATCATGCCCGGATTTATGCCGAGATGGAGCAGGCGGGCGATGTGGAGTTCGTGGGGCTGTATGATCCCAATCTCGAACGGGCCCGGGAGATTGCCGAAAAGAATGGCGTTCGCGCGCTGGAATCCATGGAAGCCGCGCTGGAACAGGCCGATGGCGTGAGTATTGTGACGCCGACGGTGACGCATCATGAACTGGCCAGCAAATTTCTCAAGGCCGGCTGTCATGTGTTGGTGGAGAAACCGATCACGGACGAGGCCGATCAGGCGGCTGAGTTGGTGCAGTTGGCGCAGGAAAACGATCGCGTGTTGCAGGTTGGTCATGTGGAGCGCTTCAATCCGGTCTTTGATTACCTGCAGTCCGTGGCCAAGGAACCGCGCTTTATTGAAACTCACCGGCTCTCGCCGTATCCGGCGCGCAGCATGGATATCGGTGTGGTGCTGGATCTGATGATTCATGATCTGGATATCGTGCTGGCGTTTGTGGATTCGCCGGTGAAAGAAGTCGATGGCGTTGGCGTGCCGGTCTTGAGCGCGAGCGAGGATATCGCCAATGCGCGGCTAAAGTTTGAAAACGGATGCGTGGCAAATCTGACGGTCAGTCGTGTGAGCCCTGAGCGCATGCGAAAGATCCGCGTGTTCAGTGGCGGGGAAACCACCAGCTATGTGTCGTTGGATTACCAGAAACAGGAGGGCTACATTTACCGGATCGCGGCGGACGGCGCGGAGGAGTCCAGCCTGTGGCAGAAGCTTCTGCACGCCAAGGACAGCGCCATCGTCAGTGAATTCGGCGGCAAAAAGGTTGTGCGCGAACCGGTGCCCATTGCGAAGGACGAACCGTTGAAGCTGGAGCTGCAGCATTTTGTGGAATGCGTGCGTGAACGGCAAACGCCCAAAGTCAGCGGCGAGGCCGGTCGGCAGGCGTTAGAGGTGGCTCTGGAAATCACCCGGCAGATTCAGGCGCTGGAAACTTCATGAGCCGCGTGATGTTCATGGTCGGCGAAACCAGCGGGGACACGTTGGCGGTCGAATTGCTGGAGGCCATGCGGCAGGCAGGGCAGGAGGTGGAACCCTTTGGCGCGGGCGGCCCGAA
>CAJWVY010000202.1 GCA_913048135.1 uncultured Verrucomicrobiales bacterium
CCCGCTTCGGCGCACCCGCCCCTGCGGCTGACAAGCCAAACCTTCGTCGAGCGGGTTGCCACGGACATCAATGGCCGCCCACGCCGCATAATCGCCACTGCCGACAGGCCGATGCGCGGCGACCAGTTGATCGTCATTCTCGACTGGCGCAATGACGGACCAGCGCCGCTGCGCAACGTCGCCATCACGCGCCCCGTCCCGAATGGATCGGAACCCGACCTCGATGATCCGGTGATGCAGATTTCGGTCGATGGCGGTGCGCATTGGGGACGGCTTGAAGACTTGTGGTTGCCAACCCCTCTGGGCGGCGTGCGCCGCGCCGTCCCGGCCGATGTCACGCATATACGCTGGCCACTGGCGCAGGCGGCACCCGGCCAAACCGGCCGGCTCAGTTATCGGCTCACCCTGCGATAACACGCCGGGGCTTGAGGCCGATCGCCAGCTATCCTAGGGCGATGCGCCGACCGGAGACCCCATGATGCCCACAGACGCCGAGCGCGCCTACCTCGCCAATCTAGGCGCCCAGGGCGTCAACCATTCGCTCAACAAGCCTTTTTCCGATCCGGAGGGATTCAATCACATCGCACAGGGGCGCAAAGCGATGCGCCTCGAGGAGCCGACGGCGCCGCGCCGGCTGCGCTCCACGCCGCCCTTCGCAGAGCCGGAACGCGCGAACCGAAACCCTCGGACCTGTACCAACTCAGAGACGCGATCGTGGCCTACGCCACGGACGCCCACGACGCGTGTCTGCTCTCGGCCAGAGACGCTCCGCTGCGAACATCCGTCGACGACGCGCTCCAACTCGCGCTCGACTTTCGCGCCGCGATGCGAAGGTCCCCGCCGGATCGCTTACTCTCCGACGGGGGCGTGTACGCGGCGGTGCAGGCGATCCACGCGAGGTTCAAGGCGATCACGGGGGCGCTGTGCGGGCGGCTGAGGGAGGAGGCGGCACGCACACGCGCGGCCACAGGCCGTTGCCGCGGTGCATGAAAATAAACCGCGTGGGCGGTTTGCCGTTGGCGGCGGCCAGCTGCGGCGCATTCATCAACGCCATGGCGCCGGCGCCAAGGAGGGATTGCTTCAGGAAATCTCTACGGTTGTTCATGGCTGCTCCTTGCTCGATTTACGGTAACGGAAAGAGTCCGAAGATAAAAGCGAAACGATGACGGCTTTGAAGCTGCCGCCGTGCTGGACGTAGGCGCGATCGGCCTCGATAAGAGTTTGCGAGTCGGACAACATTTCGTTGCGGCCCATGTAAAAACGGAAGGCATGCCGGATGATGCTTTGTCGCACGCGCTCGGATTGGGCGAGGCGGTTGATGAGGTCAAAGGGATCGCGCACCTTGCCATCGAGCTTGGCATCGCCGGTACCGACGAGTTCGCCAAGGGTGCTGACCGGTTTGGTCTTGTAGGTGGTGGAGCCGTTTTTCTTGGTGGGATTGGCGAGGATATGTTCCTCGTACTCCAGAGGTTCATCGAGGCGGTAGCGGCCGAAATCATCGAACACCTCGAAAGGCAGCCCCAGCGGGTTCATGTGCTGATGGCACTTCAGGCATTCGGCTTTGTGGGTGACGGTTTCGACCCGTTCGCGAAAGGTCTTGTGCGGATCTTCCGGCACTTGGGCATCGACGGTGATCGGCACATCGGGCACGCGGCCGGCCAGAAGCTTTTCGCGAATCCAGCGGCCGCGCTTGATGGGGTCGGTGTGGAAGTTGGAGGAGTGCGCAATCAGCCAGGCCGGATGCGTGAGCAGGCCTTTGCGGTGTTGGATTTGAAACGGTTGCTCGACGGGGTAATCCCAGAACTCCGCGTCATCCAAGCCCTTGTAATTTTTATTCTCCACACCGCCGTAACGAAACGGGTTCGGCGTGGGCGGCAGGCTGTAGAAGACAGAGTGATTGTAGTGGTACCCGTGCGCAAATGACGGCGTGGTAAACGGCGTGCGGCCTTTGCCAATCGTTTCCCCCCAGAAATACATGTGGCGCATGAAGTCGCGCTTCGATTTGGCACCAGCGAAGCGAACTGATTTCTTGGTCTTCAGGTAATCCAGATTATCCTCGAGCACCTTTTCCGGATTCGCCTTCCAATCCAGGTCCTTGAAGTGGTGGTACACTTCCGTCCATTCCTCGATCACCTTGCGGCCGGCCTCGTTGTCCTTGTTGTGATACACGAAATAATCCTCCGTGGTCAGCAACCGCCGGAAGACATCCTGATCCTGCTCGAGATGCCGATCGACAATCCGGTCCGCTTCCTTGACGAGAAAGCCCGGTGTGCCGGCCGTGCCGCGGGAGGGGTTTTGCCAATAGCCGTCACTGCGCGGCACGTCCTTAAAAATCTTCACGGCGTTGGGGTACCCAAAGAATTCCCGGAAGAACCGCACCTGCTTGGGATGCTTGCTCTCATGCGTGCGCATATTTTTTCCGTTGAGACTGGGATCCACCGGCCCGGCAAACTGGGTATCGTTCTCCAGCAACCGCGTCACTTCGCGTTCAAAATCCTCCTTGGTGGAAAGTTTCCCGTCCTCGGCTGCCTGCCGAAGAATGGCATCCGGCCCACGATCCCCCAGCGCATAGGCAATGGCGCGGGCCGCTTCGCGCGGCGTCAATTGCTGCCGGCCAAACGCATCGGCCGGTCGGCCGCCAAACTCCATGCGGTACAGGAATTCCGATTCCAACAACACCGTCGTCAGCATCTGCTGCAGACCGGCGATGTTGCCGCCGAGCTTGATGGAGGATTGCAGCAGGCCAAGGTATTTCCCAACCTCAGCCGCCGTCGCTTCCCGGCGCAGCACGCAATCGAACTGATGCTGAATCGCGGCCACCATCTCCGCCTCCGTCGGTGCCCCTTCCTTCAACACAATCACCTCGAATGCCGCCGGGGTTTCCCGGGGATACCAACGGTCCTGCGAGTTCAACGCCGCCATCAGCGCATCCTTCTCCGGCGTCTTGAGCCGCGCGGCGAAAATCTGTTTGCCGGCAATCCACTTGGCGTTGGTGAGCATCACCAGCAGATGCCCGCCATCCAGCGAGGTGAGATCGTAATCGCGCACACCGGAATGGTCCGGCAGCATGAACGGATTGGTGACCCCGAAAAAATTCCGCGTGGCAAAGCCGATTCGCTCGCGTCCTTCCAAGCGGAAGACATCCATCACGCGCTCATGAAAAATTTGCGGGCTCACCAGCCAGCGCCGCGCCGGCGACCACGGCTTCTCCTTCACCTCGCCGCTGAAGAGCCGGTCGTGATCCACGTAATTGCCGTAGCTCGGATAGCGCAGTTTCTCCTCCAACTTGGACGCCCCGTGCCTGCGCAATTCACCGGACACCCAGCCGGCCAGCGCCGCCCGTTCCGCCTCCGACGGCTGTTTCTTCCGCTTGGCCGGCGGCATGTCCTTCAGGAACAACTGCTCCTGCACACGGTTCAACAAATCCAACCGCGGCTGCAACGCCATGCCCGCAAACGCATCCAACCGCACCTCACCCTTCTGCGTATCCGCATCATGACAATCCAAAC
>CAJWVY010000203.1 GCA_913048135.1 uncultured Verrucomicrobiales bacterium
CCCGGCGCGCAGGTGGTGTTTGAGCTGCGGCAAAAGCTGCGCGACCGATCCGATCTGTTACTGCTCTCCACCACCTACTGGGAAAACGGTGATCCGAACGCCGCGCGCGATGATTTTGTGCAAACGCAAATGGGCCACGCCGGCGAATGGGAAACCTCGATGATGTTAGTCATCCGACCCGAGCTGGTGGGCGATCACCAGGCCGTTCCCGAGGTGCCCTTTGGCGAGGCCTTCCCCTCCGCCACGCGCGGCTGGACGATGCCCGATCGTAGCAAGCCCGGCCACATCGGCACGCCCGCCGCCGCCACCGCCGAGAAAGGCGAGACGCTACTCACCTGCTTCACCGACGGCGTATGCAACTTCCTGAACCGCACCCGCGATTGGGACGGCCATAGCTGGGAGGGCTGAGTTCAACACCGCAGACAAACGCGGTACAACGACGACCACAAGCAACTGTTGCCTTGACGCCTCACTGCCCTGCAGCAGAATGAAGGGTATGAACGGCCGTGCCCGCACTCTACTGTTCGCCGGTTTAACCGCCGGCCTGTGGGCGTTCGCCATCGACTTGGAGGAACTGCCGCCGCCTGCCAAGCAAGTGGTTGATTTCAAAAAGGAAATCTGGCCCCTCTTTCAAGAGCACTGCGTGAAGTGCCATGGCCCCGATCAGCAAAAGAGCGGCTACCGTATCGACATCGCCGAATTGGCTCTCGAAGGTGGCGAGATGGGAGAAGCCATCATTCCCGGTAACAGCGCCAAAAGTCCGTTGATCCATTTCATTTCTGGACTGGACGAGGAAATCGTGATGCCGCCCAAGGGCGATCCCTTCAACGCCAAGACCGTTGGCCTCATCCGGGCGTGGATCGATCAGGGCGCGGACTGGCCCGAAGACGTCGGCGCGAAGGCGGTGGATCGGATGGATCACTGGGCGTTCAAGAAAATTACGTGGCCGGGCTCGCCGCGGTTTATGCATCCGATCGATGCCTTCGTGAAAGTTCGGCTGGAGGCGAAGGGGTTGGAGTTCAATCCGCGCGCGGACAAGCGCACGCTGATTCGGCGGTTGTATCTGGTGATGCACGGGCTGCCGCCGTCGCCGGAAGAGGTGGAGGCTTTTGTCAATGATGCCGCGCGCGACGCGTACCCCAAGCTGGTCGACAAGGTGTTGGCCAGCCCGCGTTATGGCGAGCGATGGGCGACGCATTGGCTGGATCTTGTGCGCTTTGGGGAATCGCACGGATTCGAAACGAACCGCGAACGTATCCACGCGTGGCCCTACCGCGACTGGGTGATCCGCGCGCTCAATGAAGACAAGCCATACAACCAATTTGTGCGCGAGCAACTGGCCGGCGATGCGCTGGGCGAACCCATCGGTACGGGCTTTCTGGTCGCTGGGCCGCACGACATCGTGAAAGGGCAATCGCCCGAACTCGGCCGCATGCAGCGCGCCAATGAACTGGACGACATGATCAACACCACCGGCACGGTGTTCCTAGGGCTCACCACCGGTTGCGCGCGTTGTCACAATCACAAGTTCGATCCCATTTCGCAGCAGGATTACTACGCGCTCAAGGGCATCTTCGAAGGCGTGAAACACGCCGATCGCAATCTGCCGCTCAACGACGCCGCCAAGGCCAAGACCACCGCCATGCAACAGCGGGTTGGGGAATTGAAAACCCAGCTGGCCAAGTTCATCGCACCGGCCGGCCAAGGCAAACGACCGGCGGTGACGGCCAAGCATAACATCGATCCGTTCCCTGCCGTGGAGGCGCGGTTTGTGCGCTTTACCATCACTCGCAGCACCTCCAGCCAGCCGTGCATTGATGAGCTGGAAATTTTTTCCGGCGACAAAAATCTCGCGCTCGCCAGCCAAGGCGCCAAGGCGAGTTCGGGAGGGGATTTTAAACATCCGCTGCACAAGCTCGCGCACATCAACGACGGCCAATACGGCAATGCCAAAAGCTGGATCGCCGCCGGCAATACCGGCTGGGTGCAGATCGAACTGGCCGCGCCGGCGCGTATCGACCGAATCGAATGGGCGCGCGATCGACAGGGAAAATACGGGGATCGCGTGCCGATCGGCTACCGCATCGAAGTCGGCCTGAAGGAAGGCGAATGGAAGACGATCGCCAGTTCGGCGGATCGTCAACCGTTCAAGAGCGGCCAACCGGCCAAGCCGGTTTATGCATTCGACAACCTACCGAAGGCGAAGGCCGAGCGCGGCCAGCAGCTGTTGGCGGAACTGCAACAGACCGAACAGCAACTCAAGATTCTGCAGAACAGCACCAAGGCGTACGTCGGTACGTTCGCTCAACCGGGACCGACGAGGTTGTTTTATCGCGGCGATCCGGAGTCCCCGCGCGACGCCGTCAGGCCGGGGGCCTTAGCCAAGTTTGTGTCGCTGAAGATTGACGCGAAGACCTCCGAGCAAAAACGCCGGCTCGCCTTGGCCGACTGGATCGTAAGCGACACCAACCCGCTTGCGCGGCGCGTGATCGTCAACCGCATCTGGCAGCATCACTTCGGCGCCGGGCTGGTCGATACGCCCAACGATTTCGGCCGCAACGGCGTGGCTCCGACGCATCCCCAACTGCTCGACTGGCTCGCGTCCACCTTTGTGTCCGACGGCTGGTCACTCAAGAAACTGCACCGCCGCATACTCCTCACGCAGACCTGGCAACAAAGCAGCCGCCCCCACGCCAAGGCCCTGAAAATCGACGCCGCCAGCCGGTTGCTCTGGCGCTTCCCCACCCGCCGACTGGAAGCCGAGGCCATCCGCGATTCAATGCTGCACGCGAGCGGCGTGCTGGATTTGAAAATGGGCGGCCCGGGCTTCAGCGGATTTGAAGTGCAGATGGAAAATGTCCGACACTTTTTTCCTAAGAAAAATTATGGCCCCGCCGACTGGCGACGGATGGTGTACATGACCAAGGTCCGGCAGGAACAGGAAAGTGTGTTCGGTGCCTTCGACTGCCCGGATGCCAGCCAAGGCGTGCCCAAACGCAGCCGCTCCACCACCCCACTTCAGGCGCTGAACCTCCTCAACAGCTCGTTCGTCATGCAACAGGCCGGCCTATTTGCCAAGCGCCTACAAAATGACGCCGGCGAAGATCTCCACCAACAAATCATCCGTGCCTTTACCCTCTGCTTCAACCGCCCGCCCAACGACTCAGAATTAATGGACGCTACCGCGTTCATCAAAGCCGAAAGCCTCCCTGCCTTCACGCGGGCAATGCTGAATTCAAATGAATTTCTATTTGTGCCATGAACCCTCTTCTTAATCGCAGACAGTTTCTCAGCAACACCGGCCAAGGGCTGGGCGGGATTGCCTTAGCCAGCTTGCTGGCGCGGGAAGGGGCGCTGGCGAACGATATTCCTACCCGGCCGAAGATTGATCCGACCAAACCATTTGCCGCGCGGCAGGCACATTTCCCTGCGAAAGCAAAGCGGGTGTTGGTGATTTTCTGCTCGGGCG
>CAJWVY010000204.1 GCA_913048135.1 uncultured Verrucomicrobiales bacterium
GGTGACATCACGGAAACGACCCTTGCCATCATTGAGATACATGAAATTCCGACCATCGAGCAGTGAAGTCAGCGCCAGATCCAAATCGCCGTCGCCATCCACATCCACCAACACCGCCCCGCTGAGCCGCCAGCCGCGACAGGCCACGCCGGCCGATTCAGCCACGTCCTCAAATTTCCAATTCCCACGGTTCAGGTACAACGCATTGGCCTCTTCCATGCCGCACACGAAGAGATCCACGAGGCCATCGCCATTCACATCGCCGGCCGCCAAGCCGGAATGGCCGGTCTCCCGAATTGGCACATTCTCAAGCGGTCGATAAATGCCCTTGGGCGACAATCCTGTTTGCTGTGGGGTGAGGCGGAGATATCCCGTGCGCCCTTCGGTTGGCACAGGCAAGGGTTTCTCCTCCACCTGCGCGGCGATGAGGGCCGTGTGTAAAATCAATCCGAAAACCCAAACCGTTTTCATGTGCGCATTGTAGAGATCTCTCGCCATGAGCAAAAGCTTTCTTCGAGGCATGGAATCTGGTAGTTCCCCCCGCATGGACGACACGACCCGCTCCTCCGGCAAGACGCTCATCTACAAAGGTGTGCTGGCTGTGGTGTTGCTGTTGGTCACATTGATCCTTTTTTTCAAAACCGATCCCGAACCACCCCGAGAGCCCCTATTTGATTGGGGCACACCACCGCACGTTGCCGCCGCCATCACCAATGGCACGGACCGGCTAGCTGTTCTCGAATCCTTTCATTCTCTGGATACCTTCGTTGCCGATCAATGTTTTGCCCCGGTGAAATTGGATCCGCAACAATTTGAGAGCCCCCGAGCGTATCAACTCGCCACCCGTTTCATGGAAGACATGATGGGGTATGACTCGGCGGAACAACTGGCCGCCTTCATCAATACCGCCAAGGAGATGATCGGAGGACCTCAACAGGCTTCGCCCCAAGTGATCGAACACTTCAGCCAAATGGCGGGGAGTCAGGCGATCATGGATAGTGAAGGAGACCCCGAAGTTCTCCAGGCCACCTATCAGATCGCCAACCAACGCCTGCAGCAACTGCATTCGCGGGACCAAATCCAACTGATCCGGGAGCTGGCTACCCAAGGGCTGGATGATGCGCTTCGGCAATCCGGCATTCTCGTGACTGACCCCACCGATGTTCCCAGTGAGCACGACCAAATCCTTCGCTACTGGGAACTCACCGGCACACGTTATCTGCTTTGCCAAACCGGCAACCAGCATACCAGCAACACCATCCGCACCAAATTCCCCAATCCATTCCGCCCCGTTTACATCAACGCGCTGAACGCCGTTTTGGATCCAGTGAAGCGCCGTTTTGAAAGCGCCGTTTCATTTGAGGTGGACGCCCGTTCGGAAGTAACCGGACTGAAACTTCGCACGGCCCCCGAAGGCCCGCTAACCCTCGTGGTGTTCAAGGGCGCACTGCCGCGCGTCAAACTCTATGCCGACTGGCGCTCAGGCCTCACCGCCGAAGCTGCCGCCCAGCTCGTCTATAGCCCCGGCTTTATTCCAGCTCTCCAGGTGGCATTGCACGGTAAATCCCTGACCGCTCCGGAACATCCCGCGCGAACCGAAGATCTGGCTGCCCTCACACTGACTCAACACGATGACGACCACGCGACCCTAACCCTGCCACCCACCGATTTCGCCACGGTCTTGCTCATCAACAACACCGTGGATTCCACATGGGAGGCCAGCATTGACGGCACCAACGTCCCCATCCACCGCGCCAACCTCAAAGCTGCGGCCATCCATCTCCCTGCTTCCGCAACCGAACGCACCATCAAGTTTACCCGCTAAAATTCCAGCTCGCCAATGGGCTTGCCAAACAGCGGTTAACCCCTAGAATAAAGGGGACTTTTTGAACGTCTATTCCTGCAGATGCATAGTATGAATCCCAACCTGTTTTCGCGCCGCAGCGCCCTGCAATCCATGGCCTGTGGCTTTGGGGCGATGGCCGCGGGGGCGATGGCGCATCGGGTGGCGGCGGCGGATAATCCGCTGGCCCCCAAGCTGGTGCATCATGCGCCCAAGGCGAAGCGCGTGATTTTTCTCTTCATGGCCGGCGGCGTGAGCCATGTGGATTCGTTCGATTACAAGCAGAAGCTCTTTGATGATGACGGCAAAATGGTGCGCTTCGATGACGCGCGGACGCTGGCCAAGACGCGCAAGATCGTAGAGCACCGCGTCAAGAAGCCACTATGGGATTTCCAGAATTACGGCCAATGCGGCCAGCTAGTGAGCGAGCTGTTCCCGCACATGGCCCAGCATGTGGATGATCTCTGCCTGCTCAAGGGCATGCACACTGAGGGCGTGGCGCACGGCCCGAGCACGCTGTTCATGCACTCGGGCACGATCAATCTCATTCGCCCGAGCATGGGGGCGTGGGTCAATTACGGTCTTGGCACCGAGAATGAAAATCTGCCAGGCTTCGTGAGCATCGGCCCCTCGATGGGCAATGGCGGTCCGCGCAATTACAGCAACGCCTTCTTACCCGCAGCCTATCAGGGCACCCCACTGGGCCGCGCCGGCATTCCGGCCAAGGATGCCACGATCAAAAATATCACGGCATCCAGCACGGATCCCAAGGCGCAGGCCCGACAGTTTGACCTGTTGCGCGCCATCAACGCCGAACAAGCCAAACGCCGCCCCGGCGATGACGAACTTGATGCGGTGATCGGCTCCTTCGAGCTGGCGTGGCGCATGCAAAACAACGCGCCGGAGATTCTCGATCTGGCTGATGAAGATTCCAAGACGCTGGAGATGTACGGGATCAACCAGCAGCCGACCGATAACTTTGGCCGTTACTGCCTGATGGCCCGGCGCCTGAGCGAAGCCGGGGTGCGCTACATTCAGGTAAATTACACCGACAACGGCAACAATCCCTCGTGGGATCAGCACTCCAACATGCCCAAGCACATGGAGCATGCTAAGGCCACCGACCAGCCGGTCGGCGCGTTGCTGACCGACCTCAAGCAGCGTGGGTTGCTAGATGATACCATCGTCTGGTGGGGCAGCGAATTTGGCCGCACGCCGTATGCCCAAAACAAGGGCACCGGCCGCGATCACAACCCCGATGGCTTCACCGTATGCCTCGCCGGCGGCGGGTTCAAGAAGGGCTTTGCCTATGGCGGCACCGACGAATACGGCCACCACGCCGTGGACGGCAAGGTGCACATGCACGACCTGCACGCCACCATCCTGCACCAACTCGGCCTCGACCACGAAAAACTCACCTACCGTTACGACGGGCGCGATTTCCGACTGACCGATGTACACGGACGCGTGGTGAAGGAAATCCTCGCGTAGTTTTCCGCGCATTCGGGTGCGTTTCACCGACCAACGCTGTGGTGACCGGCGGCACGCGTGACATTGGTTTGGTCATTGGTCGGGCGTTGGACGCAGAAGAGTTGATACGGTA
>CAJWVY010000205.1 GCA_913048135.1 uncultured Verrucomicrobiales bacterium
GTTCCTCGAAAAGGGACGCGAAAATCTGGCTACATCGGCGCTGCGCGGGCAATTGAACGCCATCAGCGGTCCAGGCGAGGGAACCCTGAGTCAGGGCGATTTCCATGGAGGGATAGCGCGTGTGCTGGCCGCTGACCTGCGCTATTTGCTGATCCACCGAGATGGTGTTGCGATGCGCCGCACCGATCTTGGCGCCGGTCAGGAAGATGTCGATGCAGTTGTGGTGGTGCCCCAGACTTCCGGGATGGTGTAGGCCGCTGACCGGCGTGATCACGTTGCGGAATTTCTCCAGCGGCTTAAGCGAACGGGAGAAGGTGTAGTCCTTGCCCGGCTTGGTGATCTGGTAATTCAGTGAATGCACGCCGTTGGCGAGGTACATAAAGGCGCTGCGGCGCGGCGTCTCGGTTTTCTCCTTGGCCTTGAGCGGGATCATGCATTCGAGCATCGGCAGGGCGATACACGTGCCCATCGCGCGGAGGGCGTGGCGGCGGTCGATTAGCCAGGATTGGGTCTGAAGGTTACTCATGATCTTTTTTCTGGGTTAACGTTTTCGGATTAAATCGGATTGAGCCACGGCCCGGACGATGTCCTTCACGCGGTATTGGTTTTTCTTGGCCTCAGCGGCAATCAAATCCAAGTCATCGCGATCATCCACCGTCAGCACCCGGCGGAGCGCGTAGGTACAAAGGTGCTCAATGAAGGCCCGCGCGATCTGGTCGCGATCTTCCAACAGCAGTTTTTTGAACTGGACCGAGTCCGCAAATTTCCGGCCATCGGGCATGATGCCCGACGCATTCACCAACGGATTGGGCCCCACGCCGGTGGGCACGTGCTCGTGGGTGCGCCATTGGCCGATGGCGTCGTATTGATCAAAGGCCAGTCCGAGCGGGTCAATGGTGCGATGGCAGGCCGCACAGTTGGCGTTCTGGGCGTGCGCCTCAATGCGCTGCCGGATGGTGATCTTGTTGCCGGTGGGTGGCACGGGCTCGATGGGATCGACATTGGCCGGTGGTGGCGGCGGGGTTTTGTTGAAGATGGTTTCGCTAATCCAAACACCGCGATGCACCGGGCGATGGCGAGTGCCGTCCGAAGTGAGGCCGAGCACGGCGCCCATCGTCAGCAAACCGCCCCGATGATCCTCGGGCTTGAGCGCCACACGCTGGAAACCACCGGTCTTCGGCTCGGGCAGACCGTAGAAATCGCAGAGTCGGGCGTTGGCCATCGTCCAGTTCGAATCGAGCAGGCTCTCGATGGCGAGGTTCTTGGTGAGCAGTTCGCGGAAATATTCGACCGGCTCATTGCGCATGCTGATCTCGAGCCAATCATCATAGCCGGGGTAGAGTTTCTTGTCCGGCGGAAACATGCCCACGCGATGCAGTTGCAGCCATTGGCGTGAGAAGTCATCGATGAAACGGTTGATCCGGTCATCCGACAGCATCCGGTTCACCGTCTGTTTCAAGTTATCGCCCTTTAGGGCACCATCCTTGGCGGCGGTGAACAGCGCGTCATCCGGCATGGAACTCCAGAGGAAATATGAAAGCCGCGAAGCCAGTTCCTGATCTGTGAGGCGCTCGCGGGGTTGGGGATCGCCTTCCACGAGGTATATGAAATGACGCGACGTCAACACACCCTGCAAGGCAATGCGATAGGCGGTGGCCGGTTTTTCGCCGTCCTGTATGGCCGCGTGGTAGGAGCCCAGATAATTCTTCAGCTCCTCCGGCTGCACGGCCCGGCGCCAGGCGCGTTCGGCAAAGCGTTGCAGGTGTTCGGCGACGACTTCGGCCGAGGCATCCTCCGGTGGCAGCACGCCGTGGCGGCGGGATTTCTCCGCGTCGGTCACCAGCGGGCCTTCCCATTCCACCCAGTCCAGAATCACCGTGGAGAAAATGCCGTTGCCCTTGTCGTCAAACATCTGTGGCGCGTTGGGGTTCAGAAGCAGGGTCTCGCTGCTATGCGTGAAGATGTAGGCATTGCGGCTGGCGATGGCGTTGCGAAAGGCCGCGCCGCCGCGTCGGTCGATCACGTCCGTGGCCACCACGGCGAAATGCAGTTGCGTGGGCATCTCCAGAAACACTTCAAGTTCATACACCTGCGGCTTGTCTTCGGGTGCCGTGATGTCCAATTCGAGCAGACCGTCCACGGTCTCTTCGCTAGTGCGTTTGCCAATGCTCAGGTGCGCCGGCTGACCACCGGGCGGGCGGATACCGCTGGCTTGCAGTCGAAGTTTGTAGAGACCACTATGTTCCGGTCCGGTTTGTCCTAGCCAATTGCCGGACAAGGCGGGTTGCACCCGCCCGGGAAAGAGCAGGTAACGCAGGGGCCGCTTGATGCCTAGCCGGTCGAGGGCCTCCTGTTGTTTCTCCCCGCCGCCATAGCGTAACTCCGCGGCTGTCTTGCGAACCTTACGGGCTTCGGCCACGGTGGCGGGAAAGGCGCGGTCCAGCACAATTTCTGCCGCGCGGTAGTAGCGGTCCATGTGCGAGGGCGAAAGGGAAAGCTGCGAACCGATGCGCTCGTAGCCGTGCCAGAGGGTATCTTCGTTCAACTCACCCGGCTTGGCCGGATCATAGCGCACGCCGAGTAGATCATAGACAGTGTTCTGGTATTCCTGTCGGCTGAGCCGGTAATGCGAGACTGCCGGTCGTGCAGCCATTCGCGCTGCCCGCCCTTCTCGTAGGTGGCTGTCGAGTTGTTCGATCGTCGTCGCGATTTCATCTTCGGTCGGCTGTGGTTCTTCTGGTGGTGGCATCTCCCCGGCATTAATACGCTCAAGAATTTCAGCCCAGAGATGTGCGTCGTCGATTGCTTTGAAGTCTCGGGAAAGCATATCAATACGTAGATCACCTTCAGCCGCATCAGGACCATGACAGCGAATACAATGCACACTTAAAAAATGCTCGAAGGTTGTTGCGTTCACGTTAGGCGTGCACGTGCTACCGATGATAAAGATCGCGAAAATCAACAACCATCGGGGCACGGAGAACATCGTTTGTTGTGCGCGTGAACTGTTCATGATTTCGTACGGGTGATGACAGAAAGCAATCAGGATCGTGGCACTCCAAATGAAGGTTGCTTTACTTTCAGATGGTGAGGTGTAGAGTAACGTGCTTGAAACAGCAAAAATCAACGATCGTTTTTATGGCTACGTTATTAGTCTA
>CAJWVY010000206.1 GCA_913048135.1 uncultured Verrucomicrobiales bacterium
CTTCCGGACCGCCGTTGCCAAGCTCACCAATGATCACTGGCAGACGCGGCGTGTTGTATTCCGCGCGCACATCCCCGATGAGATGCACGAGGTTGTCCTCGTATTGCGCGCGGGCATCCTCGTCGTACATGTCGTTCCAGCCCTGAAACCACACAAAGCCGCGTACCACCAGCGGGCGACCGGCGAGTTGAGGAAACTCTTCCGGCACCGCATCAAGCGCTTCGTTTACCTCCGCCAGCATCTTGGTATAAAACTCGCCCGTCTCCCCACCAGCACTGGGCGGCCTGAAATTCTTGAACAAACTCTTACCGCCCCACGCGGTTTTCACGAGTAACACTGGCGCCTCAAGCGCATCGCCCAACCGATGGCCGATCTGCAGTTCCGGCCCGATATGATGCCGACTATCCATCGAGCCGTATCCGGTGTAGCCGATCGTCAGGCCCCCCGCCATCACGCCCTGCCGGTTGCGAAACCGCACGTGCACATCATCGCGCACCACCCAATTGCCCTCGGCATCCTTCAGGTGCGCATACCGTTCCGGCGTGGCCGCCATCGACTGGAGCAGGTTGCCCTTGCCGCCGTTGTAATAGCGCGGGTGATCCATATCCACCACGCCCTGCCCTTCCATGTTCGATTGACCGGCCAGAATAAACACATGCACGGCATTGGCCGGCACGGATGGAGAGGATTGGCATCCAGTGAGCACCGCGGCGCCCACGGCCAAAACGCATAGAAGCATTCGCATGAGAAACGTTACCCGCAGAAACAAAGGTGGCACAGGGAAAAAACCCTGTGCCACCGTGTCTCCGGTTTGAGAATAATTCTAGCCGATCAATTCCGGCAACGGCTTGATGCCGCTGTCCACGAGATAATGCGGCCGGCCCTGCGGATCGAGCACGGTGGCCGTGGCGGTATCGATGCCGAGGCTGTTGTAGAGCGTGGCGAACACTTCCTGGAATTTCACCGGACGATCCACCGGCTCATTGCCGTGCTTGTCGGTCGCGCCGATGACCTGACCGTGGCGCATGCCGCCGCCGGCGAGGAACGCAAAGTTCGCCCGCGGCCAGTGGTCGCGGCTGTTGTTCTTGTTGATCTTGGGTGTGCGCCCGAATTCACCCCACATCACCACGGCCACATCCTTGTCCAAGCCGCGTTCCTTGAGGTCCGTCAGCAAGGCGGAAAGGCCTTGGTCGAGCAGCGGCATTTCCTCGCGCGACCGCGGGAAGTTCAAGCCATCGCCGCCATGCCAATCCCAGCGACTGTAATTCAGCGTCACCACGCGGGCGCCGGCCTCCACCAGACGCCGGGCGACGAGGAAATTACGAATCATCTTCGGCGCGCCGTCCCGCTGATACTTGGGAATGTTCACACCATAGCGCTCGGCAATGCGCGGATCTTCCTTCGAGAGATCCAGCGCATCCATCAGGCCGCCATTGGAAAGAATGCTCAACGCCTGCGCGTTATGCTCATCGAGCCCGCCGATCTGCCCGGTGGCATCGGCATCACGCCGGAATTGATCAATACCACGCAGCAGGCTGGCGCGGTCGTTAAGGCGGTTGAGATTGATGCCCTCCAGCACCAAGCTCTGCGGCTTGGCCAGCGGATCCTTTTGCACCAACTGCATCGGCGTGTGGGCCGCGCCAATGAACCCGCCTTTGCCGGCCTCGCCCCAAGTGCGGTTGCCGGTGGGATACATCAAGCTCACATTCGACGGCACGCCGCCGTGGTTGGGCTGCAGCTTGGAGACCCACGATCCCCAGCTTGGCCAGCCGCCCTGCGGCGCATTGCGCTTCTCGCTCTGGCGCCGGCCGGTCATGCATTGGTAACAATCGTGCGCACCATCCGAGTCGGCCAGTGAACGGATGATCGAAAACTGATCGGCCATCGTGGCCAGCCGCGGGAACATCTCGCAGATTTCCACGCCCGGCACGTTGGTCTTGATCGGATTAAACTCACCGCGAATTTCCTTGGGCGCATCCGGCTTGAGATCGAAGAAATCCAAATGCGACGGGCCACCCGGCAGATAGATATTGATCACCGCCTTGTGGGAACGGCCGGTCTTTTGCGCGGCCTCCAACTCCAGCAGCTGGCCCAGCGACAGGCCGCCCGCGGCCATGCCGCCGATCTTCAGAAAATCCCGCCGCGAATACCCATCGCAATGAGTGCGGCCATTGTCTCGTTTGCCAAACAGGTCAATCATGACGCTGGATAATTTATGACAATCAACAACCTAAGGCGAGGAAGAAGTTCGCGGCTTGCCAACCGTCCGGATTGCCCCAACCATGCGCGCGGATGGTATTTACAAACCGCCAACGACTGACGCTGGATTATGACCGGTTTGGAGGCGGCATCTTCAACCCGTCCCTCGCGGCCCACGCCGGAGCTGTATGGGGGCTTGCCCGCTGCGAACCGCACGATCAAGCCGAGCGGAATGCCGACCAGACACTGAGTTTTCTCCCGCAACAGGCCGTACTTTTCCGGTTGGATGAATCTCTTGCCGTGGCCGAGGCCCATTACGAGGTGAGGTTTGAAAACTTCCCCGAACTGCCGTGGCGTACGGAGGATTACCGGTTGTTTGTGTTTCAAAACCGCCTCTACTGCACACACACTCTCTGGGTGCAGGGGTACAATCTCGGCATGGGCCTATCTCAGGTGGATCTCCGGAAACGCACGATCACATTGATCAACCCCATCCAGCTGCACGGCGTGGCCCTGGCCCTGGAACTGCTTGAGGAAATCGACACCCTGCGCCGCGAGAACGAACAATTGCGACAACGGTTAAACCGCTTTCTGGACTGACTCAGGCGCCCGGATCCTGCCGGTAAAACAGACTCAGCTGCTCGTACAGCGCCGGCAGCACCTGGCGCAGATGCGCAGGGGATTCGAAAAAACTTTCCGTGGCCACGGCAAAAAACTCGCCGGGGTCTTCCAGCGCATAGGGGTCGATAAAGGGCTCACCGCCCTGCTCCGCCCGCTCC
>CAJWVY010000207.1 GCA_913048135.1 uncultured Verrucomicrobiales bacterium
CGGGCGCTTGGCCAAACTGTAGGAATCCCGGCACGGCCGGCTGAACCTGATCGCCTGAATCATCCAGCCAGTTGCCGCGCGGCAACACGCGCACCATCCGCGGGGTGGCCATCGAAACGGACACGAGCGCGGTGGGATTGGCGTTGATAGCCGCATCTTTCTCGGCGTTTTTGCCGGTGATCTTTTGGCGGATCGCCGCCAGCTCCGGCGCCAGCGTGCGGTAGTGCGCGGTCACGGCGTTCTTCTGTGCGGCCGTGCGTTTACCGCTTTCAACCTTCAACGCGGCCAGCACCGCCGGCGGCAGGGTCACCTGGTTGGCCTTGAAATAAACCCCGTAGCCGCCGCTGCCATTGGCGATCTTGAAGAGCAGCTGGTTTTCGCCGGACTTGAGATTGAGCGTCACCTTGTCCTGATCCGGCGCCACGCCACGGCTGATTTTTTTGTCGGCCACCAACTGGCCATTGAGCCAGATGCGGAAGCTGTCATCGCTGCCCAGTGACAGCTCGAGCTGCCGGGCGATGTCGGACTGGATGGTGCGGTAAAAATAATGCGCGCTGTTTCCGCCGGTGAGCGTGTGCACTTTGCCGTCCACATAATTCTTTGCGTCCACCCACTTGAGCTTGCCGTGTTCCTTTTTCAGGTTCACCGCCTTCTCATTGACGAACGCCTTGGCGTGAGCTTCATCAAAATTCCCCGCAGTAAAGGGTCCGATGCGTTTCCAATCGCTCAAGGCCACCGCGTTAGCCGCGGCTGCCTGCTGGGATTTCTCCCATTTCACCTGACCGGCACTGATATCCACGGCAGCGAGCTGCTGCTCGAGCTTGGCAATCTCCGCATTGATGCCGGCAATCTTGGCCTCGTCCTTGGGCAACGGCACCTTAGTCTCGCGCTGAGCGCCCACGGGGGTTTCCTGCAGGTCGGCAAAGAACGCGCCGAAGCTGTAAAAATCCTTCGCTGTGAAGGGATCGAACTTGTGATCGTGGCATTCGCTGCAACCGAGGGTGCTGGCCATCCACACGGTGGAGGTGTTGCGCACACGATCGGCGAGATATTTGGCGGTGTACTCCTTGGGCTGCGAACCACCTTCGCGCGTGTTCATGTTCAGGCGATTGTAGCCGGACGCAATGAGCTGCATGCCGGTGCGATCCTTGATGAGGTCGCCGGCAATTTGTTCGCGCGTGAAGAGGTCGTATTTTTTGTTGTCATTAAAAGAATTGATGACGTACTCGCGATAGAGCGGCTTGGTCTCGTGATTGTCCGAGTGATAACCGATGGTGTCGGCGAAGCGCACCATGTCTAGCCAGTACACCGCCATGCGTTCGCCATAATGCGGGCTGGCCAGGAGACGATCGACCAGCTTGCTGTAGGCGTCGGGCGATTTGTCATTCACAAACGCCTCCACCTCCGCCCAAGTCGGCGGCAGGCCGGTGAGGTCAAACGATAGACGCCGGATCAATACGCGACGGTCCGCCTCCTTCGCGGGCGCAAATCCATTCGCCTTGAGTCGCGCCAGGATAAAGCGGTCAATGTCGTTTCGCGTGAAGCCTTTTTGCTCCACCTTGGGCGCGGCTGTTTTCTTCGGTGCCACATAAGCCCAGTGCTTGGCAAACTCCCCGCCCTGCGCTACCCATTTCTTGAGCAACGCCTTTTCGCGCGCGGTCAGGCTTTTATTCGACTCGGCCGGCGGCATGAGTTCATCGGCATCGGTCGTGTGCACGCGGTACACCAGTTCGCTCTCCTCCGTGTCCTTCGGCACAATCGCGCGCGCGCCGCTCTTCAATTCCTTAGTGGCCGCCTCAAACGAGTCCAATCGTAGACCGCCCTTAACCTGCTCTTCATCCGGCCCGTGACAGGCATAGCAATTATCCGAGAGGATCGGCTTGATGTCGCGGTTGTAATCCACCTTGTCCGGCAGCGGCTCGGCCGCCCACGCCAGCGTGGTGAGGCTTAACAAAATTGTAACGGTGCACTGTCTGATCATTTGAAAACTCCGTGAAGAAATACTAGGCCCATCCGCCCGAGGAGCAACCCCATTTCGTTGGCCCTTTCCGGCCCAACTCAACCGTATTAAATCGGGATTCAAACCGAACCCAACCCGTACCCGGCCCACACTTCCGGCGGCAGGACCGGCGTGGCGCTGGGCTGGCTGGCCACATAAGCCGCGTGGCGATTGGCCAAATCCAGCGTGGCCGGCCAGTCGCGCCCCAGAAGGCGCCCCAGAAGCAACGCAGCCGTGCAG